>JBEIHR010000001.1:0-56392 GCA_040381195.1 Rubricoccaceae bacterium
CGAGGAGACCTACGGGGTGGTGGTGTTCCACGAGCAGGTGATGCAGATCGTGGCCACCATGACCGGCTGTTCCCTCGCCGAGGCCGACGAATCACGTCGGGCCATGGGCTCACCGGAGGGACAGGACGAGGTGCGCGTGTGGTTCTACCGCGCCGCGCACGCGCAGGGATACGAACTCGCGGTGATCGAACGGGTGTGGGAGATCCTGCGCGCCTTCGCCTCCTTCGGATTCTGCAAGGCGCATGCCGCAGCATTCGCGCTGCCCACGTACCAATCCGCATGGCTCAAGGCCCACCATCCCGCGGCGTTCTTCAGTGGAGTACTCACCCACGACCCGGGGATGTATCCCAAGCGGCTCATTCTCGACGACGCCCGTCACTTCGGTGTGGTGATCCTCGGCCTGGACATCAACGCCTCGCGCGCCGGATACCAGGTGGAGCGCATGCCCGATGGGGCGTGGGGACTGCGCATGGCGTTCCAGGAGGTCAAGGGGATCAGCAACACCGAGATCGAGGCACTCGTCGCGGGTCAACCCTTCTCCTCCGTCGAGGATGTGATGCACCGCGCGGGGATCTCCCGGCCCACCGCGGAGAACCTGGTCCTCGCCGGCGCCTTCGACGCCCTCTACGGGTTCCAGCAGGGCACCCACCGGCGTCACCACCTCACCCGCCGGGACCTGCTCATCCACATCGCCGAGCACGATCGCAGTCGCAGGTCGCAGGTCTCCCCGGCGCAGTTATCCCTCGACATGTCTTCGACGATCACCGACGTCGCACCCTCAGGTCTGGGGGAGATGAGCGCGGGGGAGTCGGTGCGCGCCGAGTTGGAGATCCTCGGTCTCGACGTCAGCCACCACATGATGGAGTTCTACGAGGACATGCTCGCGGACCTGTCGTTGGTGCGGGCCCGCGATTTGCTGCGGTGCAGGTCGCAGCAGGAGATCTTTGTCGCCGGGGTGAAGGTGGCCACCCAGACACCACCCATCCGCAGCGGCAAGCGGGTCATCTTCGTCACCCTCGACGATGCCACCGGTCCGATGGATGCCACGTTCTTCGAGGATGTCCAGGACCCGTATGCCGGGACCGTCTTCGACTCGTGGCTGCTCATGGTGCGCGGTGTGGTGCGACGCACCGGGCCGCGGGGTGTGTCCCTGCGCGCCACCGGGTGCTGGGAACTCGGTGAGGTGCGTCGGATCTGGAAGGAGGGTGGCCGCGAGGCGGTCATCGACCTCGTCGACTCCTCACCGGTTCCCGGTGGCGGCGAGCCGCGCAGTCGACCGATCCTGCTGCACGCGAGCGGATTCCGGCAGTCCCCCTACGCCGACGTCAAGCCCGCCGACCAGGCACCCAGCAAGCTGTGGCACCGCAGCCCGGGGACACCCGGATGGTGACCGGGGAGTACGCGGTAGATGACATGGTGGGCCCATGAGCCGCAGTCAGGTGCGCCGCCCGCAGGGTCGCATCGGGTTCGGGGACGACGATCGCGGCTGCACGATCCTCCATATAGATATGGATGCGTTCTACGCATCCGTGGAGTTGCTCGACCACCCGGAGTTGGTGGGCACCCCGGTCATCGTCGGAGCGGGTGGCAATCGCGGCGTGGTGCTGTCGGCCACGTACGAGGCCCGTGCCCTCGGTATCCACTCGGCGATGCCGATGTCGCGCGCCCGGCGCATCGCACCGCAGGCCACGATCCTGCCGCCGCGGCACTCGCTCTATTCCGAGGTCAGCCAGGGAGTGATGGCGATCTTCCGATCGGTCACCCCGCAGGTGGAGCCCCTCAGCCTCGACGAGGCGTTTTTGGACATCTCGGGTGCGCTGCGCAGACTCGGACCCCCGCGTCACATCGCGGAGTTGATCCGCGCACGCGTGGTCGATGAACAGGGCATCACCTGCTCGGTCGGGGTGGCCTCCAGCAAGTTCGTTGCCAAGCTCGCCTCCACCCGGTGCAAGCCCGATGGCTTGTTGGTCATCCCGGTCGACCAGGTACTCGCCTTCCTGCACCCCCTTCCCGTCGGGGCGCTGTGGGGTGTCGGCGAGAAGACCGAAGAGCACCTCACGCGGTTGGGCCTCCGTACGGTCGGTGACATCGCGCATACGCCCCTGGCGACCCTGCAACGAGCCCTCGGAGAAGCAACGGGCTCCCACCTGCACGCGTTGGCCTGGGGTCGTGACGCGCGCAGCGTGAATCCCCATGAGCCGGAGAAGAGCATCGGCAACGAGGAGACCTTCGCGGAGGACACGGACGACGAGGAGTTCGTGCGCACCCGCATCGCAGCCCTTGCTGATCACGTCGCCGCGCGACTGCGCCGCGCCGGGTATCGAACGCGCACGATCTCGCTCAAGGTGCGCTTTTCCGACTTCAGCACGATCACCCGCTCGCGCACCCTGCACGACCCCACCGATGTCGGTAAAGACGTCTACGACACCGCGTGGACGCTGTTCGCGGCCCTGGGCCTCGAGCGGGCCCAGATCCGATTGGTGGGGGTCCGGGCCGAGAACCTGATCCCTGCCGAGGACGCCCCGGAGCAGCTCCTTCTGGACGCTCCCGAGCACGGCCGCCGTGACGCCGAGATCGCGGTCGACGCATTACGGGACCGATTCGGCGAGGAGGCGGTGGTGCCCGGCCGCCTCGTGCCGGGAGTGGTCACCCGGACAGAGCCCGGGCATTCACCCCGGGGAGACCGACCCGCGGGTTTCGCTCCAGGCGATTAGTGCTTATCCTTAGTGGAGCGACATACCTGCCCAGAGGAGAGGGGGCCTGCGGTGCCACTATCCGAGCACGAGCAGCGCCTGCTGGAGCAGATGGAGAAGGCGCTCTACGCCGAAGATCCGAAGTTCGCTACATCGTTGCGCTCCACCGGTGTGGGCGGTGCCCATCGCGGTCGCGCCGCCCTCGGGGTACTCGGCTTCCTCGGCGGAATGGGACTGATCCTCGCCGGTGTCGCCACGGCGGTCATCGCCCTCGGCGTCGTCGGATTCGTGATCATGCTTGCTGGTGCAGTACTCGTGTACTCCGCGTTCTCAGGCGGGGCGGGAACTGCTCCAACAGCGGAGGGTGAACAGCCCGCGGCGACCCAGGCTCCCAAGCAAACCGGACCGGGCTTCATGGGCAAGATGGAGGATCGTTGGCGCCGTCGCGCCGAAGGCGATCCTCAGTAGTTCATCTGCTCGCCCCTCTATCTGACACATCCTCGACCTCGGACACGTGTCCCGTCAGTTCTGCGGTGCCTCCGGGGCAACGGCGGGTGGGAATTCGCAATTACGTGAGGTGGGCTTCCCCGCGAAGCGATCCGCCACCCACTCGGTGACCGACGGACCCGCGGCGATCGCGGCCTGCATGTGTCCGACCCCACCCATCCACAGCATCGTGAGGTCGGAACCCGCCGCGCACCAGCGCTCCTGCAGCGCGGCATTGGGCCACGCGAGAACGACTTCATCGGCGGTGCCCTGCGCGATGAACAGCGGCATCGAGCCAGGCATCGCAGGAGGCGTCTGCGCCCGCGCGTAGTCCGCCCACGCCGTGTTCTGCAGTGGATTACCGGCGAAGAATTCCTGACCCGCCGACTTGCGAAGCGCCAACTCAACGAGGAGGCCCTTGTTGCTCGTGCACGCTTCCGCAATGCGCTGGTACGTCTGCTCCCCGGTGAAGGTCAACACCTCATCGGGCGACAGCGCCGGGTTGGCTGCCGGCCAGGAGACCGCGACCTCGGGACCGATACCCCAGCCGATGGTGGTATCCCACTGCGCCCCCATGATCTCGGCGAGCTCCGCCGCGGGTGCGGCTGCGGCAACGCCGAGCAACGTCAGCTCGGGAGCGATCTGCTCGCTGAGGTGTCCCACCCACAGGGAGGAGTGGCCGCCCTGGGAGTGACCCCACACGACGTAGCGATCGCCCGCACCGGCCTCGGGGAGTGCGCGAGCGGCGCGTACGGAGTTCACGACATCGCGTGCCTCCGCCTCGGCAACGAGGTACAACTCGGGACCTGGCGTTCCGAGGCCGACATAGTCGGTTGCAACGACGACGTATCCGAGAGCGAGCATCGGATCCAGCCAATTCGCGGTGTCGCCCAAGGGATTGCCGGAGCGAGACGGGGCGCATGCGTCGCCCATACCGAGTGTTCCGTGGGCCCACGCCACAACGGGCCGCCCTCCTTCGGGGGCGGGTGTCGTGGGAATGAAGATCATGCCGCCGGACACGGCGGGCGTTCCATCCGGACGCTCCGACACATAGAGCATGCGCAGGGCTGTTGCACCCGGCACGTCCACACCGAGTGGCTCGGTGCGAATGACCGTGCCCGGTGTCGTGGGGACCGGGCTGGGGGGTTCGTAGAACGGCTCGAGCGCCGACTGCTCATGGCCCGTGCGCACCTCCGTGGTGACGGTGACACCCACGAGGAGGAAGAGGAGGCCTGCAATGAGCGCAACGGGAACTATGACCAGCCACCACCAGGCACGCACCCTGGCACTGTAACGGCGATGGTGACCATCGGGAATCATGGCGGCGTGGACGCTGAATCCGACCCCATCCGGGATGTCGTCGTGATCTCGCGTATCGACGTCCCCTCGGGTGAGGGGGATATCAGGTCCGCGGTCGCCGATTCCATCGCCGGCGTGGTTGGTCTCGTCGGCTTCACGGTCCACACCACCGTGAATCTGACGCGCGCAGTCGCCTCCTCGGCGATGAACGGAGCGCTCGACCGCGTGCTCCCCCCGATCATCGATGCCGTGATTTCGCGGATCGATCTGACCGATGTGGTCCTTGCGCGCGTCGACCTGCGAGCAATCGTCATTCGGGCGCTCGACGAACTCGACCTCACCGCGATCGTCGTGGATCGGGTCGACCTCGACGTGATCGTCAACCAGATTCCGATCGTCGAGATTGCGGACTACGTCATCAACGAGATCGACCTCCCCGAATTGATCAGGGAATCGACTGGTGGAGTGGCCGACAGTGCCCTGAACGTGGCGCGTATGCAGGCAGCTGATGCCGATGCCGGTATCTCCGATGTCGTCAATCGGATCCTCTTTCGTTCCCGGTCCCGAAAAGTCGCGGAGGAGGAGTGATGGATTTCGCCACCTACCAACGCCTGGTGGAAGCGGGCCAGGCGCCTGCTACGGATCCACTCCCCAGAGCCGCACGCGCACTTCAGGGCACACGCGCAGGCTTCGTGACCCGCGCTGCGAGCGTCCTCATCGACATCGGACTGATCAGTGTGATCGTGGTCGCAGGCTGGGCGGCGACACGTTTCCTGCTCTTCGTTCTCAGGCCATCCCAGCCGCTACCAGAGCCCAACGCGGTTGTGCTGCTGGTCTTCGGCTACCTCGTGATGGTGCTGTATTGGATGGCCTGCTGGGCCACATCCGGACGATCACTGGGCGCCTTCGTCATGGGTGTGCGTGTCAGGAGCGCCGATGGCAGCAGAGTGGGCTGGTTCCGTTCGCTGGTGCGCGCAGTGCTCTGCGTCCTAGTACCACCAGGTTTGCTCTGGGTGATCGCAAGTCGACGTAATGAGTCGGTGCAGGATGTCGTTCTGCGCACCACGGTGGTCCGTGATTGGGGTCGCCTCGGTTCAGCGGCGACCTAGCCTCACTCGAGTGTGATCAGGTGCAGTTGGGTTGTGGCCCGCGTGCAGGCAACGTAGATGTTCGCGCCGGCGGGAACCTCCTGGGCGATGGCCTCGGGATTGACGATGAAAACATGATCGAATTCCAGGCCCTTCGAATCCTGGGCGGTGATCACTGCCGCGATGGCATCAATCGCATCTGATCCAAATCCAAACGGATCCCCGTGCAGGATCGAGGTCCACATCGAGATGTCCGCTGCAGGGACTATCACGGCTGCGCGCCCCACGAAATCGATCAGCACCTTCTCGATGTAGGTCCGGACGTCCGCCTCGGATCGGGTGGTGGTGATCGTCGGCGTCCCACTGCGGATCGGGTGGAGGGTCGGGGCATTCCCGCCGTACGCGGTCAGCC
This sequence comes from Rubricoccaceae bacterium, assembly GCA_040381195.1. Classification (GTDB taxonomy): domain Bacteria; phylum Actinomycetota; class Actinomycetes; order S36-B12; family S36-B12; genus VGCC01. The sequence continues at coordinate 5,979 of JBEIHR010000001.1, forward strand.
AGGACCGCGCGGTGTCCGCAATCTCCACAGTGATGCGGTAGGTGATCGTCAACTCGTGCAGCCGCAGGGCATCGCCTGCCCAACCGAGTGCCTCCTCCCAGCTGCGCGCCGCCGCTGGATGCGAGGCCTGCTGCAGATCACCCACAACGGTCATCGATTTGCGGCTCGCCCGTCGCTGGATCGCGCGCCATGCCATCGCGCTGAGCTCCTGGGCTTCATCGACGATCACGTGCCCGTAGATCCACTCGCGGTCATCGAATGCGCGCTCGGCAACACTGCGGTGCGATCTCTCCACGTGCGTCGCGTTTGCAACGTGGAGCTCCCGCGCGTCAAGTTCACGGGGTTCGTCAGGATTCACGGGGGAGGAGGGACGCCGGGGTCGCTCCCAGTGGCCGACCCGGGCGGCCACCTCGTCGATCAGCGGAATGTCATCCGACGTCCACGGTGAATCCGGGGAGCGCAGGAGGAGTCGCTGCTCCTCCGCGGTCACGAGTCCATCCGCGCATGCGCGGAGGTAATCGGCGTCGGACAGGAGCCGCCGGACCAACCCGGGTGGATCGATCGGCATCCACATCAGGTTGAGTGTCCGACGAACGTGACGATCATCGATGAAGTCCGCAACTTCATCGAGCACCTCGTCGGCCGAGGGCGAAGTGTCGCCAGCGTCGCGTAATCGATTTCGGGCGGCGGCCTCGAGGACCCGACGCAGAAATGTCTCGCGACCCTCGTGGTAGCGCTGCGTGCGGGAGAGTCCTCGTGTGGCGTCGGATAGTTGTGCGGCGCGAATACGGATCTCTCCATGCGACTCCGTGGCGATCCGCACATCGGACTGGGGGATTCGCACGCGCTCGGCGATAGCCCGCGCAATGACCTCCGACATGCGCGCATCACCCTTGATCGCCGCGACGTACGGAGGATCCTCGGATGTGGCGCGCACACCTGGCACGAGGGTGGCTGTCGTCAGGAGGACGACATCGGTCTCGCCCAGGCTCGGTAGCACCTGGTCGATGTACCGCAGGAAGAGGCTGCTGGGTCCGATCACGAGGACACCGTCGCGCCCCAACTTCTCTCGGTATGTGTAGAGCAACCACGCGGCACGGTGCAATGCGACCACTGTCTTGCCGGTTCCGGGCCCACCCTGGACCACCGTGACGTGCTCGAGTGGGCTGCGGATGATCGCGTCTTGATCTGCGGCGATCGTCGCGAGGATGTCGCCCATCCGCCCGGAGCGCGGGTCGTTCATGGCCTCGGCGCCCGGGACGTACTGCGTCTCGGCGTCGAAGTGCTCGTCGTCAATGTGGGTGACGACTTCGCGTCGATCCTCCTGGCGGGTGGCGATACGCCGACGTAGGGAAAGACCCATGGGCTGTGCGCTCGTCGCCTGATAGAAGGGCGCCGCCTGCGGCGCCCGCCAATCGACGAGGACCACGTCACCGGAATCGGAGCGCAGTCCGATTCGGCCGATGTGCAACTCCGCCTGGCGCTGTGGGTCGATACGACCGAAGCACAACCGGGACTGGGAGGCCTCCGCCGAGCGCAGTTGCTGACGGAGATTCACCAGGTGCGCTTCACGCTCGAGATCATCCTGTCCGGTTCCCGTGGCAGGAGCAGTCGTCACCTGGTCGATCCGTGTGCGCAGATAGTCGATGTGGCGTGACAGGTCGCCATGGAAGGCGTCGAGCCGCTCCTGCTCGAACTCGATACTGCTCGTCACCATGGTCCCAGGGCCGGTGTGAAAGGGTCCACAAGTCTGTCACGGAAACGTGATCGGGGTCTACCGGGAGGGTGCTATGGAGCGTGCCGAACTCTTCGAGATCTACGACGACACCGAGGTGACCGTGTGGGACGGGGCCGCCTGGGTCGATCCGGCCCCCCTCTGCCGGGCCCGGGGAGAGGGGGCCGTGGTTCTCACTGCGTGGAATCCTGGCTGGGAGCGCCCCGACCGCGCGACCAACGACGCCAGAAATGAGCGGCTGGAAGCCGACCTCGCGGATTGCGGCCTGGATGTCTGGCCTGCCATCGGTGCCTCGCAGCACGAGGACCACGCGGAGCCGGGATTCCTCGTGTGGGGTATGGCGGCCGACCAAGGGTGTGCCATCGCGCGCCGCTTCGGTCAGTTCGCGATCTACATGTACGGCCCCGATGGTGCGCGCGCCACCGTCGACTGCGCCTGATCACGCACCGGAGGTGGGTGATGCGGAAGGGCTCTGGGAAGGAGTCGCCTCGATCACCGCACGGCGATCCTCGGTGAGCAGGACTATCCACGTCTGTCCGGGCTTGAAGGTCATCGATGAGCCGTCACGCAACAGGAACGTTGTGCCCGAAGCAGCATCCGGTCGGCTCCACGTGACGTCGAAGGCGCGCCCATCCCGGAGGACGATGCCCGTGCCGGTTCCGATGGTCTCGGCATGCGGGGTATTGCCACCCCCCTTGTCGAAGAACTCGGATTCGGATTGCTTCACGTATTGCAGGACTACGGTCTGGGCTCGTTGTTGCTCGCCGGTTTCCTCTTCCTGTGCCAGGAAACCGTTCAGGCTGACGAGGAAGTCACCGCGCGCGGAGTCGTATTGGAAATCCGCTGACGAGGAACCCCACTCGGTGCGTGCCCGATACACGGGGTAGCCGCCAGCAGGAGCGGCGTCGTCGAATGCGAATCCGATGTCGCGGGTGACGGAGGCACCGGGAGCCGACGCGATACCCGCCTGCCCGTCCAGGAAGTAGTTGTAGGGGGAGCGCCTTTCGGCATCGCGTGAGTAGAGGGACGCCGCCTTGTTGGGCGAGATATCGACGACGCCGGATCCATCGATGAGGGGCCACATCTTGGACTGGACACCGGAAAAGGCGAATGCGGGTGATCCGTATTGCGCGAGGAGGTCGATGTCGGTGATGCGAGCCGAGCGCACGGGTCCGATCCGTGCGGGGATGTCGCCGGCGAAGATCGCGGCGATCCGCGTCATCCCGTACTCCACCTCCTCGATGTAGACGACGTCGGCGCGGTGGAGGCCGGCATGCGGCTGTGCGTTTCCGGTGTTGTCGAGTTTCACGGCCAGGACGGGCCGCGGGCTGACCTCCGGGAGCCCCGTGAGGGGGGATGTGGGGGTCGGAGTCGGGGACGGAGACGGCGACGGGCTCGGGGTGGGGGACGGAGACGGTGTCGCGCTAGGGGCCTGGCTCTGGGTCGGCTGGCCGGCACACCCGACGAGGAGGGCGGCTGCCACGGGCAGCGCGACGAGGAGCCGGCTGATCACCTCTCCACGGTAGGTCGCCATCCCCGGAACGGGGGACAGCGGGGGAGGAAAGGGTGGCCGAAGTGGTTGACGGTGGGGCAAAGTGGAGTAAAGTGGCGCCACCTGGAGGTGCCAGGGGGATTTATGGGGTCGACGAGGCAGGAGTGACAGATGTTTCTGGGCACCCACGCTCCTCGGCTCGATGACAAGGGCCGCCTGGTCCTCCCCGCCAAGTTCCGTGAGCAGCTGGCCGCAGGCCTGGTGCTGACCCGGGGCCAGGAGCGCTCCCTCGTGGTCTGGCCCACGGCGGAGTTCGCCCTCTACGCGGAGCGCCTCGGCGAGGCCTCCCGTTCGGATGCCCGGGTCCGGGCCTATCTGCGCGTCCTGTTCTCCGGTGCCTCCGACGAGATCCCCGACCGCCAGGGCCGCATCACCGTGCCCCCGGGTCTGCGTGAGTACGCAGGCCTCGATCGCGAGGTCATCGTGGTCGGCAATGGGACCACGGCCGAGATCTGGGACGCCGAGACCTGGAACACCTATCTCGCCGGCCAGGAGGACAACTTCTCCGGCCTGAATGAGGAGGTGATTCCAGGAGTGCTGTGACGTCGTGCGGCTCGGTCTCCTCCCGCCCACTTCCTGACATCCCTTCCCCGGTGACAGGCAGGCGATGCGGGCGGGGGCCCGGCCGCACGGAGGCAAGGAACCGCGACCGTGATTCACCACGAAGGGGAAGACATGAGCACACTGAATGAGTTCGTCCAGCATCCGGTAGTCCGTGGGATGCGTACCGGAGCAGCAGTACTCGTCTCCGGAATCCTCACGGGCACCGTGGTCTACTCGGTAGCCACCTTCATCGGCGGATAACGACTGATGGAGATTGAGGACGTCGACTACGTCCCGCATCACGAGCCTGTGCTGCGGGAACGTGTCTTCGCCCTTCTCGCTCCAGCCCTCACCCAGCCCGAACCGATCCTCGTGGATGCCACGGTGGGTCTCGGGGGACACGCGCACTTCGCACTTGAGCACGTTCCCGGACTCCGGCTCATCGGTATCGATCGGGATGCCCGTGCACTCGCAATCAGCCGGGACCGTTTGTCCGCTTTCGCAGATCGCGTGACACTGGTACACGCGGTCTACGACCGCATCGGTGACGTGCTTCAGGAACTTGGTCACCCGCACGTGCACGGGATCCTCTTCGATCTCGGCGTCTCGTCGATGCAGCTGGATGACCCCGCACGTGGCTTCGCCTACGCCCGAGACGTGGCCCTCGATATGCGAATGGACCCCGAGGCCACCACGACCGCCGCCGACATCCTCAACTCCTACTCGGAGAAAGACCTGGCACGCATCCTGCGCACGTACGGGGAGGAGCGGTTCGCCTCGCGCATCGCCCGGCGCATAGTCAGCGAGCGGGCGAACGCACCCTTCACCACGTCTGGACGGCTCGTCGAGATCGTGCGTGACTCGATCCCGGCTCCGGCGAGGCGGCAGGGAGGCAATCCGGCCAAGCGCACCTTCCAGGCATTGCGCATCGAGGTGAACGACGAGCTGACCATCCTTGAGCGCGCTCTTCCCCAGGCCCTCGATTGCTTGGCGCTCGGTGGGCGCATCGTCGTGATGAGCTACCAGTCCCTTGAGGACGCGATCGTGAAGGGGATCTTCCACGAAGCAACCCGGGTGCGCGTGCCCGAGGACCTTCCCTTTATTCCCGAAGGTGCCGAACCCCCGTTCGCGCTCCTCACCCGGGGCGCGCAGACGGCGAGCCCGGACGAGATCGCAGTGAATCCACGCGCAGCCTCCGTGCGCATCCGCGGGGCAGAGCGAGTGCGGTGGGCCGCATGACCTCGACGGAGTTGGCGGTGGAAGCCGTCGCCGAGGCCCCCGAGTCGGTCACGGAGTTCGCCACCGCACGGGTGAGCAAGCGCACGCGGGCCCATCTCACCCTGGTGGCTCCGCTGAGCCCGGATCGCGCGAGTCGTGGGACGTTCGTTGTGATCATCACCGCCATCCTGGCGCTGGCCCTCGTCGCCATGCTCGTCATCAATACGTCACTCGCGCAGGGTTCTTTCACCGTCCAGGCGCTGCGCGGTGAGTTCCAGGCACTTCAAGAGCAGGAGCAGGCACTTCTCGAGGAAGTCGCCGCCGCATCGGCACCGATCGCACTCGAGTACCGGGCACGTGAATTGGGGATGGTCCCGAGTTCGACGCCGGTGTTCATCTCCGTACCGGACGGACAGGTCCTCGGCAAGCCCCGTCCAGCCCCGGGAATCTCGTCGCGGACGACCGCCCGCATCACTGCCTCATCGACGTTCACCACCGACGTATCGAGTTTGCCAACAACGTTCGCAGATGCTCAGGGATACGCCACAGAAGGCAGCATCCTGACCAGCCGGTCCGGTGAGGATGATCTCTGGCAGGAACTCCCGCCTCGCTCATTGGTCGCTCCGGATCAGCCCCTGGTCGTCGTGAGCGACACAGGCCCGGACGATCAATTGATGGCCGAGCCGGTGGTGGACTGACGTGGCCACCGACACCCGCTCTCGCCCGCGTACGGGCACGCGTGCGCCCAGCGGTCCGGTCGATGGTGGGTGGGCCCACAGGCGACTCACCCTGGGAGATATCCCCAAGCGCGGAATGATCCTGCTCGTCGCGACAGCGATCGTGCTGACGTTGTTCGGTGGTCGCCTGCTCGAGCTGCAGGTCTTCCGCGGACCGAGCCTCGCCAACGCCGCTCTCGACCAGCGGCTCAAGACGACTGAACTGCCCGCACAGCGCGGTGCGATCCTGGATGCCGCCGGTGATCCGCTCGCCGTGACCGTCGAAGCGCGAAATGTGACTGCGGATCAGACCTTGATCGATGATCCCGCCGCCGCAGCAGCGCGACTCGCCCCCATCCTGGGCGTTGACGTCGCAGAGTTGACTCCGCGCCTTACCGGGGATCGACGATTCGTGTACGTCGCGAAGATGATCACTCCCGAGACGTGGAATCGAATCTCGGACATGAATGTCCCGGGAATCTTCAGTGAGACGACATCGCGTCGTGTCTATCCCGGTGGTGAACTCGCGGCGAATGTCGTCGGATTCGTCGGCGCTGAAGGCGTTGGTATGGGCGGGATCGAGTACGCCCTGGAGAAGGAACTTGCCGGCACGGCGGGGGAGCAGACCTACGAGAAGGGCCCCGGTGGCCGCGTCATTCCCACGGCGAATGTCGATCGCGTTGATCCGCAACCGGGAATGGATGTACAACTCACCATCGACCGCGACATCCAATTCGTCGCCCAGGAAGCCATCGCTCAGACGGTGCGCAATGCCCGGGCTGCCAGTGGGACCGTCGTCGTCATGGAGGTGAAGACCGGCCGGATCCTTGCGATGGCCACCGCCCCGACGTTCAATGCGAACGACCCTGGATCGGCCGAGCCATCCGATCGGGGTAATCGAGTGTTGACGGATGTGTTCGAACCGGGATCGACGGGCAAGGTGATCACGCTTGCCGGAGTGGTCAACGAGGGTGCGGCTAACCCCTATTCCGTCATCAAAGTGCCCCCGACTCTGAGCAGAGGGGGCAAGGCCTTCAAGGACCACACGCCGCACGGAAAACTGCGTTTGACATTGAGCGGGATCATGGCCCAGTCCAGCAACATCGGAACTATTCTCGCCGCCGAACGAATCGGTGAAGACAAGCTCTATGACTACATGAAGCGATTCGGAATCGGTGAGGAGACCGGCACCAACTTTCCGGCGGAGGGCAAGGGGTACATCCCCCCCGTGGAGAACTGGTCGGCTACGTCGATGCCCACGATCGCGTTCGGGCAGGGACTCAGTGTCAACGCAGTGCAGGCAGCCAACGTCTTCGCGACTGTGGCGAATGGAGGCGTCCGCCAGGATCCCCGCATCGTTGACGCGATGATCTCGCAGACGGGAGAGGTGATCACACCTGAGTCCGGCAAGCGCACCCGGGTGATCTCCCGCGTGGCGGCGCAGCAAGTTCTCACGATGCTGGAGACCGTCGTCGGTGATGGCGGCACAGCCCCGCTTGCCAAGATTCCGGGATACCGCGTGGGGGGGAAGACGGGAACTGCAATGTTCGTCGACCCGCGATGCGGCTGCTACAACGGAGATGTTGTTGCGTCCTTCATCGGTGTCGCCCCGATAGACGATCCTGAGCTCGTTGTGGCGGTGTTCGTGTCTCAACCTCGCAGCGGCAGGTACGGCGGCCAGTTGGGCGGCCCTGTGTTCAAGAGGGTGATGACATACTCGCTGCAGGCTCGACAGATCCCGCCCACGGGAACCCGGGCTCCCCGGATTCCCCTCACCGCCAAGGGGTAGCAGTGTTCGAAGCCCCGGAGTCGCACTCCGTGGATTTCGTTGACGTGATCAATTCCATCGGTGGTCGCATTGCGAAGCCGGGGGATGCGCGCATCACATCTCTGAGCCTTGACTCTCGCCGGGTGTTTCCCGGAACGCTGTTCGCCGCTGCACCCGGCCATAACCGCCACGGCCACGAGTTCGCAGGTGATGCGATACGCGCAGGTGCCTGCGCGATCATCACGGATCCCGCGGGCGAGGCCAGCGCGGTGGATCTTGGTGTTCCGGTCGCAGTCGTGGACGACGTCCGTGGTGCCGTCGCAGTCCTTTCCCGGGAGATCTATGGACCGAGCGACCCGATGACCCTGCTCGGCGTCACCGGAACAAATGGAAAGACATCCGTCTCCTTCATGGTGGCCGGTGGTCTCCGGGCCGTCGGCGTCTCCGCTGGGCTGATCGGAACGCTCGGGGTCAGCGTCGGTGAGCGGTGGGAGAAGTCCGAGCGAACGACCCCCGAGGCTCCGGATCTGCACCGGATCGTCCAGGAGGGCCGAACCATCGGGATCGATCACGTCGTCATGGAGGTCTCAAGCATCGCCGCATCCGAGAGTCGCGTGGCCGGGCTCGAATTCGAGGTCATGGTGTTTACCAACCTCAGCCAAGATCACCTCGACTATCACGGAACCATGGAGGCGTATTTCCAAGCCAAGCGCTCGATGTTCGTCTCCGAGTTGTGCCGTCAGGCGGTCGTCTGCATCGATACGGAGTGGGGTGATCGTCTCGCATCGGAATTGGATATTCCGGTCAGCACAGTGTCCACGGATGGACGAGAGGCGACATGGTCCGCGCATGGAGACACTTCGTGGGAGGTACGGGGTCCGGGATTCCACGCCAGTGAGATGTTGCGGGTACCGCGATTCGTGATCGCAAACCGACTCTGTGCGCTAGCGGCACTGGACGTGTGCGGCATCCCCGCACATCGCGCGTGGGAGGCCGTGTGCCACGTCGACGTGCCTGGGCGAATGGAACTCGTCACGACCGTGGCCGACGCTCCCTTTTATGTGGATTACGCACACAGCCCCGACGCGATCGAAAGGGCGCTAGGCGCTGTCCGCGGCCAGACGGCGGGGAGGTTGCTGGTTGTCCTCGGTGCGGGCGGGAATCGCGATTCCGAGAAGCGAGGCGCCATGGGTCACGTGAGTGCGCAGATCGCCGACATTGTCATCGTTACCGATGACAATCCCCGTTCCGAGGATCCCGCTGTGATCCGTTCAGCCGTGACTGCTGGTGCCCACGCCGTCGGCTCCGCAGAAGTCGTGGAGATCGCCTCCCGTGAGGATGCGATCCGATATGCGCTCATGACATGCCGGTCCGGGGATGCGGTCATGGTCCTCGGAAAAGGGGCGGAGACGGTCCAGGAGATCGACGGTGCGCGCATTCCCTTCGATGATCGCGAGGTTGTCCGCCGCATCGCACGTGAGATCACCTCATGATTCCGATCGCGCTCGACGATCTCGCTCAGGCCCTAGGGGTTCCTGGCTCGGGGGTCGATATCACGGTGCGGGGCGTGAGCATCGACACCCGCGCGGTCGCGCCCGGTGACGTCTTCTTCGCGATCCCGGGAGACCGGATCGACCCGCATACGCTCCTCCACGAAGCGGAGAATGCTGGCGCCGTGGCGCTCGTGGTGGAGAACGCCGGCGTCGAGGCATCCGTGCCCACCATCCTGGTGAACGATTCGCTCGAGGCCCTCGGGCGTTTCGCGCATTGGTATTGGAGCGATCGCCTCACCTGTCGGACGATCGGAATCACCGGTTCGAGTGGGAAGACCACGACGAAGGATCTGGTGGCCCAGGTCCTCGCCTCCCACGGCACGACGGTGTCGCCTCAGGGCTCGTTCAACACCGAGGTTGGCGTCCCCGTGACGATTCTGGCAGCGGAGCCGAACACGAGGTTCCTCGTCCTTGAGATGGCGATGCGTGGGATCGGCCATATCGCGTACCTCGCGCGAATAGCCGCACCGGATATCGCAGTCGTGACGAATGTGGGCCACGCACACGTGGGGCTCCTCGGTGGTATCGATCAAGTCGCGATTGCCAAGGGGGAACTCGTCGAGGGCATGAACCCCGACGGCGTCGCGATCCTCAATGCAGACGATCCGCGAGTTGTGGCCATGCGTGCGAGAACCAGAGCCCGCGTGGTCACGTTCGGATTGTCCCCAGACGCTGATATCCGCGGTGATCGAGTCCGCACCACCCCCACGACGCTTCAGTTCGACATCATCGATCGGCGAATCGATGCGAGCACCTCAGTGGAGATCGGTTTCGTTGGCGAGCACAACGTGTCCAATGCTCTCGCGGCGATCGCAGTCGGTATCGAGTGCGGAATGACGCTGCATGCGGCCGCGGAGGCCATGAACGGTGCACAACCCCGGAACTCCATGCGCATGCAGCTCGTGAGGGGCGCCCGCGGAGTGATCTTCGTCAATGACGCCTACAACGCCAACCCGGAGTCGATGAAATCGGCGCTGACATCGGTGGCACACATGGATGGTCGCCGCTGGGCCGTGCTCGGCGAGATGCGGGAGCTCGGTGAGTTCTCGGATGCTTTGCACGCGGAGGTTGGCAGGCATGTCGCGACGTCCGGCATCGACCGACTGGTGTGTATCGGCGAAGGGACACGCCCGATGCACCGGGCAGCCTCGGACCTGGGAGTCGAGTCTCTATGGTTGCCGAGCACGGACGACGCTATTCCAGTGCTTCGGGCAGAACTCGAGCCCGGTGACGTGGTGCTCGTCAAGGCATCTCGAAGTGTCGGACTTGAACGGATCGTCGCGGCCCTGGAGCATGACGAGGGAGGTGCAGCGGGATGAGACTCGTCGTGATCGCGATGACCATCTCCACCCTCATCGCCCTCTTCGGCACACCGCTCTTGATCAAGGTCCTGGGTCGTCGCGGCTATGCCCAGGCGATTCGTACCTCGACCGAGACCGAGCTCTACCCGGATCACGATTCCAAGCGGGGGACACCGTCGATGGGCGGCGTCGCCATCATCATCGCGGTTCTCGGTGGCTACTTCCTGACGCACCTGTTCACCCTGCGACCGGTGGCGGTGTCCGGACTCCTCGTCCTATTCCTCATGGTGGGATTGGGTGTGGTCGGCTTCGCCGACGACTACCTGAAGATCTTCAAGCAGCGCAGTACAGGCCTGCGAGCCCGAACCAAGCTCATCGGCCAGGCGATCGTCGCGCTCACCTTCGCCTTTCTCTCGGTTCAATTCCCGGACGCGGACGGTCAGACAGCTGCATCGATGGCTATTTCGTTCGTGCGCGATACCCCCGTGGTGTTGCCCTTGGCCCTGTTCTTGGTCTGGGTCTGGTTCCTGATCACCGCCACCACGAACGGCGTGAACCTCACCGACGGACTCGACGGTCTTGCGGTGGGCGCAGCGGTGATGAGTTTCCTCGCCTACGTGCTCCTCAGCATCTGGCAGTACGGCCAGAACTGTGCCTTCGAGGTGACGCCGTTTTGCTATAGCACCCAGAACCCCCTCGACCTCGCCATAGTCGCCGCCTCGGCCGCGGGCGCCAGTTTCGGATTTTTGTGGTGGAACACAGCGCCCGCGCGCATCTTCATGGGGGATACCGGGTCGCTCGCTCTCGGCGGGGGCATAGCCGGGTTGGCGATCATGACCCGGACGGAATTGCTGCTGCCCCTGATGGCGGGCCTGTTCCTCATCGTCACCGTGTCGGTGATCCTGCAGGTGGGCTCGTACAAACTCACCGGACGTCGGGTCTTCCGAATGGCGCCCCTGCACCACCACTTCGAGATGCGGGGATGGCCGGAGATCCAGATCGTGGTCCGCTTCTGGATCATCCAAGGCGTATGCATCGGTGCCGGTCTGGGCATCTTCTACGCCGAATGGGTCCGCGCGTGACGGATGTGTCGGGCGCAGACCGGGAGTCTGACTGGGGCCAGTGGCGGATCTGCGTCGCAGGTCTGGGTGTTGCCGGGTACGCAGCAGCCGATGCCCTGCTGCAACTTGGTGCATCTGTGCGAGTCATCGACTCATCCCACTCCGATGGTGTCCGTGAGAAGGCACAGATCCTCGACGCCCTCGGCGCTGACGTACGTCTCCATGTCACGGATGAGACAAATGTCGACCTCGACGGCTGCGACCTCCTCGTCGTGTCTCCCGGACTCCCACCGCACCATCCGTGGATTCAGGCTGCGCAGGCACGTGGAATCGCAGTGTGGGGGGAGTTGGAGCTGGCATGGCGCCTGCGTGAGCCACGCTCCGCTGCACCGTGGCTCTGCGTGACGGGAACCAACGGGAAGACGACCGCGACCCTGATGCTGGACAGCATGCTGCGATCCGCTGGACTCGCCTCGGTGGCGGCAGGGAACATCGGAACATCACTCGTCGATGTGGTGATGCACGACCGCCTCGATGTGATCGCGGTGGAGGTAGGCGCCCCCCAATTGCCCTACGTCACCTCCGTGAGCCCGCTCGCGTCGGTGTGCATCAATCTGGCTCCCGATCACATCGATCACTTCGGTGGATTCGATTCCTACCGTCGTGCAAAAGCGCGCGTGTACGAGAACACCCAGGTAGCTGCCGTATACAACGTGGACGATCCGGTAACACGTGCGATGGTCGAAGACGCGAATGTGGTCGAGGGATGCCGTGCCGTCGGGATTACACGCGGAACTCCCGGGGTGGGGATGCTCGGGCTGGTCGACGGCCTGCTGGTTGATCGGGCATTCATCGATGATCGGACTGATCGCGCTCAGGAGTTGGCGTCCGTCGCAGATGTCCATCCGAGCGCCCCGCACAATGTCACCAACGCTCTCGCGGCGGCGGCACTCGCGCGCGCATTCGGGGTACGACCAGGGGCGATACGCGACGGACTTCGCTCGTTCGTACCCGCGGGGCACCGCATCAGCACCGTGGGAACGGTGACCGGTGTCACCTTCATCGATGACTCCAAGGCCACGAATGCCCATGCAGCCCAGGCATCCGTCACGGCCTATCCGTCAGTCGTCTGGATCGCTGGCGGACTGGCCAAGGGGCAGGATTTCGACGATCTGACCCGACACATCGCACCTCGTCTCCGGGGTGCCGTCCTCCTCGGCCGGGATCGGGCGGTCATCGCCGACGCCCTGCGCCGACACGCGCCCGAGGTCCCCATCGTGGAGGTGGATCGCACGGACACTGGTGCCATGGAGTTAGTGGTGGACCGGGCGCTGGAGATGGCCCGCCCGGGCGACACCGTCCTCCTCGCGCCGGGTTGTGCTTCCTGGGACATGTTCCGTGACTACGCCGAGCGCGGTGACCTCTTCGCGGCGGCGGTGCGCGCACGGGGGGCGGAGGAATGAGTACGCAGACACCGACATCGAAGACCGCCCTCTACCGCCTCGGCACCTGGTTGCGTCACCCACTCAGCACCTATTACCTCATCATCGGTACCGCGCTGCTCCTGCTCGGCCTTGGCCTGGTCATGGTCCTCTCCGCATCCAGCATCGAGAGCGTGCGCGTCTTCGGTTCGCCGTACACCCTGGTACAACGGCAAGCGCTCTTCGCTGTTGCAGGTGTCATCGCCATGTACTTCGCGGCGCGCACCTCGATTGAGTTCTGGCGCGCGTTCGCGTGGCCGCTCCTCCTCGGCTCTCTGGCCCTCCTGATCCTCGTGCTCTTCATCGGTGTCGAGGTGGCGGGACAGCGCAACTGGATCGACATCATCGGGCCATTCCGGTTGCAGCCGAGCGAATTCGCCAAGCTCGCGCTCATCGTCTGGGGAGCGGATGTGCTTACCCGTCGCAGGGATGCACTGCCCACATGGAACACGCTGCTGGTTCCCCTCGTGCCTGTAGCCGGGGTGATGATGATCCTGGTCTTGCTCGAAGGCGACTTCGGCAACACGCTCATGTTGGCGGCGATCATGGCCGGAATGCTCTTCGCAGCGGGAACCCCAATCCGCTTCTTCGTCGTTCTCGGCGGCGTCGGGGCACTCGGTGTCTTCCTCCTCACCCTCGCAGCTCCCTATCGCATGGAGCGCTTCACATCCTGGCTTGATCCGGGGGCGGATCGCCTCGGCTACGGCTGGCAGATCACTCAGGGCCAATACGCGCTGGGAACCGGCGGACTTTGGGGCGTGGGTCTGGGGGCCAGCCGCGAGAAGTGGGGATCCCTCCCGGAAGCCCATACGGATTTCATCTTCCCAGTCATCGGGGAGGAGCTTGGGCTCGTGGGAACCCTCTCCGTCCTCCTGCTCTTCGGTGTGCTCGCCTTCGCGATCTTCCGACTCAGCCGCTCGACCCAGGATTCATTCGTCCGCATGGCATCGGCCGGAGTCGGTTCCTGGATCGTGATTCAGGCGGTCGTCAACGTGGGCGGCGTGCTCGGTCTTATGCCGATCACGGGCGTTCCTCTCCCACTCGTCTCCTACGGGGGATCCTCACTGGTTCCGACTCTCACCGCACTGGGCATGGTCCTGGCATTCGCACGTAACGAACCAGGTGCTCGCCGCGCACTTCGTCGGCGATCGACCGCCGAAGCCTTGCGGAAGAGGTGACGTGACCACGTGCACGTCGTCATGGCTGCAGGCGGGACTGCGGGACACATCGAACCTGCCGTGAACACCGCTGACACCCTCCGCGAACTCCGGCCCGGGTGCACAGTCACATTCCTGGGATCGGAGCGTGGGCTCGAGTCATCGCTCGTACCCGCGCGTGGCTATCCGCTGGTGACCGTGCCTTCGGTGCCGGTCCCCCGAGGACTCGATGCGCGCTTGCTGAAGTTTCCGGGGAGCTTCACGGCGTCCGTGCGGGAAGCGCGGCGCATCCTGCGCGAGGGAAACGTGGATGCCGTGGTGGGATTCGGCGGCTACGCCTCGGCCCCCGCGTACGTGGCGGCCCGCTGGGAGCATGTGCCCCTGCTGGTCCACGAGGCGAATGCCCGACCAGGCTGGGCGAATCGTCTCGGTGCGCGGCTCACCCGACATGTGGCTGCGGTGCGTGCAGGTGACCTTCCGCATGCGCGCGCGGTGGGCATGCCCTTGCGCGTATCGATTCGCGAACTCGACCGAGCGGCGAAGGCCGAGGCGGCGCGTCAGGAGTTGGGGGTGCGAAGCCCCACGCTGCTCGTCTTCGGCGGGAGTCAGGGCGCCCGGCGACTCAACGAGCTCGTCGCCGCGTGCCTGGACGCGTGGCTCGCTGACGGAATCAGCGTGATCCACATCTACGGCTCCTCGAATGCTGCTCCGGCGGCTCGGCCCGGTTACCTCCCCCTGCCCTTCACCGATCGCATGGACCTCCTCTACGCGGCCGCGGACATGGCGCTCTGCCGTGCAGGTGCGATGACGTGCGCGGAGGTCGCCGCTGTGGGACTACCCGCGATCTACGTCCCGCTCCCGGTGGGCAACGGTGAGCAGGAACTCAACGCGCTGCCCATCGTGCGTGCCGGGGGCGGGGTGTTGATTCGCGATCAGGATGTCACCCCCGCATGGCTCACGGAGCAGGTCGGTGCCCTGCTCCGTGATGAGCCGCGTCTGCGAGATATGGGTGCTCGGGCCCGTGCCCAGGGTGTGCGCGACGCCGACCGTGTGATGGCCGAATGGGTCATCGAGATCGCGGAGGGTGGTCAGACGCCGTGAGTGAATCCTCGCTGGGAGGCCTCGGTCGTGTGCACATCATGGGGCTCGGTGGTGCGGGGATGTCAGGTATCGCCAGGATCCTCGTGGCCCGAGGCGTGGAGGTGTCCGGCTGCGATGCGAAGGATTCCCGTCGGCTCAGCGCCCTCCGTGCCCTCGGCGTTCGATCCGATATCGGACACAGTGCGGACCACCTCGATGGGGTCGAGACCTTGATCCTCTCGACCGCTATTCCAACGAGCAACGCAGAAGTGACGGCTGCGCGTGATCGGGGAGTGAGGGTCCTCTCCCGCGCCGACACCCTGGCCGCGCTCATGGACGGCTATGTCGGGGTTGCGGTTGCCGGCACCCACGGCAAGACCACCACCACATCGATGATCACTGTGGTCCTGCAGCACTGTGGACTCGACCCGACGTTCGTCATCGGGAGTGAACTCAACGAGACGGGAGCAAACGCCCATCAGGGCAGCGGAGCCACCTTCGTGGCGGAGGCCGATGAAAGCGATGGTTCGTTCCTCGCTCTGCCCGCCACAGCAGGGATCATCACGAACATCGAGCCGGACCACCTCAACTACTGGGGAACCTTCGACGCCCTCGAACAGGCCTTCACAGATTTCGTGGGCGGCATCTGCTCCCGAGGCGGGTTCGTTGTCCTCTGTGGGGATGATCCCGGTGCCCATCGATTGGTCGAGTCAGGCCGGGCGGCCGGGCTGGACCTCCGAACCTATGGAACCGACACGAACGCGGACTTCCGCATGGTGGACCCGGTTGCGGGTGATCGCGGCTGGAGTTTCGACGTCGTGCACGACGGAGTCCGATTGGGGCGAGTATCCCTGGCAGTTCCCGGGCGACACAACGCTCTGAACGCGCTGGGCGCGATCGCCGTCTGCCTGGGACTCGGGTGCCCGGCCGGGGACGTGCTTGACGGCATCACCACCTTCTCCGGAACACGTCGCCGGTTCGACTATCGCGGTTCTGCGGCCGGGGTACGCGTCTACGACGACTACGCGCATCATCCGACCGAGATCGCCGCCACCTTGCGCGCTGCCCGCGAGGTGGTCGGGTCCGGGCGCATCATCGTTGCCTTCCAGGCCCATCACTATTACCGGACGGCCATGTTCGTTCGGGAGTTCGGAGAGGCACTCGGTCTCGCCGACGTCGCGGTGGTTCTCGAGGTCTTCGCCCCCGGCGAGACCCCGATCCCGGGAGCCAGCGGTCAGACCATGGCGACTCACATCCCCCTGGATCCTGATTCCGTGATCTTCGAGCCCTCCTGGTCCGCCGTCGCTGCGCACCTTGCCGAGCGCGCCAGACCGGGAGACATCGTGATGACCCTGGGTGCGGGGGACATCGGGATGCTCGCGGTCGAAGTCCTGGAACGACTTCGGGGGTCGGACTCCGAGTGACCCGCAAACGCGTCGCCACGCTCCTCGCGCTTTTTTTGGTGATCCTGCTCGCAGCCGGCGCGGTGTTCGCTGTGTGGTTTTCGACGTTGCTCGATGTCGAACGGGTGCGCGTGATCGGGGCTGGCCGTGAGCAGGAAGTCCTCGCATCGGCGGGGATCGATGTCGGTGTTCCTATTGCGCGTGTCGACACCATCGCGGTGCAGCAGCGCGTCTCGGCGATCCCGTGGGTCAAGACCGTGGACGTACGTCGGGGCTGGCCCAGCGAAATCGTCATCGCCGTCACCGAGCGGGAACCTGTGGCCCGAAAGATGGGCGAGGGTGGTGCCCAGGGAATCGATGCCGAGGGGGTGGTCTTCGACCCGCAGGCGGAGCTGCCCGAGGAGCTCATCGTCGTCACCGCGGACGGACCCGCGTTGCTCGCCAGCATTGAGGTGTTGCAGGCGCTACCCCCCGAGATCAAGGGACGGGTGACCCGCGTCGCCGCCAGCACCCGAGACGATGTGCGACTCCACCTGAAGTCGGGATCGATCGTGCGGTGGGGCAGCGCCCAGGAACCGGAGTTCAAGTCGCAGGTTCTTCTTGCGTTACTTCCGCGCCGCGCTCGGGTGTACGACGTGAGTGCACCACAACTGCCGACCACCCTCGATGAGAACCCGAAGAAGCGCGGTGCCCCGTCAGATGAGGTGTCGAGTTCCCCTTGAGAGTTGTCCCCATTTGCAGGGGAATTTTTCACTTTTTCCGCGATTTCCCTCGATTCGGCACCCTCTCGCCTTGCGCTTGTGATGGGTGAGCCCCTACCCTCCGGCCGGTCCTGATCACGACTTTTCTCAGCCTCGAGTTGAGGTTGAGGGTCAGTACCACCGGAGTCGGTGAGCCCCCTCTCGCCGGCGTGGACGAAAGGACGAGCGCACCGTGGCCGCTCCCCAGAATTACCTGGCAGTCATCAAGGTCGTCGGAATCGGCGGCGGTGGCGTGAACGCCGTGAACCGCATGATCGAGGTCGGTTTGAAGGGCGTCGAGTTCATCGCCATCAACACCGATGCGCAGGCGCTCTTGATGAGCGACGCCGACGTGAAGCTCGACATCGGTCGCGAGTTGACCCGCGGCCTGGGTGCCGGCGCCAACCCCGAGGTCGGACGCAAGGCCGCCGAGGATCACCTCGACGAGATCGAGGAGGTACTGCGCGGCGCCGACATGGTTTTCGTCACTGCCGGTGAAGGTGGTGGCACGGGCACCGGAGGTGCGCCGATCGTCGCGCGGGTGGCACGGTCACTCGGTGCTCTGACCATCGGAGTCGTCACGCGGCCGTTCGGGTTCGAGGGTCGCCGGCGCGCCAGTCAGGCCGATAACGGGGTCGAGGACCTGCGCGCCGAGGTCGACACCCTCATCGTCATCCCGAATGACCGACTGCTCTCGCTCGCGGATCGTGAGATCAGCGTGGTGGACGCCTTCCGTCAGGCGGACCATGTGCTGCTGCAGGGCGTGTCGGGAATCACCGATCTGATCACGACTCCCGGACTGATCAACCTGGACTTCGCGGATGTGAAGAGTGTCATGCACGGGGCCGGGTCGGCCCTGATGGGCATCGGTTCGGCGCGTGGCGAGGACCGCGCGGTCCAGGCCGCCGAGAAGGCCATCTCCAGCCCGTTGCTGGAGGCGGGAATCGATGGTGCGCATGGAGTTCTGCTGTCCGTCTCCGGTGGCAGCGATCTCGGTCTCTTCGAGATCAACGAAGCCGCACGTCTGGTCTCTGACGCCGCTCATCCGGACGCCAACATCATCTTCGGTGCCGTGATCGACGACACGCTCGGTGATGAAGTGCGGGTGACCGTGATCGCGGCCGGTTTCGACGGCGGTGAGCCCCCGGCTCGCAAGGCCGCTCGTCGGGTCGCGTCGGAAGGCACAGGGGAGATCCCGGTCGTGGGAACCACCACGGGTCCCGTCGCCAAGCCGCGGACAGTTGTCTTCGACAGCACCGATGACGACCTCGATGTCCCGGACTTCCTCAAGTAGCCCTCGCGCGTGATTCTTCCCCTTGCCAGCGGGACCATCCCTCCGCTGGCACCTGGTGACCGTCCAGTGAACTGGGCGGTCACCGGTCGTTTCGGGGGCGTGAGCTCGGGACCCTTCGCGGAACTGAACCTCGCCGAGCATGTGGGTGACGATCCTGCATCGGTGCGCGCGAATCGGGATCGCATTCACCAGTTCGTGGGAACGCGTGAGGTGGCATTCGTCCGTGCTGTGCACGGAGCGGATGTCGCCTGGGTCGACTCTGCCCACCCGATCCCTGAAGCCGACGTCCTCATGACCGACTCCGAGGACCTCGCGATCGTGGCGCTCGGTGCTGATTGCGCGCTGGTCGGCATCGCGGGACCCGGTGTCGTGGGGGTTGTGCACTGCGGCTGGCGTGGCCTCGCCGCAGGGGTGATCCCGGCCGCGATCGCGGCGGTCCGTGCGCGAACAGGCGGTCCGATCACCGCGATTCTCGGCCCGGGGATATGTGTGTCCTGCTTCCCGGTCGGACCCGAGTGCGCGGCTGCCGTGGGTGCAGTGTGTGGTGCCGCGGTCCCGGATCCGTCGCACATCGACCTGCGTGCGGGGGTCACGGACCTTCTGCTGCGGGGCGGGGTCGAGGTGCAGGACCATTGGATGTGCACCTATGAGTCACCGCTCCTCTTCTCCCACCGCCGGGATAACCCGACCGGCCGACATGGCCTGCTCCTGTGGCGGGGGTCGGCGAGGATGGGCCTGTGACACGGCGGTCGGAGATCGAACAGGGTCTCGCGCACGTGCGCGATCGCATCCGCCGCGCCTGCGCCGCCGCCCATCGACCCGATGACGTCACGCTCGTGGTCGTGACCAAGACGTACCCCGCGTCCGATGTGCGCATCCTGGCCGAATTGGGGGTGCGGGACGTGGGGGAGAACCGACATCAGGAGGCGGCGACGAAGTTCGCCGAATGCGCGGATCTCGACGTGACCTGGCACATGATCGGTCAACTTCAGCGCAACAAGGCCGCGGGAGTCGTGCAGTGGGCTGATGTCATCGAGACGATCGATCGGCCGGCACTCGCGGATGCCGTGGGCAGAAGCGCCGTGGCGCAGGGAGTGGAGCGAGCCGTCCTTCTGCAGGTGAACCTGGACCATCCGACCCGCCCCGAGCGCGGGGGCTGCGCCCCCGGGGAGGTGCTCGACCTCTGTGCCCACGCTGCGGGTGTCGCCGGACTGCGGGTTCGCGGGGTCATGGGGGTGGCCCCCTACCCGGGCGACCCCGAGGAGGCGTTCGCCCGGCTGGCGCGCATCGCCGGCACGGTGCGGGAGATGGTCCCTGCGGCCACCGTCCTCTCGGCCGGTATGAGCGATGATCTCGAGGCTGCCATTGCCCATGGCGCGACACATGTGCGCGTGGGGAGCGCGGTGCTGGGAAGACGTCCCGCGCTGCAGTAGCGTCACATGGGACTAGTGGAACGGGAGGGACTCCGTGGCAGGCGCGATGCGCAAGATGGCCGTCTACCTCGGCCTCGTCGAGGCTGATCCGCAGGACGAGTTCGACGACTACGAGCCCGAGCCCACCCGGCAGCGCTCCTCCCGACGTGGCTTCGCCTCACAGTACGTCGACGAGGGATACGAGTCCACCACGGTCCGCGCAATCCACGAGCCCCGCTCCGTGCGCACCGTGCGCGGCCAGGAGGCCCCCCTCGCCGAGCGACGCGCACCCTTGGATTTCTCCCGCATCGAGACGGTGCACCCGCGTTCCTATAACGACGCCCGGCGCATCGGTGAGGACTTCCGGGACGGTGTCCCGGTGATCATGAACCTCGGCGAAATGGATGATGCCGATGCCAAGCGCATCATCGATTTCGCTGCCGGACTGGTATTCGGTCTGCGCGGCTCCATCGAGCGCATCACCAACAAGGTCTTCCTGCTCTCGCCGGCAAATGTGGACGTCGGTGACCAGGCGCGAGCACAGGTCCAGGAGGACGGCTTCTTCAATCAGAGCTGACACTGCAGTGATTGAAGGGAATAGGGCATGAGCGCCGTCGGTCAGATACTCGCCACAATCCTGTGGCTCTATTGGCTCGTCCTGATCGGTCGCCTCATCTTCGACTTCATCACGATCTTCGCTCGCAATTGGCAACCGCGGGGTCCGCTGCTCGTTCTGGCGGAAGGGATCTTCACGATCACCGACCCTCCGGTCAAGGCGATACGCAGGTTCGTTCCACCACTCCGGCTCGGAAGCGTCAGCTTCGACCTCGCCTTCCTCATCCTCCTTATCGGCGTTCAGCTCCTCATCAACGTCGCCCTGATGCTCTAGAAGGGATCTGTTCATGGGTCTGACACCGGACGACGTCCATGCCGTTCGATTCCGCACCAGCCGACTGCGTCCCGGTTACCGCATGAAGGAGGTCGACGACTTCCTCGATCAGGTCGCCGCGACGATCGCACAGCTGCAGGAGCAGGTGCAGCGATCGGACGACGCCATCGGAGTGTGGCGGGCGCAGGCGGAGCAGTTGCAGATTCGACTCGACGCCCGCGAGGCGGAGACGGCGACCCGGGGCCACGACACCATTCCCATTCCACGCGGTGCTGTGGCCGAGATCGAAGCTATGCGCGAGCAGTTGCGCACCATCCTGCGCGAGCAATTGCGATTACTCGACGACGGTCCGTCAGCCGCGGCGCAGTGAGAGCGATACCGGCAACTCTGTCTCGATTCCCAGGGCCCCCTCGGGTGGGGCACCGTCGGTGACGGCGACCGCGAGCACCTCTGCCGCGATTTCATCGCCGTGCCGAGCACATGCCTCGCGGAGATCCGCGTCCACTGACGACCACCACAGGTGGATGCGATCCGTGATGTCAAGACCGGCGTTCTTGCGCCCCTCCTGAATGACGCGCACCAATTCGCGTGCGAGGCCTGCGCGCCGCAGGTCGTCGGAGATCGCGAGATCGAGTGCGACGCTCTCACCGGCATCCGATGCAACGGACCAGCCTTCCCGTGGCGTCTCGGTCACCACCACATCGTCCGTTGTCACGTGCACGTCACCGAGTCCCGGGACCTCGACGGTGGCGGCTCCCGAGGCGCGGAGAGTTCGGACGAGATCGTGGGCATCCGACTGGGCGATCGCGGCTGCGACGGTCGGGGTTTCTGCAGCGAATCGCTGACCGAGGGAGCGGAAGTTCGCCTTCACCTGGACGTCCACGAGGTCACCCGAATCGTCGAGTGAGTCGACGTTGACGACATTGAGTTCCGAGGCCACCTCCGCGCGCAGATCCGTGGGAAGTGTCGACCACTCGGCGGAGGAGACCAGGGCACGTGCCAGGGGTTGGCGGGTCTTGACGCCGCTCTCTGCGCGTGCGGCACGCCCCAATTCGACGATACGTCGGACCGTGCGCATATGGGCGGTGAGTGTGGGGTCGAGGCGATCGTCACGGCGTGCAGGCCACGAGGCGAGATGCACGGAGCGCGGTGCACCCGGCTCCGCATCACGGAAAAGGTCCTGCCACACCCGTTCGGTGATGAACGGCGTGAACGGTGCCATGCACAGTGTCACGGTGCGCAGCGCTTCATGCAGCGTCGCCAACGCAGCCGGATCACCGTCCCAGAACCGACGCCGACTCCGACGCACGTACCAGTTCGATAGGTCGTCGACGAATGCGGCGAGTAGCCGGCCGCCCCGCGCGGTATCGAAGTTCTCCAACGCTTCGTCGACTTCGCGACCCACGCGCTCGGATTCGGCCAGCACCCACCGATCCATGACGGTGCGCTCGGAGTCGGGGGGAGGTGGACCAGCCGGATCCCAATCAGCGGCGCGGGCGTAGAGAGAGAGGAAGGAGACGGTGTTCCAGTAGGTGAGCAACGTCTTTCGAACCACGTCGGCGATCGCGGCATGACCGACGCGACGGGCCTGCCAGGGTGAACCGCTGGCCAGCATGAACCATCGGACTGCGTCGGCACCGTGCTCGTCCATGAGGCCGATCGGCTCGAGGACGTTTCCCAGGTGTTTGCTCATCTTGCGGCCGTCCTCATCGAGGATGTGCCCGAGGCAGACCACGTTCTTGTAGGACGAGCGCCCGAAAACCAGGGTGCCGATCGCCATCAGCGTGTAGAACCAGCCACGCGTCTGGTCGATGGCCTCGCAGATGAAGTCCGCCGGGTACTGACCCTGGAAATCGACGGCGTCGCGGTGCGGGTAGCCGACAGCCGCGAAGGGCATCGAACCGGAGTCGTACCAACAGTCGATGACCTCGGGAACCCGCCGAGCCTCCCCGTCGCACTCGGGGCACGTGATGACGACGTCGTCGACGAAGGGGCGGTGGGGATCGAGGTCTGCGAGGTCGCGACCCGCGAGTCGGCCCAACTCAGCGCGGGATCCGACCGGCGTGAGGTGGCCCTGTTCGCACCGCCAGATGGGCAACGGCGTGCCCCAATAGCGGTTGCGGGACAGTGCCCAGTCGACGTTGTTGGTCAGCCAATCGCCGTAGCGACCGTTCTTGATTGTTTCGGGGTACCAGTGGGTCTGGGCATTCTGTTCGAGGAGTGCATCCTTGATCTGTGTCGTCTTGATGTACCAGGAGGGCTGGGCGTAATACATGAGCGGTGGGTGGCAACGCCAGCAGTGCGGGTAGCTGTGTTCGTAGGGTTCACGGCGCCATAGCAGTCCGCGGGTGGTGAGGGAGTCGACGAGGGTGTCGTCGGCCTTCTTGAAGAATGCCCCGCCGACCATCGCCACGTCCGGGGTGAAGTGTCCGTCCGGGGTGATCGGGTTGACCACGGGCAACCCGTACGCGCGGCACGTCGCGAGGTCATCGGCGCCGAAGGCCGGTGCTTGATGGACTAGTCCAGTTCCGTCATCGGTCGTCACGTAGTCGGCGAGGACCACAAAGTGCGCCTCGGGGATCTCGACCATGTCGAATGGGCGTCGGTAGGTCAGGCGCTCGAGGTCGCGTCCCGGGATAGTGCTGAGGATCTCGGCGTCAGGTCCCACGGCCACAGCCACGAGTTCCTCCGCAACGAGGAGGTGCTCCCCGCCCGAGCGCACCACGGCATAGGTGGCATCGGGTTTCGCAGCCACGGCGGTGTTCGACACGAGCGTCCACGGCGTCGTGGTCCAGACGAGCAGCGAGAGATCCGGATAGCGATCCGTCCACCCTGGCTCGGTGACGGGGAACTTCACGTAGACGGAGGGATCGACAACGGTCTCGTAGCCCTGGGCGAGTTCGTGGTCGGAGAGCCCGGTTCCGCATCGCGGGCAGTACGGGGCGACGCGGTGATCCTGGACGAGCAGACCCGCGCGGAAGATCTCCGCGAGCGACCACCACACGCTCTCGATGTACTCCGGGTCCATCGTCCAATAGGCGCGATCCATATCGACCCAGTAGCCCATGCGCCGAGTCATCTGCGCGAATTCGTCGACGTGACGGAGCACCGACTCGCGGCACCGCGCATTGAATTCCTCGACCCCGTAGGCCTCGATGTCGCCCTTCCCGGTGAAGCCCAACTCGCGCTCCACGGCCAACTCCACGGGAAGCCCGTGACAGTCCCACCCCGCGCGCCGCGGGACGTGATAGCCCTTCATCGTCCGATAGCGGGGGAAGATGTCCTTGAAGGCGCGGGCCTCCACGTGATGGGTGCCCGGAGTCCCATTGGCGGTGGGCGGGCCCTCATAGAAGGTCCACAGCGGCCGATCCGCGGTCTGCGCGACGGACTCCGCGAAGGTCCCTTCCCGGTCCCACATGTCGAGAATGTCGCGTTCCATCGCCGGCAGATCGATCTGCGCAGGCACGGACCTGTACATCTCATCCTCCGGGCGGTGGGCGGTGCTGCAGGATATCCGTGTCCCTAGCGATCTCGGCGGGGGAAGTGCGCGGGGTTGCCGAAGGCGTCTAGCATCGCGCGCACCGCGAGTCCGTAGGGAGGGGGAGGTATGCCAGCCGCGAAGAAGCCTGCCCCGGCGAAGAAGGCGGCTCCGGCCAAGAAGGGCGCCCCGGTGAAGAAGGCGGCTCCAGCGAAGAAGCCTGCCCCGGCGAAGAAGGCGGCCCCTGCCAAGAAGGCCGCTCCGGTGAAGAAGGCGGCCCCTGCCAAGAAGGCCGCTCCGGTGAAGAAGGCGGCCCCTGCGAAGAAGGCCGCTCCGGCGAAGAAGGCGGCCCCTGCGAAGAAGGCCGCTCGCGTCACCAAGGTTCTGACGAAGAAGAAGCGACCTGTCGTGCGGGAGGACGAGAGCCCCTGGAGTAAGGAGGAGCTGGCCACGGTGCGCAGCGCTCTTCAGTCCGAGCGCGTTCGACTCCTCGAGGAGATCGACAACGCCGAGGCGGGGCTGGCCGATCTGATCCGCGACTCGGGCGAGGGAGCCGGTGACGATCAGGCCGATGCGGGGAGCAAGACATTCGAGCGGGAACACGAGATGTCACTGGCGAACAACGCGCGGGACATGCTGCTGCAGGTGGACCACGCTCTCGGCCGGCTCGCGGACGGTTCCTACGGAGTGTGCGAAGGCTGCGGTCGCGCGGTGGGCAAGTACCGACTTCAAGCTTTCCCGCGCGCCACCCTCTGCCTCAGCTGCAAGGAGGCGGAGGAGCGCTTCTGAGACGGGACTCGGAGTCGGGGGCACGTAGAGTCGAGGCGTGAGCGAGGTGAGCGTCCCCACCAGGCGCACGGTCGGACTCGTCTTCGCCGTCGCTTTCGGGGTGATCGTCCTTGACCAACTCACCAAGTTCTGGGCGCAGCAGGTGCTCCTCCCGCGGATCCTGGCGGGGGAAGGGCCCATCGAGGTGATCGGCTCGCTTCTCCGCTTCACCTACGCGGAGAACACCGGCGCGGCGTTCAGCCTCGGAACGGGCTACACCTGGGTCTTCACCCTCATCGCATGCGTCGTCGTGGTCGTGATCGTCCGGGTCTCACGTCGGCTCGGAAGCGTCGCCTGGGCAATCGCGCTCGGCGGGTTGCTCGGTGGCGCTGTCGGGAATCTCATCGACCGACTCTTCCGAGCGCCCGGTATCGGGCGTGGATTCGTGGTGGACTTCATTCAGGTGCCCTACTGGCCCATCTTCAACATCGCCGATTCCTTCGTGGTGTGCTCCGCGATCGCGATGGTGATCCTGTCGTGGCGTGGGGTGCCACTGGGCGGTCGAGCGGGGTCTGGTGGCTGAGCGCGAACTTCCCATCCCGGAAGGGCTGGTGGGCGAGCGCATGGATGTTGCGCTGACTCGCATGCTCGGCCTCACGCGCACGAAGGCGGCCGCGCTGGTGGATTCGGGGGCGGTCACGGTCGATGGAATCCGGGTCAGCAAATCCGATCGACTGCCGGAGGGCGGTGTCATCGGGGTGGACACGCCCGAGGTCTCGCGCGCGCCCGAACCGATCGCTGACCTCCGGGTCGTGTACGACGACGATGACGTCATCGTCGTGGACAAGCCCGTCGGGGTGGCTGCGCATCCCAGCCCGGGGTGGACCGGTCCCAGTGTGATCGGCAGCCTCGCCGCAGCGGGGTTTTCGGTCAGTGGCCTCGGGCCCGCCGAGCGTCAGGGTGTCGTGCACCGCCTCGACGTGGGAACCAGTGGACTGATGGTGGTGGCGAAGAGTTCCCGGGCCTACACCGATCTCAAGCGCCAGTTCCGGGAGCGGACGGTGGATAAGGAGTACCACGCCGTTGTGCAGGGACACCTGGATCCGCTCGCGGGCACGATCGACGCTCCGATCGGGCGTCACCCGCAGTCGGACTACCGCTTCGCGGTGGTGTCGGATGGGAAACCGAGCATCACCCACTACGCCACGCTCGAGGCATTCCCCCATGCCAGCCTGGTCGACGTGCGCCTGGAAACCGGGCGCACCCACCAAATCCGAGTGCACATGTCCGCTATGCGTCACCCCTGTGTCGGAGACCTCACCTACGGAGCCGATCCGACACTGGCGAGACGCCTGGGACTGACGAGACAGTGGCTGCACGCGACCCGCCTCGCCTTCGATCACCCGGGAACGGGAGAGCGCGTCGAATTCCACAGTGCATACCCATCGGATCTCGCGATCGCCGTGGAGCGTCTCCGGGTGGGGGCTCCGAACCCGACATAGAGTTGGGCAATGCCCTCGCGCCCCGATCACCACCGCGAGGCGATCCTGTGAGTACGACCGACGGGGACTTCGTCCATCTTCACGTCCACACCGAGTATTCGATGCTCGACGGGGCTGCGCGACTTCCGGATCTGATGCAGCAGGTAGCGGACATGGGGATGCCTGCGGTCGCGATGACCGATCACGGCAACCTCTTCGGTGCGTACGACTTCTACAAGGCCGCGCACGCCGCCGGGGTGAAGCCGATCATCGGACTCGAGGGCTATTACGCACCGCAGGGACGATTCGAGCGTCGACCCTTCGATTTCGGCGGCGGTTTCGACGAGGGCACACCCGAGGACCCGGGGGCCGGTCGCGGGAAGTTCAGCTACACCCATATGACGCTGTGGGCCGAGTCCACGGAGGGCATGCACAACCTCTTCCGACTGTCCTCCCTGGCGAGCCTGGAAGGGCAGTACCACAAGCCGCGGTTCGACCGCGACCTGATGGAGCGCTACGCCGGGGGACTGATCGGCACGACGGGGTGTCCGAGCGGGGAAGTGAATCGGTGGCTCCAGGCCGGTGAGTTCGACAAGGCTCGCGCTGCCGCAGCGGACATGCGCGACATCCTGGGCTCGGGTAACTACTTCTGCGAGTTGATGGATCACGGACTCGGCATCGAGCGCAGGTTCCGTGAGGACCTGCTGCGTATCGCGCGCGATCTCGACCTCCCGCTCGTCGCCACCAACGACGTCCACTACGTCCGCGCGGGCGACGCGGATACCCACGACGTCCTCCTATGCATCGGAACGCGGACCACCATGGATGACCCCCGCAGGTTCCGCTTCGATGCGCGCGACTTCTATGTCAAGACCGCTGGAGAGATGCGCGACGTCTGGCGGGAAGTGCCGGAAGCCTGTGACTCGACGCTGCTCATCGCAGAACGCTGCGACGTGTCCTTCGCGGAAGGAGCCAACCTTCTCCCGCGCTTCCCGGTTCCGGCGGGTGAGTCCGAGGACTCCTGGCTCGTGGCCGAGGTGCAGCGCGGATTGGTCCGCCGGTACGGAAACCCCGTTCCCGATCACGTCCAGAAGCAGGCGAACTACGAGGTCGGTGTCGTCGCCCAGATGGGCTTCCCGGGCTACTTCCTCGTGGTCGCCGACCTCGTGCGCTACGCGAAGGAGAACGGCATACGCGTCGGGCCCGGGCGTGGTTCGGCTGCGGGCGCGATGATCGCCTACGCGCTCGGCATCACGGACCTCGACCCGATCACCCATGGGTTGCTCTTCGAAAGGTTCCTGAATCCGGAGCGCATCTCGATGCCGGACATCGATATCGACTTCGACGAGCGTCGACGCGGGGACATGATCCGCTACGCGACCGAGAAGTACGGTGAGGAGCGGGTCGCGCAGATCGTCACCTACGGGTCCATCAAGGCCAAGGCCGCGATCAAAGACAGTGCCCGTGTGCTGGGCAAGCCGTACGCACTCGGGGACAAGATCACCAAGTCGATGCCGCCGTCGGTCATGGGCAAGGACATCTCTCTCGCGGGCGTCTTCGACCCCACCGATGGGCGCTACGGCGAGGCCGCGGAGTTCCGGGCGCTCTACGAATCCGACTCCGACGCTCGCGCGGTCATCGATACTGCCCGCGGGTTGGAGGGGCTCAAGCGTCAACCCGGGGTGCATGCAGCTGGCGTCATCCTCTGCCGCGAACCCCTCCTCGACGTCATCCCGGTCTGGCGGCGTGAGCAAGACGGCGCAGTCATCACGCAGTTCGACATGGGTGCCTGCGAGGCCCTGGGACTTCTGAAGATGGACTTCCTCGGGCTGCGCAACCTGACGGTGCTCGACGATTGCCTCCGACATATAGAAGCGTCGGGTGTTTCCCTCGTCCTGGAGGACATGACCCTCGACGACGCCGCGACGTACGCCCTCCTGGCCCGTGGTGACACCCTGGGTGTCTTCCAACTCGACGGTGGACCCATGCGGTCACTGCTGCGATCGATGCAACCCGACTCCTTCGAAGACATCTCTGCGGTTTTGGCTCTCTACCGGCCGGGGCCGATGGGAGCGAATGCCCACAACGAATACGCCGACCGGAAGAACGGGCGCAAACCCGTCGTTCCGATCCACCCGGAACTGGAGGAACCGCTCGCGGAAATCCTGGGGGACACCTACGGCTTGATCGTCTACCAGGAGCAGGTCATGGCGATCGCTCAGAAGGTCGCCGGTTACTCACTCGGCAAGGCGGACCTCCTCCGGCGCGCGATGGGGAAGAAGAAGAAGGAGATTCTGAAGAAGGAGTTCGTGCCCTTCCGTGATGGCATGCGCGAGCGCGGGTACTCCGAGCCAGCGATCGAAACCCTGTGGGAAATCCTCGTTCCGTTCTCGGACTACGCATTCAACAAGGCGCACACCGCGGGATACGGCATGTTGTCGTACTGGACCGCGTATCTGAAGGCCAATCACCCAGCGGAGTACATGGCCGCACTGCTCACTTCCGTCAAGGACGACAAGGACAAGTCCGCGGTGTACCTCAACGAGTGCCGTCGGATGGGGATCAAGGTGCTGCCACCCGACGTCAATGACTCGGATGCCGAGTTCACCCCCTCCGGGAGTGATGTCCGCTTCGGATTATCCGCGGTGCGCAACGTCGGGGCGAATGTCGTCGAATCCATCGTCGCCACGCGCCGACGTGAAGGACGCTTCCAGGACTTCCGGGATTTCATCGCCAAGGTCGACTCCTCGGTGTGCAACAAGCGCACCGTGGAGTCGTTGATCAAGGCAGGCGCCTTTGACGCACTCGGCCACACCCGACGTGGCCTTATATCGGTGCATGAGCACGTGATCGACTCCGCGATCGAGATCAAGCGCGCTGAGGCGATCGGCCAGTTCGACCTCTTCGGTGGTCTCGGTGCGAGTGAACAGAGTGGGGTGGGGGACAGTGTCGAGATCCCACTCGGGGAGTGGGACAAGGCCACATTGCTCGCCCATGAGCGGGAGATGCTCGGGCTGTACGTGTCCGATCACCCGCTCAACGGGCTCGAGACCCTGCTCGCCATGTCGACCGAGCGCAGCATCGCCTCCATCTTGATGGATGAGCGCGCGGACATGATCGTCACGATCGGCGGCTTAGTCACCTCGGTTCAGCGAAAGACCACCAAGAAGGGGTCTGTGTGGGCGATCGTCACCCTGGAGGATCTCGAGGGTTCGCTCGACGTCATGGTCTTCCCTCAGACGTACGCGTCCGCGGGCGTGCACCTCGTCGAGGACGCGGTCCTGCTCTGCCGGGTTCGCATCGACGATGACGACGATGGCCTGCGCACCATCGCGCTGGAAGTCTCACCACTCGACGTCAGCGAGGCCCCCGCGGGTCCGGTCCGTGTGTCCATGGCCGCGTCGCGGTGCGTTCCGCCGATGGTGAATCGGCTCAAGGAGGTGCTCGCGGACCATCCTGGAGCCACCGAAGTCCATCTGCTGCTGACCGGGGGTGCCCGCACGACGGTCCTCCGCCTCGACGATGCACTGCGCGTGACGCCGAGCCCCTCCCTGTTTGCGGATCTCAAGGCGTTGCTCGGCCCGGGATGCCTGTCCGGATAGGGACGGGCAGAATCGAGGTATGGCCTCCAGCGATGACACCCTCTTCGACCTGACGTTCACCCGCAACGATGGCGAGGAGGTGGACCTGCAGGAGTTCGCGGGTCGTGCGGTCCTGGTCGTCAATACCGCGAGCAAATGCGGATTCACGCCGCAGTACGAGGGTCTGCAGAAGCTCTACGAGGAGTTCCAGGATCAGGGTCTCGCCGTGATCGGCTTCCCGTGCGACCAGTTCGCCCACCAGGAGCCCGGAGACGATGCCGCCATCGCCTCCTTCTGTTCGCGCACCTACGGGGTGACGTTCCCGATGTCGACGAAGGTGGATGTCAACGGACCGAAGGCGCACCCGATCTTCCGCTACCTGAAGTCGCGGGCCGGTGGAGTGCTCGGCTCATCGATCAAGTGGAATTTCACCAAGTTCCTGGTGTCTCCCGATGGCCGCACGGTGACGAGGTACGCCCCCAACACCTCTCCCGCAGCCATGGAAGCGGACATCCGGCGAGCCCTGTCGTCATGAGCGTGCAACGGCGCGCCACCTACGTGGTGGCCGCCGGCCTGATATTCGGGCTGGTGATCGGCGCGGGTCTCGGAGTGCTCTGGTGGCGTCTGGTCCCGCGCGTGCCGATCATCATCCGCCCCGAGGGCTCAGTGCCGCAGGGTTTCCAGCCCGAGGGCTATGCGGCATCGGATGTCGTCTTCTCACTCCTCGGTCTGGCCGCGGGTATCGCCGTAACGATCGGCCTCGCGCGCATGCGGCGCGAACACTTGCTGTCGGTGCTGGCAGCCGCCCTGCTCGCTTCCGGTGCGGGCACAGCAGCCATGTGGTGGGTCGGGTCTCGGCTCGGTTCGGTCGATATCGAAGGCCTGGTTGCGACCACGGAGACCGAGGTTGTGGTCGACGGCCCCTTGCAGGTGACACTTCCGGCTGCCTATCTCACCTGGGCCCTCGGTGCGGCTGCGGTCGTGACGATCCTGGCTCTGGCCGACGTCATGCACGGGCGCTGGTCTGTGCGATCGGGGCAGTCAGGGCACCGGTGACCTCGATCAGGTCGATCGGTGAGAGTCGGATCTCGAGTCCCCGGCGCCCACCACTCACATAGATCTGTGCGAGTGCGACGGCCGACTCATCGAGCACGGTCGTCGATGGCGTCCGATGCCCGAAGGGACTGATTCCCCCTACGACATAACCCGTGAGCCGTTCCGCGGTGGCGACGGGACAGTCATCGACGCGTTTCACGTCGAGGGCTCGAGCAAGGGCCTTGGTGTCGACGGTCCCGGTCACCGGAACGATCGCGGCAACCGGGAGGCGTGCGTCGATCAGGAAGATGATGGTCTTGAAGACCAGCGCCGCATCAACATCGAGTTTGCGGGCGGCCTCAGCGCCGAAGGACGCCTCCCGCGAATCGTGGTCGTAGGTGTGCAGGTCGAAGTCGATGCCGCGTTGCGTCAGCATGCGTATCGCAGGGGTGGACATCAGTTGACTGAACCTGGTTCCCCGAGGTCCACCGACGGCACCGCACCGAAGGTGCGCAGGAACGTTGTCTCGCGGGCGAGCAGCGCGTGAGCGAGCACGAGTCGTTCGTCTGTGGTGGGTGCCGAGAGAAGTGCGTTGCGCTCATCGGGTGGAATGACGAGCGCGGCGGTCACGAGGAAGCTCAGCACGGTCGGGTCATCGGGAATGTCTTGTTGCGAGTCCTCACCCTGGCCGACGCGGGCTGCGAGCGTGGCGCGATAGACGGCGAATGCCTCGGCGACCTCCCGGGCCAGGATCTGCGCCCGCGCGCTCGGATTGTCGTCGTCGAGGAATGTCACCTCGGCACGGATGAGCGGCATCGAGGTATCCACCTCGTCGATGAGGAATCTGCGACGCCCGATCGTCGTGATGTCGAACCGTCCGTCCTCGAGGCGTTCCATGGAGCGCACGACCACCTCGATGCCCACCGGATAGAGGGCGTCGAGCCCCTGCACCTCGGGGCTGCGACCCGGGCGGACTGACGTGATCCCGAAAACCCTTTCCTCCTCGTCGAGGAGCAGAAGGTCCTCCATCAGGCTGCGATACCGGGGTTCGAAGATGTGGAGGGGCATGACCAACCCGGGGACGAGGACCGTGGTCAACGGAAACAGGGCCAGGGTGGTGGACACATCGTCAGCGTAAACTCCGCCAAGTGATTCGTCGGATAGACCTACGTGGGCGGCCTTTCCGTGCCCAGGATGTCGTTCCTCGGGCTGCAGTCGATGTCGCCGATGCGGCGGAGCGGGTCCAGCCGATCATCGACGACGTCCGTCACCATGGCGCCGATGCCGTGGCCCGTTGGTCGCTGAGCCTCGACGGCGTAGTGCCCCCCGACCTCCGGGTGCCTGCCGCCCAACTGCGCCGGGCGGCCGATGAGCTGGATCCGGTTGTACGTGCTGCGCTCACCGAAGCGATTCGTCGCGCCCGGCTCGTACACGAGTCCCAGCGCCCCCCCGACGTGGATACCCAGGTTGTCCCGGGGGGCTTGGTCACTCAGCGGTGGGTTCCGGTGGAACGTGTCGGTCTCTACGTTCCCGGTGGGCGCGCGGTGTACCCCAGCAGCGTCGTGATGAACGTGGTCCCCGCACAGGTCGCAGGGGTCGCATCACTCGTGGTGGTGAGTCCACCGCAGCGCGACCATGGGGGGTGGCCACACCCGGTGATCCTCGCGGCCTGCCACCTGCTCGGTGTCGATGAGGTCTATGCCGTGGGCGGTGCCCAGGCCGTGGCGATGCTCGCCTTCGGTGTCGAACTGCCTGACGGTCAGCGCTGCGCACCGGTCGATCTGGTCACGGGTCCGGGAAACATCTACGTCACGGCGGCAAAGCGCGCCTTGCAGGGAATCATCGGTATCGACTCCGAGGCCGGTCCCACGGAAGTGGCTGTGCTGGCGGACGATACGGGGGATGCGCGCTATATCGCCGCGGACTTGATCAGCCAAGCCGAGCACGACGTCATCGCCGCCGCGGTCCTGGTGACGTCGAGTGAGGATCTCGCCGATCAGGTATCGGTGCACCTGGAACAGCAGATGTCGTCGACCAAGCACTCCGATCGGATCCGGGAGGCCCTCGGGGGTGAGCAGAGCGCCATCATCATCGTCGACGATCTCGCCTCAGGTCTCGAGGTGATCGACGCGTATGCGGCCGAGCACTTGGAGATTCATACGCGTGATCCGCGTGCGGTGGCCGAGAAAGTCCGAAACGCCGGTGCGATCTTCGTCGGGCCGTGGGCACCTGTTTCCCTGGGGGACTACTGCGCAGGAAGCAACCACGTGTTGCCGACGTCTGGGTCGGCACGTCACTCGTCGGGACTCTCGGTCCACACGTTCCTGCGCGGAATCCAAGTCATCGAGTACTCGGAAGCCGCTCTTGCGGAAGTGGGCCCGCACGTAGTGGCCCTCGCGGAGGCGGAGGATCTCCCCGCGCACGGCCAGGCGATCACTATCCGGACGGGTAGTCCACGGCCGTGACATCGGATTTCATCCCGCCGGTCCGCGAGGATCTCGCCGGAGTGGCGCCCTACGGTGCACCCCAGGATGAGGGACTCGTCCGACTCAATGTGAACGAGAACCCCTTCGCATTGCCACCCGCCATCGTCGATGCCCTCGCGGACGCCACACGACGTGTCGCAGGCGATCTGAATCGATACCCCGATCGTGATGCGATCACGTTGCGGACACGCCTGGCCGAGTACCTCGCCACGGAGTCGGGGGTCGTGGTCGACCCTGCGTGCATGTGGGCCGCGAACGGCTCCAATGAGGTGATGCACCACATTCTGTTGGCCTTCGGGGGCCCGGGACGTACAGCACTGACGTTCCCGCCGTCGTACTCCATGTATCCCGAGTACGCGCGCGACACTTTCACGCGCCTGATCACCGTTACCCGCACACCCGACTTCACGATCGACCTCGCACGCGCGGTGCACGAGATCGCCGATCAACGGCCCGTCGTGACGCTGGTGGCGTCACCGAACAATCCGACCGGCACAGGTATCTCCCTCGGCGAGCTCGCGTCGCTCGCACGTGCCACGTTGGCGGTGAATGGAATCCTCGTGATTGACGAGGCGTATGCGGAGTTCCGTCATACCGGAGTTCCCAGTGCGCTCGAGTTGCTCGGTGACTATCCGAATGTCATCGTGACGAGAACCATGAGCAAAGCCTTCGGATTCGCAGGTGCGCGTCTGGGCTATGCCGCCGCAGGACACCCGGGGATCGTGGAAGCTCTGCGGGTGGTACGCCTGCCGTACCACCTGTCTGCCATCACCCAGGCTGTCGCGTGTGCCGCCCTGGATCAGGCCGGGGTCCTCCAGGCGCAGGTGGACCTCATTCGCTCCGAGCGTGATCGGCTCGATACGGCGCTTCGCGCGGCGGGATACGACGTCGTTCCATCGGAAGCGAACTTCCTCATGTTCGGTCGGTTCGAGGATGCCCCAGGCGTATGGCAGGCGATCCGTGATCGGGGCATCCTCATCCGCGAGGTCGGCCCGAAGGGCTGGCTGCGCGTCTCCGTGGGGACTCCCGAGCAGAACGATAGATTCCTGGCAACTCTGCACGAGGTCGACGGAGCGCGAAAAGAGCAGTCATGAATCCCAGAACCGCAATGATCGAGCGTTCGACGAAGGAAAGTCAGGTCCTCGTCGAATTGAACCTTGATGGCTCGGGCGCCTCCGAGATCGAGACGGGGGTGCCGTTCTTCGATCACATGCTCGCGCAACTCGCCAAGCACGGTGGGCTCGATCTCACCGTGCGCACGCAGGGAGATCTCGAGGTCGATGCACACCACACGGTCGAGGACACGGCGCTTGCCCTGGGCCAGGCCTTGAACTCGGCACTCGGGGATCGCAGCGGCCTGCGCCGGTACGGCGACGCGCTGGTGCCCCTCGATGAGTGCCTCGTGCAATCGGCGGTCGACCTCTCCGGCCGGCCCTACCTGGTCCACGAGGAGCCTGACCTCGTGGAATTGATCGGTAGCTACGACACCACCCTGACCCGGCACATCTGGGAGTCGCTGGTCGCCACCGCGCAGATCACCCTCCACGTGCGCGTCATCTCAGGGCGAAACGCCCACCACGTCGTCGAAGCGCAGTTCAAATCCGTGGCGCGCTCGCTGCGTGACGCCGTCGCGCGCGACCCTCGAGTCGTGGGCGTCCCGTCCACAAAGGGAACGCTGACCGCATCGTGAAGTCCGTAGTGGTCCTGGACTACGGCTCGGGGAACCTTCGCTCGGCGCAGCGCGCCCTGGAACGCGCGGGAGCCCAGGTCGAGGTCACGGCGGAACCGACCCGAGTGCTCGAGTCCGATGGTCTTGTGGTGCCGGGTGTCGGAGCGTTCGCCACCTGTATGTCCGGGTTACGCGCCGTGGGTGGCGATCGACTCATCGATCGCAGGTTGGCCGGGGGGCGGCCCGTGCTGGGAATCTGCGTCGGGATGCAGATCCTGTTCGAGACCGGTGTCGAGCATGGGGTCCGCACCGAGGGACTCGGACATTTCCCCGGGACGGTCGAGCGGCTCGAGGCTCCCGTCCTCCCGCATATGGGATGGGACTCCCTCCGCGTGCCCGACGAGTCCCACCTCCTCGCGGGGGTCGGAGATCAGTTGTTCTACTTCGTGCACAGTTACGGAGTGCGGACGTGGGATTGGGTATCGACGGATGCGCGGCGACGTGAACCCGTGGTGAGTTGGTGCGACTACAACACCCCCTTCATTGCCGCCATCGAGAACGGGCCCCTGGTCGGAACGCAGTTCCACCCCGAGAAGTCCGCGGATGCGGGGGCAGCTCTGCTCGCGACGTGGGTCGCGTCGCTTCCGTCGTCCTCGCTACTGTGACCCGATGCAACCACTGACCCTCCTCCCCGCAGTCGACGTCGCCCAGGGGGCCGCGGTGCGCCTGGTGCAGGGCGCTGCCGGGACCGAGACCGCATACGGCACGCCGGCGGAGGCTGCCGCGCAGTGGGTCGAGCAGGGAGCGACCTGGCTTCACATCGTGGATCTGGACGCGGCGTTCGGCCGTGGCTCGAATGCGGAACTGATCGGGTCGGTGGTGAAGCACCTGCGCGATCGGGTGCACGTGGAGTTGTCGGGGGGGATCCGCGACGACGATTCACTGCGCTGGGCACTCGGCACGGGATGCGCCCGGGTCAACCTCGGCACCGCCGCACTCGAGGACCCGGACTGGACCGCCCGGGTAATCGCCGAGCACGGTGAGCGCATCGCCGTGGCATTGGATGTGCGTGGCCACACGCTGGCCGCACGCGGGTGGACCGAGGAGGGCGGTGATCTCTGGGAGGCGATCGGCCGACTCGATGCGGCCGGGTGTGCGCGGTACGTCGTCACGGACGTCGCCAAGGACGGCACCATGAAGGGGCCGAACTTCCACCTCTTGCGGGATGTCTGCTCCGCAACGAAGACGCCCATCATCGCCTCCGGGGGCATCTCCCACTTGGAGGACCTGCACAAGCTTGCCGACATGCGCGGCATCGAGGGTGCGATCGTCGGCCGCGCCCTCTACGACGGCGCGTTCACATTGGCGGAGGCCTTCGCGGCACTCGAGGCGCGCTACGACCCCTACGAATGGGGACCCCCCCGCCCATGACCCTCGCAGTGCGCGTGATCCCTTGTCTTGATGTCGATGAGGGGCGTGTGGTCAAGGGTGTCAATTTCGTGAACCTCACCGATGCGGGTGACCCGGTCGAACTCGCTGCGGCGTATGACGCTGCTAGTGCAGATGAGCTCGTCTTCCTGGACATCACGGCATCGAGCAGTGGGCGATCCACGATGCTCGAAGTTGTTCGACGTACTGCAGATTCAGTCTTCATTCCCGTGACAGTCGGCGGAGGAGTGCGTGCACCCGAAGACTTCGATGTACTGCTTCGCGCCGGTGCGGACAAGGTCGGATTGAACACCGCCGCCGTCGCCGACCCACTGCTCGTGGAACTCGCTGCGCAACGTTTCGGTTCCCAGTGTGTCGTGCTCTCCCTGGACGTCCGACGCAGTGACGTGACCACGAGCGGATTCGAGGTGACCACGCACGGGGGTCGGCGGGGGACGGGCATCGATGCCCTCGCGTGGGCTCGGGAGGGCGCAGAGCGCGGTGCCGGCGAGATTCTGCTCAACTCGATGGATGCCGACGGGACGCGGACCGGCTTCGACCTGGAACTGATCGCGGCTGTCCGTGAGGTCGTGTCGATTCCGATCATTGCGAGTGGCGGCGCGGGGCGCGCGGATGACTTCCCGCCCGCTGTGGCAGCGGGTGCGGACGCGGTGCTCGCAGCGAGCATCTTCCACTTCGGTGCGGTGGCAATTGCGGAGGTCAAGGAAGCGCTCGCCGCGGCCGGATACCCGGTGCGCGGCAGGATGTGACCATGGCACGGGTGGAGGACCTGGGGGTCCGCTTCGACGCTGCGGGTCTGGTGCCCGTCATCGCCCAGCAGTGGGACTCGGGGGAGGTCTTGATGCTGGCCTGGATGGATGCGGAGGCCCTCGATCGCACCCTGTCCACCGGTGAGGCCACGTACTACTCCCGCAGCCGCCAGCGGCAGTGGATCAAGGGCGAGACATCGGGGCATACCCAGCGGGTGCGCGAGATCCGCGTCGACTGCGATGGCGACACGGTCTTGATCCTGGTGGACCAGTCGGGGCCGGCCTGTCATAACGGGACCCGAAGCTGTTTCGAGACGTCGCGCACGGAGATCGGGTGAGCCATCCGCTCGGTGTGACGGTTCCCGCGCTCGAGGGCTTCTCCCGGATGGCACGCGACCGCAGGGTGATTCCCGTCGTCCGAACGTTGCTGGCCGACGGTGTCACTCCCGTCGCGCTCTTCGAGGCCCTCTGCGGCGATCGCGCAGGCACATTCCTGTTCGAGTCGGCCGAGAAGGGTCGGTCGTGGTCCCGGTACTCCTTCGTGGGGGTGCGCTGCGCGGCGATGTTGACCGAATGTGACGGCACCGCGCGGTGGTCGGGCCGTGTCCCCGTCGGGCTCCCCATGGACGGCGCTCCGGAGCAGGTGCTTCGCGCCACGGTGGCGGCCCTGCGCACGCCGCACCTCGAGGGGCTGCCGCCGTTCACCGGGGGCATGGTGGGCTATCTCACCTATGACGTGATCCGACGGTGGGAGTCGGTGCCGGATTCCGGCGCCGATGATCTCGGGGTTCCGGAGTTGGGTTTCCTGCTCGCAACGGATCTCGCCGTCCTCGACCACTGGAGTGGGACCGTCACCCTCATCGCGAACGCGATCAACTTCGACGCCAGCGATGAACGCGTGGAAGCGGCCTGGGCGGACGCAGTGCGGCGTCTCGATGACATGCAAGACCGACTGACCTCGATCACGGGCGCGGCGGTGGCCACCTGGGACGTGATCGATGAGGACGCACCCGCGTCCACTTTCACCCGCGCGGACTACTGCGCTGCCGTTGATCGAATCCAGGAGCACATCCGTGCGGGGGATGCCTTCCAAGTCGTGCTCTCCCAGAGATTCACGGTCCCTTTCACGGGGCGTGCCGTGGACGTCTACCGGGTATTGCGATCGACGAACCCGAGTCCGTATATGTACCTCGTACGCGTTCCCGTGGCCGCGGATGATCTGACCGAGTCGGTGCACTTCGACATAGTGGGATCATCGCCGGAAGCGCTCGTTACAGTCACAGACGGTGAATGCGTCGTCCATCCGATCGCTGGAACGCGGCCCCGGGCTGTGACCGCCGATGAGGATGCCGCGCAAGCTGCCGATTTGTTCCACGACACCAAGGAACGCGCGGAGCACGTGATGCTCGTGGACTTGGCGCGCAACGATCTGGGTCGTGTCTGTGCTCCGGGAACCGTCCACGTCACGGAATTCATGGCGGTTGAGCGCTATTCCCATGTCATGCATCTGGTGTCTACCGTCGTCGGGACACTCGATCCCACATCCAGCACCTTCGACGCGCTCGTGGCGGCCTTCCCCGCGGGAACATTGAGCGGTGCGCCGAAACCACGGGCGATGGCGATCATCGACGAATGCGAGCCCACGCGTCGGGGTGTGTACGGAGGGTGTGTCGGCTATATCGATTTCGCGGGAAACATGGACATGGCGATCGCTATCCGGACCGCAGTGATCAAGGACGGCCGGGCACATGTCCAGGCGGGTGCCGGTGTGGTTGCCGACTCGCGAGCGGACTCGGAATTCGACGAATGTGTCGCCAAGGCCCGGGCTGTCCTCCGCGCCGTGCGAACCGCCGCCACACTGCGGGCTGTGGGGAGCCCCGATGACTAGTGGTCGGACCTACCTCCTCGTCATGCTCGTGCAGGCTGCAGCCGGTATCGCGTGCGTCGCATGGGGCACGGGCGCGGTCACCGGGCTCGGCTGGCTCGCCCTCGCAGCGGTGGCCGGCGCGGTGGCGACGCGCACCTGGGGACGTCGGGTTGTGGGCGTGGCTGTAACGGTGGCCGGCGCACTCGCCGTCACGGTCGGCGGGCTGCAGCCGATCGCACTTGCGGCAGTGACCTGCACTCTGACGGGAGTGCTCACCGCGGTCTTCGGCCCACGATGGCCCACGATGGGAGGCCGATACGAGCGCGCCCCCTCCACGAGGTCCGCGTGGCAGGCACTCGATGCCGGCGAGGATCCCACGCTGCGCGATGGTTGAATGGAGGTATGAGCTCCGACGGACATGGTTCGAGTCCCGCTGCGTGGACCGCAGTCATCATCATCACCCTCGCGTTCGCGGTGGGGACGCTTGCGCTGATCCTGGGCAACTGGCCGATGTTCTGGGTCGGCGCCGCCCTGGTGGTCGTCGGCGGTGTTGCCGGGAAAGTGATGCAGAAGATGGGCCTGGGCGCACAGCGCTCAGCGTCCTAGCCTTACCGGACCCGTACCGTCCCCTGACGCTCCGCATGCGCCGGCGTCCCGGGCACTCGCGTGGTTCTGGGACGCTAGTGCCATGACCGGTAAGGGGCTGGTCCTCGTGATCGAGGACGAGCGAGCGATCTCGGACCTCCTGCGCCTCTACCTCTCGCGCGAGGGCTTTGGCGTGCACGTCGAGAACACGGGCACCGGGGGACTGAGTGCCGCGCGCACTCTGAGCCCCACCGTGATGATCGTCGATGTCGGTCTTCCCGGTATCGACGGCACGGAGATCTGTCGCACCCTGCGAGCCGAGGGGAATTGGGTTCCACTGCTCTTCTGTACCGCACGTGACGAGGAAGTGGACCGCATCCTTGGCCTCGAATTAGGTGCAGATGACTACATCACCAAGCCGTTCAGTCCGAGAGAGGTTGTCGCGCGTGTCAAGGCGCTCACGCGCCGGGTCACCCACACCGCCTCCACAGGAGACACCTATCGCGTCGGAGATGTCACGGTTGATGTGACGGCGCGCCGGGTGCGCGTTCGTGATGTCGAGGTTGCTCTGACGGCCACGGAGTTCGACCTCTTGGCGCACCTGATGGCCTCCCCGGGACGGGTCTTCACCCGGGAGCAGCTGCTCGCCGACGTCTGGGGCTACGCCGCGGTCGTGGGAACGCGGACGGTGGATGTCCATGTCGCGCAGCTCCGCGGAAAACTGGGAGACGACAGCCCCATCCGCACCGTGCGCGGCGTCGGGTACTCCGCGGAGGAGGCGTGAGGACTGGTCGCGTAGGGATCGTCGCCCAGACGGTGTCCCTCGCCGTGGCCATCGCGCTGATCACCGCACTTGTGGCCGCGGCAGTCTCACTCCCGCTCCTCCGAAGCGCATCGATCGACCAGGGACAGCAGACCCTTGGCCGGCTCGCGGACCTGACCTCGCGCGCCATCGAGCGTCG
Source organism: Rubricoccaceae bacterium (assembly GCA_040381195.1). GTDB lineage: Bacteria > Actinomycetota > Actinomycetes > S36-B12 > S36-B12 > VGCC01. Next base: position 46,992 of record JBEIHR010000001.1, read on the forward strand.
GGATGTCGGACTGCCGGGAGGCAGGCCGTTGCCCCGGCAACTTTCGCGGACACTCGAGGCCAGCAATGTCACCGGGTACCTGGTGTCCCCTCTGGGGGGTGAGGTCCCCGGCCTGAGTCCCGAGGAGGTGCAGGGGCTCCTCTCGGGCGAGCGCATCAGCGGGCAGGTGGAGACGGACGCCGGAGCGATCCTGATCGAGGGACGGCCGCTGAGTTCCGGGGGTGCAGTCGTGCTCCAACAGGGGATTGCGGATGCAGGATCGTCCGCCGGGCAGTTCCTCAGCAGATTCGCGGTCGCACTCATCATCGGTTTGGTCATCGCGTCGCTCATCGGATACGTAGCCGCGCGCCGCTTGACCCGCCCGCTGCGGGCAGCCCGCGACGCCGCCGACAGCATCGCCGAGGGCTCACGCGACGTCGTTGTCGAGCCGAGTGGGCCTCGCGAGGTTGCGGACATTGCCGATGCCATCAATGCGGTCAACTCCGCCCTGGTGATCTCGGAGGGACGTCAACGGGATTTCCTCTTATCGGTGTCCCATGAGTTGCGTACGCCGTTGACCACGGTCAAGGGCTACGCCGAGGCACTGGCGGATGGTGTCGTACCCGATACGGATGTTGCTCGCACAGGCGAGGTGATGAGTGTCGAAGCGTCGCGCCTGGATCGCCTCGTCGCAGACCTCCTCGACCTCGCACGGCTCGGCGCTGTGGATTTCCGAATCGATGTCGTCGACACCAGTCTCCACGAGCTGCTGACAGAGTCATCGCGCGTCTGGGCCGATCGATGTGCGCGCGACGGTGTCAGCCTCCAGGTCGAGGTCCCCGCGAGTGTCACGCCATGGAAGACGGATCCGGTGCGCGTGCGCCAGATCATCGACAATCTGATGGAGAACGCGCTTCGCGTCACTCCGTCAGGCACGAGCATGTGGCTCATCGGCCGCGACGAGGACCCCGTAACGATCACCGTGCGCGATAGCGGACCAGGCCTCACCGAGAGTGACATCACCGATGCGTTCCAGCCGGGTGTTCTCTACGAGCGGTACCGAGGCCAACGACCCGTGGGAACGGGAATCGGGCTCGCTCTCGTTGGCAGACTTGCCCGCGGGCTTGGTGGAGAGGCATCCGCATCATCGGTTGCAGGTTCCGGTGCGTCTTTCACGGTGACGCTGCCCCGGGATGCGGACCCGTGAAGCCCCGACTCCGTCGTTGGGCCCCCGTCCTGAGTGCGGGGACACTGACCGCCGCAGCGCTGCTGGTCGTGGGACTTCACGATCCGGAAAACGGTGGTCTGTACCCGCCATGCGTGAGCGCGATGCTCGGTATTGCGTGCCCCCTGTGCGGAGGTCTCCGGGGAACTCACGATCTCCTGCGAGGCGACATCGCGGCAATGATGGACCACAACGCCCTCATCCCGCTCTACATCGTGACGTTCGCAACGCTATTCCTCGGTTGGACCTGGTCGCGCATTCGTGGGACCACCCCCAGGAACGTGCGGGCGGTGCAGATCACCGCGATCACCGTCGTCGTGATCAGTGTCGGTTTCGGTGTTCTGCGGAACTTCATCCCGTACCTAGCCCCTGCTGCGGGGTCGTAGGGGCGGGGTTACGCTCGCCCACATGAGCGTCCTCGACGAAATCGTTGCGGGTGTTCAGGAGGATGTCGCGGAACGCATGGCGATCGTTCCGCTCGATGAACTCAAGGAGCGCGTGGCTGATGCGCCCGCGCCTCGTGATGCGATCGCTGCTCTCACGTCGTCAGGAATCAGTGTCATCGCTGAAGTGAAGCGCGCCAGTCCCAGCCGCGGAACTCTGTCGACGATCCCCGACCCAGCCCTGCTTGCGCACGAATATGAGCAGGGTGGTGCGCATTGCATCAGCGTCCTGACCGAGCAGCGTCGCTTCTGTGGGAGCCTCGCAGACCTTGACGCGGTGCGCGCGGCCGTGTCGGTCCCGGTCCTGCGTAAGGATTTCGTCGTCACGAGCTACCAGTTGTGGGAGGCGCGGGTTCACGGCGCCGATCTGATCCTCTTGATCGTTGCCGCCCTCGACCAGCAGCGGCTGATCGGACTGCTCGAACGCAGCCTGAGCCTGGGGCTCACACCCATCGTGGAGGTCCATGACGAGGAGGAAGTGGAGCGCGCGCTGGCCGCAGGAGCATCCGTGATCGGAGTCAACGCGCGGAATCTGAAGACCCTGGAGGTGGATCGCGACGCCTTCGCCCGGCTCGCACCCCGAATCCCCGATCAGTGCATCACCATCGCCGAATCAGGGATCCGCGGTCCCCACGATCTCATCGTGTACGCCGAGTGCGGTGCCGATGCTGTCCTAGTCGGCGAGACGCTCGTGAAGCACTCGCATCCGCGCGCCGCCGTGCACGAGCTCGTCACCGCGGGATCCCACCCCGCGGTCAAGCACGCTCCTCGCGGGGGAATGCCGTGACGCTCGCGACAGACACCACCCCCGGTCATTACGGTCCGTACGGTGGCCGGTTTGTGCCCGAGGCCCTCATGGCCGCATTGGACGAACTCGATGCCGCGTTCCGAGAGGCGATCGGTGACCCGACATTCGCGGCAACCCTCACCGATCTCGAGCGGGACTACACCGGTCGCCCATCACCCCTGACGAGAGCTCGGCGCTTCGAAGTCGAGTGTGGCGGAGCCCGGGTCTACCTCAAACGCGAGGATCTCAATCACACGGGCTCGCACAAGATCAACAACGTGCTCGGCCAGGCGCTGCTCACGACGCGAATGGGCAAGCGTCGAGTGATTGCCGAGACCGGTGCGGGTCAGCATGGGGTCGCCACCGCGACTGCGGCAGCCCTGCTCGGCCTGGAGTGCACGGTCTATATGGGAGAGGAGGACACGCGGCGCCAGGCGCTGAATGTCGCGCGCATGCGCCTTCTCGGAGCAGAGGTGGTCCCGGTCCTCACCGGGAGTCGCACGCTGAAGGATGCGATCAACGAGGCGATGCGCGACTGGGTCACCCGCGTCGCCGATACCCACTATCTCCTGGGCACAGTGACCGGCCCGGCTCCGTTCCCGGAGATCGTGCGACATTTCCATTCAGTCATCGGGCGTGAAACCCGCGAACAGATCCTCGTGAAGGAGGGGCGACTCCCCGATGCCGTGGTCGCCTGCGTGGGAGGTGGCTCCAACGCGATGGGGATCTTCAGTGCCTTCCTCGACGAACCATCGGTGCGCCTGGTCGGGTACGAGGCGGGCGGTGAGGGGGTGGAGACCGGTCGACATGCGGCGCGCTTCGCCGCGGGTGCCCCGGGGGTGCTCCACGGGGCGCGCACCTACGTGATGCAGGACTCCTGGGGTCAGACTGTGCCCTCGCATTCGATCAGCGCCGGACTCGACTACCCGGGAGTAGGTCCCGAGCATGCCTGGCTGCACGACTCCGGTCGGGCGAGCTACGAACCGGTGACCGATGCGGAGGCCATGGATGCCTTCGAATTGCTGTCTCGAACGGAAGGGATCCTGCCTGCCATCGAGACTGCGCATGCGCTCGCCGGAGCCCGAAGGTTGGGGCGTGAGCTCGGGCGCGACGCCGTCATCGTCGTCAATCTGTCGGGCCGCGGCGATAAGGACGTGGTCACGGCAGCACGTTGGTTCGGTCTCGGAGTCGATTCCGCCGAATGAACGTCAGACAACAGGCCGTCTTCGCTCATGCAGCGCACGAGGGGCGAGCCGCACTCATCGGCTACTTCCCCGCGGGTTTCCCGTCCGCGGAGGACAGTGTTCGTCTGATGGCTGCGATGGTGCGCGGTGGTGTCGACCTGGTGGAGGTGGGTCTGCCGTACTCGGATCCACTCATGGATGGACCTGTGATCCAGGCCGCAGCGGAGCATGCGCTCCTGTCGGGGACGACGACCGATGACGTGGTGGATGTGGTCGCCCGTCTTGCGGACCTGGGAGCGGTACCCCTCGTGATGTCGTATTGGAATCCGATCGAGCGCTATGGGACGGCGCACTTCGCTTCCCGCCTTTCGGCGGCCGGGGGAGTGGGTGTCATCACCCCGGATCTCACCCCGGAGGAGGCGGGTGAGTGGATCTCGGTCACGGACGAATACGGGATCGGACGCACCTTCCTCGTGGCGCCCTCGAGTACTGATGCACGTATCGAGCGGGTGAGTCGCGCGACCACTGGATTCCTGTACGCGGCATCCACCATGGGCGTCACCGGCGTTCGGGACCACGTCAGCGATGCTGCCCCCACCCTCGTCGAGCGCGTGCGCACCATCACGGACCTGCCCGTCGGCGTCGGACTCGGCGTCTCGACCGAACAACAGGCGGCGTCGGTGGCCGCCTATGCCGACGGTGTCATCGTGGGTTCGGCATTCGTGCGCGCAGTTCAGGAGGCAGGGGATATCGCCTCGGCCGAGTACGCGATCGAGGCGTTATCGGCGGAACTCGCCCGGGGTGTCCGAACCTGACATCGCGGGGGAGGGAACCCCGGCTTAGGCTGTAAGGGCCGTTCGAGTGAAGGAGCGACATCCATGAGTGGAGCATCCCGTCGGGAGCGTGCCGCAGCGGCGCGCAACGAGGCCCAGGCGAGCGAGAAGCGCCGGGAGCGCACCGTGCGCATCATCGGTGCCGTGGCGGTCGTCGGGGTGGTCGTGGGCATCATCGGAGTGGCGGTCATCGCACGGAGTTCCTCCGATGCGGCCAACCAGGTGACGCGCGTCGATCCGGATCCCAGTGCCCCCCTCCCGGAAGGCGTGCTCGGCGCGGACAGTGCCCACCCGTATGGCGTTCCCTACGGCACGGCGACGGAGGGTGCCCCGGTCCTCGAACTCTGGGAGGACTTCCAGTGCCCCGCGTGCGGTGCGCTCGAGCAAGTGAACGGTGCAGGCATCGCCGAACTGGCCGAGACCGGAAAGATCCAATTGATCTGGCGGCCGACGCATTTCCTCGACGCCAACCTCGGCAACGACGCATCCAACCGCGCGATCGCAGCGTGGGGCTGTGCGATCGATGCCGGGAAGGTTCGGGAATTCCACGATCTCGTGTACGTGAACCAACCCGCCGACGAAGGCCTCGGCTACACCCAGGATCAGTTGATCTCCTTCGGTGAGCAGACCGGAATCGCCGGGGCCGATCTGGAAACCTTCACGCAATGCGTTCAGGACGGGACGTACCGCGCCTGGGCCGCGAACAGCAACCAGGAGTTCCAGAACGCTGCGATCCAGGGGACCCCCTACGGACTCCTGAACGGTGTGGTGGTGGAGAACGCGACGCTCGCTGACCGGGCAGCCCTCGAGGCGGCGGTCGCGCAGGCCGCCGGTCAGTAACCCGGTATAGTTCTGCCTCCAGGCCAACGACGTCCTGGATCCTTCGACGTCGTTGTGAGGTCTCCGTGCTGTACTCCGCACTGCCTGCTCCCCAGGGTCTCTACCGGCCCGAACACGAGCACGATGCCTGTGGGGTGGCGTTCGTCGCGACCCTCACCGGTGTCCCCTCGCATGGCATCGTCGACACGGCGCTGACCGCCTTGGAGAATCTCGAACACCGTGGTGCCTCGGGTTCCGAGCCCGACAGTGGTGACGGATCCGGCATCCTGATCCAGATCCCCGACGCCTTCTTTCGCGAGGTCGTCGATTTCGAACTCCCACCCTCGGGTGGTTACGCGGCGGGGATCGTCTTCCTCCCCAACGACGAGGTGGCGGCGGCACGCACGCGCGACCAGCTGGCGGCGCTCGCTGCCGATGAGGGTCTGCGCATCCTGGGCTGGCGTGAGGTCCCGATCGACCCACGGCTCGTGGGTGCCACGGCCCGCGCCTGTATGCCACGTTTCTGGCAGGTGTTCATCTCGGATGCCCAGACGTCAGCACGCGGGATCGATCTTGATCGACTCGTCTACGGTTTCCGGCGCCGGGCCGAGCGTGATGCCGGGGTATACGTTCCCTCGCTGTCCTCACGAACCATCGTGTACAAGGGAATGCTGACAACGGCTCAGTTGCGCGCCTTCTTCCCAGATCTGACCCATCCGGCGATGGCCAGCGCGTTGGCGCTCGTGCACTCGCGGTTCTCCACGAACACGTTCCCGTCGTGGCCCCTCGCACATCCCTACCGGCTGATCGCCCACAACGGTGAGATCAACACACTGCGGGGTAACCGCAACTGGATGCAGGCGAGGGAGGCTCTCCTGACCTCGGATCTCCTCCCGGGCGATCTGACACGACTGTTCCCCATCTGCACCCCCGGCGGTAGCGACTCGGCGTCTTTCGACGAGGTCCTCGAACTCCTGCATCTCGGTGGGCGGTCATTGCCGCACGCCGTTTTGATGATGATCCCGGAAGCCTGGGAGACCAACTCCGATATGGACCCTGCTCGCAGGGCCTTCTATGCATTCCACGCGACGATCATGGAGCCCTGGGATGGGCCCGCGAACATCTCGTTCACCGATGGGACCGTGATCGGAGCCGTTCTCGACAGGAACGGACTCCGTCCCGGTCGGTACTGGGTTACCGACGACGGCCTCGTGGTCCTAGGGTCCGAGGCCGGCGTCCTCGACATCGACCCGGCACGCATCGTTCGCAAGGGTCGCCTGCAGCCGGGACGCATGTTCCTCGTCGATACAGCCGCCGGCCGGATCGTCGAGGATGACGAGATCAAGGCCGAACTCGCGGCAGCGCATCCCTTCCAGGAATGGCTGGACGCGGGACTGATTCACCTGGAGTCCCTCCCCGAGCGTGAGCACGTGGTGCACACCCACGAATCCGTGGCGCGGCGCCAGCAGACGTTCGGGTACACCCAGGAGGAGCTCCGGCTCATCCTCGAACCGATGGCGCTCAAAGGCGAAGAGCCGATCGGCTCGATGGGTACGGATAGTCCGATCGCCGCGCTGTCTGCGCGTCCCCGTCTGCTCTTCGACTACTTCACCCAGTTGTTCGCGCAGGTGACGAACCCACCGCTGGATGCGATTCGCGAGGAGATCGTCACCAGTCTGTCGTCCCTCGCCGGCCCCGAAGGCAATCTGTTGGACACGGAGGCGAGCCACGCACGCCAGGTGGTCATGCCTTTTCCGGTAATCGACAACGACGAACTCGCCAAGATCCTGCACATCAATGCGGACGGAGAGCTGCCCGAATTCGCTGCCGCGCGCATCAAGGGCCTCTATCCGGTGGGCGGCGGTGGTGCGGCTCTGGCGAAGAGACTCGGTGAGATTTTCAACGAGGTCGACGCGGTGATTCGACAGGGGAAGCGCTTCATCGTCCTCTCCGACCGGGACAGCAATGCCCAACTCGCACCCATCCCCTCGCTTCTCCTGACCGCCGCAGTCCACCATCACCTGGTCCGCACTAAGGCGCGCACGATGATCAGCCTGCACGTCGAGGCAGGCGATGTGCGCGAGGTGCATCACATCGCCCTGCTCGTCGGATACGGAGCCGCGAGCGTCAACCCGTACCTCGCCCTGGAGTCCGTCGAGGACCTCGTGCGTCGAGGCGTGATCGATGGCGTCACAGCCGAGAAGGCCATGCGGAACACCATCAAGGCATTGGGTAAGGGTTTGCTCAAGGTGATGTCGAAGATGGGCGTGTCCACGGTCGCCTCGTATCGCGGTGCGCAGATCTTCGAGGCCATCGGTCTTTCCCAGGACCTGGTGGACCGTTACTTCACGGGAACGACGTCGCGCCTCGGTGGGGTCGATCTCGACGTGATTGCCGAGGAGGTTGCCCAGCGGCACGCGGTTGCCTATCCGCGATCGGGGATCTCACCTGCGCACCGTGTGCTCGCAGATGGTGGCGAGTATCAGTGGCGGAGGGACGGCGAGCCCCACCTCTTTGACCCGGAGACGGTGTTCCGACTCCAGCATGCGACAAGGGCCAAGCGTTTCGACATCTTCCGTGAGTACACCGCGCAGGTGAATGAGCAGTCTGAGCGGCTCATGACCCTGCGGGGTCTGTTCCACCTCAAGACGGGAGAGCGCCCGCCCATCCCGATCGATGAGGTGGAATCGATCGAGTCGATCATGAAGCGCTTCTCCACGGGGGCGATGAGCTACGGCTCGATCTCGCAGGAGGCGCATGAGACTCTGGCGATCGCGATGAATCGCATCGGTGCGAAGTCCAACACCGGAGAAGGCGGGGAGGATCCCGAGCGCTACGAAACCCTGCCCAATGGGGACTCGAAGCGATCGGCAATCAAGCAGGTCGCTTCTGGTCGTTTCGGTGTCACGAGTGAGTACCTGGTCAACAGTGACGACATCCAGATCAAGATGGCGCAGGGTGCCAAGCCCGGTGAGGGTGGCCAGCTCCCCGGCCACAAGGTGTATCCGTGGATCGCAAAGACCCGTCACTCCACACCGGGTGTCGGATTGATCTCACCTCCGCCCCATCACGACATATACTCCATTGAGGACCTCGCGCAGCTCATCCATGATCTGAAGAACGCCAATCCACGTGCTCGAGTCCACGTGAAACTCGTTGCCGAGATGGGGGTGGGCACGGTGGCGGCGGGCGTCTCCAAGGCGCATGCGGATGTCGTATTGATCTCGGGTCACGATGGTGGCACGGGAGCCTCGCCGTTGACCTCCCTCAAGCATGCGGGCGCCCCGTGGGAGTTGGGCCTCGCAGAGACACAGCAGACACTGGTCTTGAACGGGCTGCGCGATCGCATCGTCGTGCAGACGGATGGGCAGCTCAAGACGGGACGCGATGTCATCGTGGCCGCCTTACTCGGTGCGGAGGAGTTCGGTTTCGCCACGGCCCCGCTCGTCGTGATGGGGTGCATCATGATGCGCGTCTGCCACCTCGATACCTGCCCCGTCGGCGTGGCAACACAGAATCCCGTCCTGCGTGAGCGGTTCAGCGGTCGACCCGAATTCGTCATCACCTTCTTCGAGTACATCGCCCAGGAAGTGCGGGAGTTCCTGGCTGCCATGGGCTTCCGATCACTCGACGAGGTCATCGGCCGCAGTGATCTTCTCGATACCGCATCCGCAATCGACCACTGGAAGGCCTCGGGCCTGGACCTCAGCCCGATCCTCTACACACCCGATGTCCCCGGACCTCGGCACCGGGTCCAGGACCAGGATCACGGCCTGGATCGGGCTCTCGATCAGGAACTCATCGGTCTGTGCGCCGCAGCCCTCGATGCCGGGGAGCCCGTCCGTGCTCGGCTTGCGATCCGCAACGTCAATCGCACCGTGGGGACCATGCTCGGCTCGGAGGTGACCCGCCGCTTCGGGGGCTCCGGTCTCCCTGACGGAACCATCGACCTCACATTCGTCGGCTCGGCAGGGCAGTCCTTCGGCGCATTCCTGCCTGCGGGCATCACGCTGCGTCTCGAGGGAGACGCCAACGACTACGTGGCGAAGGGGCTCTCCGGAGGACGTGTCATCGTGCGCCCGGATCGTGCGGCGCCCTTTGCCGCGGAGGACAACATCATCGCCGGGAACG
>JBEIHR010000002.1:0-56262 GCA_040381195.1 Rubricoccaceae bacterium
CTGGAAGTGCTTGAGCGCGCCCTCGGCCTCCTCGACGGAGATGTCGCCGCGACCGATCAGGCTTTCCGTGTAGTGCTTGCGCACCGAACGCTTGTTGTCGATGATCGCGTACATCAACGGCTGGGTGAGCGAAGGGTCATCCGCCTCATTGTGACCTCGCTTGCGGTAGCACACGAGATCGATCACAACATCCTTGTGGAAGGCCTGTCGGAACTGGAATGCCAACCGCGCGACGCGTACCACAGCTTCGGGATCATCGCCGTTGACGTGGAAGATCGGCGCCTGCACCATGCGCGCCACATCGGTGGGATAGACACTCGAGCGGCTGTAGCGCGGTGACGTTGTGAAGCCCACCTGGTTGTTCACAACGATGTGGACGGTTCCGCCCGTGCGGTAGCCCTGGAGTTGCGAGAGGTGCAGGGTCTCGGCCACGACACCTTGCCCGGCGAAGGCTGCATCTCCGTGGATCAGCAGCGGCAGGACGTCGAAGACGCGCTCGCGGGGGAGTACGTCCTGCTTCGCACGGACGATTCCTTCAAGGACCGGGTCGACCGCCTCCAGGTGTGAGGGGTTGGCAGCGATGTAGACGGACGTGGATGAGCCGTCGTCGGCGACGAAAGTGCCGGCGGTGCCCAGGTGGTACTTGACGTCGCCGGAGCCTTGTACGGAATCGGAGCCGTAATCACCCTCGAACTCCCGGAAGACCTGGCCGTAGGACTTACCCGCGATGTTGGTCAAGACGTTGAGTCGACCACGGTGCGGCATCCCGATGCACACTTCGAGGATCTCGTTGCTCGCTGATTCGATGAGGATTGCATCGAGGGCGGGAATCAGTGACTCGGACCCCTCGAGGGAGAAGCGCTTCTGACCGACGTACTTGGTGTGCAGAAAACTCTCCAAGGCCTCGGCCTCGTTGAGTTTGCGCAGGATTCGCAACTGCTCGTCTCGGTGATACTTCTCATGCGGGCACTCCACCCGCTCCTGGATCCATCGCCGCTGCTCGGGATCCTGGATATGCATGTACTCGATTCCCACCGAGCGGGTGTAGGCATCCCGGAGTACGCCGAGGATGGCGCGCAACTTCATGATCGGCCGTCCACCGAATCCCCCCGTGGCGAATTCCCGATCGAGGTCCCACAGGGTGAGGCCGTGACTGAGCACATCGAGATCGGGATGCGTCCGCTGGCGGTACTCCAGCGGATCGGTGTCCGCCATGAGGTGTCCGCGCACGCGATACGCGTGGATGATCTCCTGGACCCGGACCGTCTTGTCGAGGTCGGTCTCGTGGCTCGCCGAGATGTCGTGCGCCCAACGCACTGGCTCGTACGGGATGCGGAGCGATCGGAAGATCGCGTCGTAGAACTCGTCCTCACCCAGGAGCAGTTGATGGACACGGCGGAGGAATTCCCCGGACTGAGCCCCCTGGATGATGCGGTGGTCGTAGGTGGACGTCAGGGTCAGGATCTTCGACACCGCGTTGCGGACCAGGGTCTCCTCGGATGCTCCCTGCCATTCCGCCGGGTACTCCATCGCCCCGACCCCGATGATGCACCCCTGACCGGCCATGAGGCGAGGTACGGAGAAGTTCGTGCCGATCGTCCCCGGGTTCGTCAGCGTGATCGTGGTTCCCGCGAAGTCGTCGACCCCGAGTGCACCGGCGCGCGCGCGACGGACCATGTCTTCGTAGGACGCCCAGAAGGTTGCGAAGTCCATCGACTGTGTGGCCTTGATGGAGGGCACGAGCAACTGCCGTGTGCCATCGGCTTTGGCGACATCGATCGCGATCCCCAGATTGACATCAGGGTTGGTGACCACCGCAGGCTTGCCGTCGAGTTCGGTGAAGTGCGCGTTCATCGCCGGCATCTCGGTGGCCGCACGCACCACCGCGTACCCGATCACATGTGTGAACGACACCTTCCCACCGCGTCCGCGGGTGAGGTGGTTGTTGATCACCACCCGGTTGTCCATCAGCAGTTTCGCCGGGATGCCCCGGATGCTCGTGGCCGTCGGGACTGTGAGGCTCGCGTCCATATTGGCGACGACCCGCCCGGCTGGTCCCTTTAAAACGGTGACGTGGTCTGCCGGTGACGGGGACGCCACGGGTGTCGCCGGCGGCACAGCGGGGGCGGAGTGCTCGACAGGGGCGGGCGGCGCGGGCGCTGGCGCGGAAGCGGGCGCTGGCGCGGAAGCGGGCGCATAGTCGGTGGGCTGGTAGCCCTCGAAGAACTCCCACCACGCAGGATCGACCGAGTTCCTATCGGTGAGGAACTGCTGGTAGAGCTCATCAACGAGCCACTCGTTGGGCCCGAAGCCGGCTAGCGGCTCTGCAGACACCGCGGGATCCTCTCGCAGTAGGGACCGCGTGTCGCGGCCCTCATGAAGGGTACCGGGATGCGGGAAGCGTCGTCGACGGGCAGGCTCACCCCGTGGGTGAACACCTGGTCGCGGTGATCACCGGCGGCACGCGCGGAATCGGATTCGAGGCAGCGCGCGGTCTGGGGGAGGCAGGAGCCACCGTCTACCTGATCGGCCGTGATGCCGATCGTGCGGAGGCGGCTGCACGGGATCTGCGGAGCTATGGAATCGATGCGCACGCCGAGGTCTGCGATGTCTCCGACGCGGAGGAGATGGATGCGGTGGCCGCACGCATCCCGAGCCCCGACATCGTGGTCGCATCCGCGGGCGTCATGGCCGAACGCATGACGAAGACGCTGCGCACCACCCCCGAGGAATGGCGGCGAGTGATGGCGGCCAACCTCGACGGCGTCTTCCACACGCTTCGCTGCCTCACACCCGGCATGGTCCAACGTCGATCGGGGCGGGTCATCGTCGTCTCGGCCTGTCTAGGCCGCAGTTCCGGGCCCGGGCTCGAGGGCGGCCTCGTCCCCTACCGGGTCAGCAAGGCGGGCGTGAACGCGCTGGTCCGCTCCTTCGCCGCGGAGACGGGTATGGGGTCCCGGGGCGTGTCGGTGGATGCGATGTGTCCCGGCCACTGCCGCACGGACATGGGTGGCCCCGATGCGCCGCGTTCTGCAGCGGAAGGCGCAGACACGATCGTCTGGCTGGCCACACGGGACCCGGCGACGCCCACGGGACTGCTCTGGGAGGACCGCGCACCGGTCCCGTGGTGAGGTTCGACTTCCGGTACCGAACGCGCCTACAGTCATCCGCGTGCGCACTTCCCCGGTGATCGCGGTCCTGCTGGCCGTCATTGCCGCCCCCGCGTCCGTCGCCCAGGACCTCACCCCGCCGACCGCGCCCCCAGCTCCGCCGGCGATCGCCCAGGCCGTTGCGGGACCCCAGGTCGTCACGCTCTACTTCCAACCCGGAGAGGGAGCGGTGGGTGCGGAGTACTCACTGGACAACGGGCCCTGGACTGCATGCGCACAGGAGCTCGGGACGTGCACCGTCGCCGGACTCACGAACGGGCGTACATATCGCATCTCCCTTCGGAGCACGAACGCCGTCGGTGTCAGCGCACCGGCGGGGCCGGCGAGCGCCGTGCCTGTCGCCCCTCCGGGTGTGGACCCCGATAAGCCGACGCAGGTCATCGGCAAAGTGCGCAGGGTCACCGCGGAATTCGAGGCGGCAGGCAACGACCTCGGGGTCTCGGGAGCGCGCTCACGACTCGGCGTGGGGACCCTTCCGGAACTCACCTTCAGCGCACCGATCGCCAACAAGGCGGCGGTCGAGCGCCACCTCGTCGTCACCGCGACCGATGGCACGGGTGTCACCGCCGTCGTCCCCGGAGCCTGGGGCTGGTTGGGTGACCGCAGAGTCGTGTTCCGTCCCGAGGCGTACTGGCCCGCGAAATCCACGATCACCATCACGTCCACCGTGGGTGGTGTCCTGCTCGGCCGCGACGCCGGTGCGGCCCTCATCGGATCACCCGCTCTCAATGTCGCGTACACCTTCACCACGTCCCGTGCGCTTGTGGCCCTCGTCGATGGGTTGAAGAAGAACATGCGCGTCTGGATCGACGGAAAACTTGTGAAGACCTTCCGCGTGTCCCTCGGTGGTCCGGAGTGGGAGACCCGCAATGGTGTGAAGGTGATCAGCGTCGCCAAGGAGGAGTACAAGGTGTACCGGAGCACGTCGCTCGGGATCACCGATCCCGCGGAGGCATACGTGCTCCCTGCGCCATGGAACACCCGACTGACACCCACCGGCGAGTTCATCCACGCGGCACCCTGGGCCTACGGCCGCCTTGGCCGCTACAACGGATCCCACGGCTGCACGAACATGTTCGAGCAGGACGCGAAGTGGATCTTCGATAGCACCATCCCCGGGGACGTCGTGATGTATCAGAACACCGGGGGATCGAGGGTCGAACCATGGAACGGTCCCGGTGGGCTGTGGAATATCCCTTGGCAGAGTTGGGCGAAGAAGTCCGCCCTCGGGAAGGCCACGGGCGCCGTCGACGACGCGGAGATCAACGAAACCCCGCCGACCATCACCCCTGAGGCGAGCGCGTAACGATGAGTGACTTTGACGCTGCCCTGCGTATCCAAGAATCCCACGATGGGCTCACCTGGTCCGTCCCCGACGGGTGGCAACAGGGTCGCGGAGCCTGGGGTGGACTCGTGGTCGCCGCATGCGTCACTGCGGTTCAGGTGCGTGAATCCGCGTCGAGACCCGTGCGCGCGGTCACCGTGCAGATGGCGGGGCCCGTGCTGGTGGGCGATCAGCGCATCGTGGTGACCGAAGTCCGCCGAGGAAGCGCCATGACCACCTGGAATGTCGACATCGTCGATGACCGAGGTGCCACGGCGGTGCACGCCTCGGTGATCTGCGGGGCGCCACGGGACCTGGACGTGGATCGCACCGCGGAGTGGGGCTGCGCGCAGAGGGGCGAAGCACCGCCTTGGACCGCCGTCCCGGTGATCCCGGTCGAACCTCCGCTGGGCCCGGTCTTCGGCCCGCACGTGACCTTCCGTCCGCTGGCAGGTCGGCCGGGGAGTGCGGAGGAAGCGAGAACCCGTGGGTGGGTTGCCTACGCGGACGGGAAGCCCTGGAGTCCGGCACGCGTGTTGGGCCTCATCGACGCATGGTGGCCGGGTGCGCTCGTCGCCTCCGACCGTATGCGGCCACTCGCGACCGTGATGTTCGCTGCCACCCTGCTCGTCGACCCCGATCACCTCGATGCGGGACAGCCGCTGTACTACGAGGGTGAACTCACGGCAGGTGCGGATGGGTTCACGAGCGAACTTCGCCGCCTCTGGTCCCCGGATGGCCGACTGGTCGTGGAGAACCTGCAGTCGATCGTCGTTATCGCGTAGGCGACATCGTCGGAGTCGGGCCCGTTGACGCAGGCTCCTCGAACGTGAGCGTCTGCGACCAGGAAAGAACCCGCTTCACGTACTGCTCGGTCTCCGGATACGGCGGGATTCCCTTGTGGCGGCGTACCGCTCCGTGACCGGCGTTGTAGGCCGCCAGGACATTCTCGAGGAGTCGACCTTCCACTTTTCGGACGAGCTTGCGATTCACGCAGTTCATCTTCGCTGCTGAATGGATGGCGTCGATCGGGTTCCACACGTCTGCGACCCCATCCCCGTCTCCATCGATTCCATACTGCTTCCACGTGCTTGGCATGAATTGGGCAATTCCCTGCGCGCCCGCCGGGCTGACCGCATCCGGATTCCAACTGCTCTCCGCCGCGATCTGCGCTGCGAGAACCCTGGCGGAGACGAGTGGGCATCGTTCGGCGGCTTCCCGGATGACCGGTGTGTATGCGGCGGGGACCACCACGGCTCCACCGAGTCGTCCCGAGTCGCGTATCCCATCGAGGTAGCGCCAGCCCTGGTAGCCGATCACCGCGATGCCGATCACCACGACCAGCAACACGATGATCGACCGAAGACGCTTCATGACCTCTCCCGGGAAGGGCATCCACGGTAACCCGGGGTACCTGCCCACGTACGCTCGACACATGTCACCCGACGATGTCGCCCGCCCCGACCTGGGCCCGGCTGCACTCGAGGCGCTGTTCGGAAAGGAACTCGCGGAGGCGTATGCCTCATTGGGCTGCTTCAATCTCGCGATCTTCGGCAAGACAGGTGCCGGCAAGTCCACCCTGCTCAATGCGGTCTTCGGCGAGGAGGTGGCCGAGACGGGCGTGGGTCGCCCGGTGACCAAGGGATTGATCTACTACCGGCATCCGGACGCGTTCCTCGGGATCTTCGACTCCGAGGGATTCGAGACGGGAACGTCGGGCGATGTGATCTTGCGTGGTCTGCACGATTTGGTTTCCGCCCGCGCAACGGCGCCAATCGACCAGCGTATCCACGCAGTCTGGTACGCCGTGCGGTGGTCCGATCGCAGATTCGAACACGCACAACAGGACTTCGTTCGCAGGATCGCCGAGCTCGGGCTCCCGGTCATCGTGGTGATCACACAGGTGCCCTTCCGAGGCGGGACTCCGCATCCTGAGGCGGTGGAATTCGCCGATTTCATCACCGAGTGCTCCCTGCCGATCCACCCCGAGGGGCGCCCGGTCCTCACCAACGCCGTCTTCGACACGTTCACCGACTCACCCGTTGCCGGGCTCCACGAGTTGCTCGACGTCACGTACGCGATAGTCCCGGAGGCGGTCGAGGGAGCACTCACGGCTGCCCAGAGGCTCGATCTGGAGCGCAAGAAAAAAGCGGTCGCGGCCGTCATTCGCCAAGCAGTGGCGGTCGCTTCCGGCGTAGGCGCGGCCCCGATCCCGTTCGCTGACGCAGCGCTTCTCGTCCCGAATCAGGTGACCATGATCGCTCGCATCACTGCCGCCTATGGTTTGCCGGCGAGCACGTCGCGCACGATGGCGATCGCCGGCTCGGTGGTCCTCACGGGCGGAGCGACGATGGCGGGTCGCTACGCGGTCACCAACCTGTTGAAATTCGTGCCCGGCGGTCAGATCGCCGGATCGGCCATCTCCGCCACGGTTGCCGCGGCGTTGACCAAGGCGGTGGGTGTTGCATGGTCGCGGGTGTGCGAGTACGCACTGTCGATGGACCCCCAGCAGCGGGAGGCCTTCCTCTCGAGCGGGGCCGTCTCAGAGGCCTTTCGGGGCTTCATGCGGCGATCGGACGACGGTGTTAGCGTCGCGCCATGAAGCGATTCCTCTTCCTCCTCCTGGTCCTGACTGGCGCAGCGGGAGCGTGGCTGTGGTGGCAGCGCCGCCTCGACGCGCAGCAGCAGGATGTCTGGTCCCAGGTCATGACCCCGGAGCCGGAGCCCGAGCCTCAGACCCCCGAGCCAGCGCCGAAGCCGGTGGCGAAGAAGAAGGCGGCCACGAAGGCCGCGCCAGCCAAGGACGCAGCCGCGTCCTGACCGTTCGCCGTGGGAGAAGAAGCCCTGCATCTGTTGGGTGATCCACCCGTCCGTGCCTAGGGTGGTGTGAGGAGGTGGTCATGCGTTCCCCGTCTGAGGCGATGCGCATTCACCAAGAGGCGCAGTTCGACGAGCCGCCTGTCCTCGTCCACGCATTCTCGGGGTTCGTCGATGCGGGCAACGGGGTGCGGATCGCGATCGAGCACCTGCTCACCCGCCCGCACGACTTACTGATCTCCTTCGACTCCGACGAATTCATCGACTATCGGGCCCGTCGGCCGCGCATGCTCTTCTCGGCAGATCACTTCACGTCTGTCGATGTTCCGCGCATCAGTCTTCACCGCGTGAGCGATGACGATGGACGTGACTTCCTGTTGCTCGCCGGTCCCGAGCCGGATTACCAGTGGGAGCGCTTCCTCGCCTCGGTCGATCTCATCATCGAGCGCTATCGGGTTTCGGCGCTGGTCGGACTCTCTGCGATTCCGTGGCCGATTCCGCATACCCGCCCCCTGTCGGTGATCGTCCACGGGAACGAGCCCTCCCTGGTTGCTGGGCGCAGTGCGATGTTGGGGGATATCGAGGTGCCCGGTCACGTCGGCGCGATGCTCGAGCTGCGCGGCGCGGAACTGGAGATGCCCTCGATTGGAATCACCGCGCAGGTGCCGCACTACCTCGTGCAATTCGAGTACCCGCAGGGAGCGGTTGCGTTGCTCGAGGGACTCCAGGACGTCGTGGGTTTGCAGGTGGATGCGTCCGTTCTGGCGGCCGCCTCCGAGCGTGCCGTCCAGGACGTCGCGGCACAGGTGGCGGACAACGAGGCCTTCGCCGCGGTCGTGGCAGCGCTGGAGGCCCAGTACGACTCCGTGGCGACGAGTGCGGCGCCGTCGTGGACCGGTGGCGACATCCCCAGTGGGGACCAGATCGCCGCCCAGGTCGAGGAGTTCCTCGCGGGTCTGGCCCGCGACAACGGACAGGACAAGGACGGCCCCGAGGCCTAGCAGCGCGCCCCGGCGGCCGGGAGCGCACCGCTCATCAGATACGCATCGACGATGCGCCGCACACATGCGGAACCCTCCCCATACGCCGTGTGTCCATCGCCGACGTAGGTCACCAGGCTGCTCGTCGGCAACTGCGCGTGCAGGTTCCGCGCCCAGGCGTAGGGGGTGGCAGGGTCGTAGCGCGTGCCGATGATCAAGATGCCGGCTGAGGTCGTGCTCGTGACCGGCTCGGGGGCTTCGGCGGAGTGTCCAAACCAGGTGCTGCACGGGGCATTGCCCCAGGACATGGCGCGTGCCAGATCGGGGACAACGGCGTCGCGGGCCCAGGTCTGCGCAGCGTGTGCCAATCCAGCCCGTCCGGGAGGCGCGGGGAAGTCCCAGCATCCGATGGCGTAGAAGGCCGAGTGGACATTCGAGCCGTAGGAGTTGGGCCCGACCCGATTGCTGGCGAGTGCTGCAAGCTCGGCGAGTCCAGTGCCGTTCCCCCGGCGAGCTGACTCGAGTGCATCCTCGAGTAGCGGCCAGAGGTCCGTGCTGTACATGCTGAAGAAGAGGGCGGTGATCGCCTCGGCTTGGACCACGGGGGCGCCCCGATCCGTACGGAGCGGCGAACGATCGACACGTGCGAGGAGCGCGTTGATGGTGGCGATCACCTCGCGTGGTGAGGAGCCGAGGGCGCAGGACTGTGTCCGACTGCAGTTCCGGGCGAAGCGGGTGAGGGCCATCTGGAAGCCCTGGGATTGCCCGCGCGAGAGCTGCATCGCGTTGAGCGATGGATCCACGGCGCCATCGAGGACCATGCGGCCGATCCGGGAGGGGAACTTCTCCGCGTAGGCGGCTCCCAGTTGCGTCCCATAGGAGAACCCGAACCAGTGGAGGAGTTCTTGGTTGAGCACGGAACGCACGATGTCCATGTCCTGGACAGTCGCTTCCGAACCGACGTGGCGGGCGATCCCCGGTGACATGCGCAGGCATCCGCGACCGATCGCGGCAGCTCGGCGCAGCAAGGTCGTGATCTCCGTGGGGGTGTCGGGCGAGGAATCCGTACGGAGCCACCGAGTCGTCTCCGGGCCGGTGAGACAGGTGACCGCGGTGGAGTCCTCCACGCCGCGGGGATCGAAGCCGACGATGTCGTAGATCGCCCGCACCTCGCGGGGGAGTTGCTCGGCGAAGTACGGAACGTATTCGGTGGCCGAGGATCCCGGCCCACCCGGATTGACCAGGAGCACCGGCCGCGTGCCGTCGGGCGCCGTCGGCGCGGCGGCCCGAACGGACAGGGCGATGCGGGCCCCGCCGGGGTCGGCATAGTCGAGGGGCACGGAGATGTCCGCACACCAGGACCCCTGGCCGCAGGCCCGCCACGGGGGTTGCTGGGTGCGATAGGCGTCCAGGCCATCCGCCCGGGCGGGGGCCGGGGCGAGCACGGTGCCGAGCACCAGGCCCAGCGCCAGGAGCCAGCGCATGGTCCAGGGTAGGACGACGGCGTGGCGGCGGTCCGCGTGAGTCCCGGTCATGGACAATGAAACCGGTGGAGGCGGCGACCGCCCACACGCGACGAGGCCCCTCGAAGTATGAGTTCGAGGGGCCTCGCCATGAAGTCGGGCTCAGGTCTCCGGTCTCCCGGGCTTCCGCGGCTGTGCAGTCCGCGGTGCTCACTCCGGCGTTGCCGCCTTTGCTGACCGAGTCTTTCCGACTCCGCGTTACCTTCCACCTCGCCGACCCCGCCAGCACCCGGGGTCTTTCCGGTCGAACCGTTAGGCGTTGCTTCCGATCTCGCCCGCACCTTGCGGTGCGTAGGTAATTTCTAACAGTCGAAGTCAAGGCACCACAAGTGGTTTTCCAAAGATTTTCTAGGAAATCCTGACCCACGGATCACATCACGTCACACACGTGTCGTTTCATCACTACAGTTCACCGACTCGCACCGATTGGATGACCCTGTGAGCTTCGCTGTGACCGCGCGGATGCCCGATGACCGGGGTCGGGTGGGAGTCCTGTGCACCCCGCACGGCGATATCGCGACCCCGGCCTTCATCCCAGTGGGCACGCGGGCGAGTGTCAAAGCGGTCCTGCCCGAGTCGATGCGGGAGTTGGGCGCCCAAGCGTTGCTGGCCAACGCCTATCACCTGTATCTGCAACCGGGAGCGGACATCGTCGACGCGGCCGGCGGTCTCGGTGCGTTCATGAACTGGCCGGGACCGACATTCACCGACAGCGGTGGGTTCCAAGTTCTATCCCTCGGCGTCGGTTTCAAGAAGATCCTCGCGATGGATGTCCAGGGGCGCGAGCGGGACGATGTCGTCGCGCCCGGGAAGGATCGACTCGCCCACGTCGACGACGACGGTGTGACATTCAAGTCCCATCTCGACGGAACCATGCACCGCTTCACATCGGAGATATCGATGCGCGTGCAACATCAACTTGGTGCCGACATCATCTTCGCATTCGACGAGTGCACCACCCTGATGAACACGTACGAGTACCAGGTGAGGGCACTGGAACGAACCTCGGCGTGGGCGCGCCGATGTCTGGCTGCGCACAACGAGTTGACACGGGAGAGTCCTGCACGATCTCCCCAGGCGCTCTACGCCGTCGTCCAGGGCGCGCAGTATGAAGACCTGCGTCGACGGTCCGCACGGGAACTGGCCGACATGTCCGTGGACGGCCGCGGATTCGAGGGGTTCGGTATCGGAGGCGCGCTCGAGAAGCCCCGTTTGGCCGAGATCGTGGGATGGGTCACCGACGAGTTGCCCGAGGATCGACCGCGGCACCTACTCGGCATCGGGGACCCCGATGACCTGTTCACGGGAATCGAGTCGGGGGCCGACACATTCGACTGCGTGGCTCCGTCCCGTGTGGCCCGCAATGCGGCTCTGCACGCACCAACGGGACGCTTCAACATCACGGGAGCCGACTATCGCCGACAATTCATACCGATCGACGACGAATGCGACTGCTACACGTGCACCCACTACACACGTGCCTACCTGCATCACGCGTTCAAATCGAAGGAAATGATCGCCTTCACCCTGGCCACGATCCACAATGAGCGGTTCATCGTGGGTCTGGTCGACAGGATCCGGGACGCGATCAGTTCAGGGGAGTATCCGGAGTTCAAGCGGGAGTTCCTCGGGCGCTACTACGGCCGGGTCACCCGCTGAGCGCGTAGCTCGGCTCGCGCCTCTTGACCCAACCGATTACCGGGTAGGTGACGGGCAGGAGGACCACCTCGAGCAGCGTCTTGTAGAGGTAGCCGTAGATCACGTAGTTGAGGAACTCCGGGCCGGTGATGATCCCGTAGAAGGCGATCGTGCAGAAGACGACGGTGTCGGCGAGTTCGCCCACCGCGGTCGAGCCGATGAGTCGAGCCCAGAGTGCCCTTTCCTGGGTGCGACGCTTGATCCTCACCAAGACGTAGGCATTAAGAAGTTGGCCGACCAGGTAGCCGGCGATGCTCGCGATGACTATGCGCGGAACGAATCCGAGCACCGCTTCGAACGAGTCCTGGTGTGCATAGCCGTCGGCCGGCGGTGCGTACTGGACCGCGAGGAATGTCATCGCAGCAAGTACCAGCATGACGAACCCCAACACGATCGCCCTGCGGGCTGCCTTGAAGCCGTACACCTCGGACAGGATGTCTCCGATGATGTAGGCAAGGGGGAAGAGGAAGACCCCTCCGTCGGTGATGATGGGACTGATCGCGAATCCACCGATCGACACGTCCGGTCCGAACTCGATGAGCTTGGTTGCTCCGATGTTGGAGATGAGCAGCACCGCGACGAAAACTCCGACAATCATCGGGTAGAGGCTCGACCCGGTCGTCGCGAAGTGAACGGTCCGCTCCGGGAGTCGTGGCGTCGCGTTCATGGTGCGCCCCCGGCAGGATTCGAACCTGCGACCTTCGGTACCGGAAACCGGCGCTCTATCCCCTGAGCTACGGGGGCTGGGGGACCGTCAGGTTAGCAGCGCGTCCACGATGATGGTCCCGTGCCGACCTTCGATATCCCGCGCCTCGTCTCGCGCGGACGCGTGGTCGCGGATGTCCATGCGCGCTCGAACGGCTCGCTCGTTGCGGCTGGTCTCGCCTTCTACACCTTCTTCGCGCTCGCCCCTGCCGCCGTCGCGATCGGAGCGATCGCGGGCGTGTTCCTTTCACCGGCGGATCTCTCCAGTGCCTGGAAGGAACTGCTCGCGCGTAGTCCCGACTCGTTGAGTGCCCTGCAGCCGGCGGTGGATGGACTCACGCAGGTCGCGATGACCGCCTCGGGCGGCGTGGCACTCATCACCAGCGCGTCGGCCCTTGTGGTGGCGATCTACGCCGCGTCGAAGAGCGTGTACGGCGTGCGTCTCGCAATGACGACCTCCTTGTCCGGAAGCGTGCCGCAGGCAGGATTCGCGCTTCGGATCGTGTCCGCGGTGGTCGCCCTCGTGGTGCTCATCGGCATCGTCGTGGGCCTCTGCCTGATCACCGTTCTGCCGAGTTTCCTCAAGGCGTTGGGACTCGATGCACCCGCCGGAACGCGCTACGGCCTGCTCAACTGGTTTCTCGTAGCACTCGTGACCTGGGTGCTGGTGTTCCTCACCTTCCGGAAGGCACCCGTCGGTGGGAGTGATGCGCGATGGACGTCACCGGGTGTGATCGTCGCGGTGCTGTGGATCATCGGTGCGATCGCTGCCTTCGGCCTCTACAGCGCGTGGTCATCCGCGGTCGGTGCGGCACTCCTGGTCTACGGCGCCCCGATTGCGCTTCTGCTGTGGCTCTACCTCGTCGCCCTCGGTCTGCTCATCGGTGCTGCTGTGGAGGCAGCGTCAGGAGGAGAACCAGCGCGGGGGGCCGGCGACCAGGGCGGTGACGAAAGCTCCTAGCGCCGCGCCGAAGCCCATCGACACGCTGCCGAGGAAAGGCAGGAGCAGTCCGGCCACCCAGCCCGTCACGCCGACGCCCACACCCGCAACGACCGCGAAGGCGATCCGCCCCGAGCGTTGCCCGGGGATCCGGGCCGGCTCGCGGGACGATCCGAGGTACTTCTCGATGTCATCCATACCTCCAGTGTCACCCATGCCGACACAAAGACATCGGCCCCGTCCCTTGCGGGGCGGGGCCGATGCAAGCCTGATGGTGGAACTCAGGCGATACGGACCTTGTCCGCCTGAGGTCCCTTCGGACCCTGGGTGATCTCGAACTCGACCAGCTGGTTCTCCTCCAGCGAGCGGTAGCCATCGGCCTCGATCGCGGAGTAGTGGACGAATACATCGGGACCACCGTCGGCCTGGGCGATGAAGCCGTAGCCCTTTTCGGCGTTGAACCACTTGACGGTTCCTTGAGCCATGATGCGCGTTCTCCTTGCAGTAGGTGGCGCCGAACACCTCGCCCGGCACCGGCAGATCCGCAAACCTACGTTCGGGATCTGATGGTGCTCAGAGATTCGCGACCCGGGGGCCACGCCAAACGGTCGTGCTCATGGTTCTGCCTGCCAGCAGCATAACCACATCCGGGGCCCCCGTGTACCACGGCCAGTGGATACCCTCGCGCGGTGACCATCGACGAACTACGTGCGCTCGTCGACGCGCAGGTGCGAGCGTGGGCCACGGACGCGGGTGTCACCCTCCCCACGAACTGGTCCGCCGAGCTGGAGCGACCGAAATCCCGGGATCATGGGGACTACGCAACCAACGCCGCACTCACCCTCGCGAAGGTCTCCGGAACCCCCCCGCGCGAGATCGGTCACGCGCTTGCCGAGCGTCTCGGGGCCGCCCCGGGGATCGCGGCGGCTGAGGTAGCCGGCCCGGGCTTCGTCAATCTTCGTCTTGAATCCGCGGCGCAGGGGGAAATCGCCCGGGTCGCGGTCACAACGGGGGCGGACTTCGGGCGTGGGTCGGCGCTCCGGGGAAAGAAGGTGAACGTCGAATTCATCTCGGCGAATCCGACAGGCCCCCTTCATCTCGGTCACACCCGCTGGGCGGCCGTCGGTGATGCCCTCGCCCGAGTCCTGGCCGCGGCCGGCGCCGAAGTGACCACGGAGTTCTACATCAACGACCGCGGTGTCCAGATGGATCGCTTTGGTGCCTCTGTGATGGCGGCGGCACATGGCCAGCCGGTTCCCGACGACGGTTACCACGGTGGTTACATCACCGATCTCGCTGCTCGCGTCGTTCAGGCGCAGCCGGGGATCACCGAACTTCCGGAACAGGAGCAGTTCATCGCCTTCCGCGAGGCTGCCTACGCCGAACAGCTCGCGCAGCAGCAGGCCGTGCTGCGGATCTTCCGCACAACCTTCGACGTGTGGTACTCCGAGCGAACCCTTCATGAATCGGGAGCAGTGGCGCGCGGCATCGAGGTACTCAGGTCCGGGGGGCATACCTATGACGAGGGTGGCGCACTGTGGTTGCGCACCACGGACTTCGGTGATGACAAGGATCGGGTTCTGCTCAAGGCGGACGGTGAGTACACCTACTTCGCCTCCGACACCGCGTACTACGTCGACAAGCGTGCCCGGGGTTTCGATCTGGCGATCTACCTGCTGGGGGCGGACCACCACGGCTACGTGAACCGCTTGCGAGCGGTGGCCGCATGCGCGGGAGACGACATGAACACCCATGTAGAGGTGCTGATCGGCCAGTTGGTGAAGATCACGCGCGGCGGTGAGGAGGTGCGCCTGTCCAAGCGCGCGGGCACCATCGTCACCCTCGAGGATCTGGTCGAGGAGGTGGGCGTCGACGCGGCTCGCTACACCCTGACCCGCTACCCGGTGGACTCTCCACTGACGATGGATATCGACGTCATCACCGCCCACACCAACGACAATCCGGTCTTCTACGTGCAGTACGCCCATGCACGGATCGCGTCCGTTCTGCGCAACGCCCAGGAACTGGGGGTCGACTGGCGCAGTGCGGACTTCGATCCGGGATTGCTCACCCATGAGAAGGAAAACGATCTCCTCGGGTTGATCGCCGAATTTCCGGGGATCGTCGCCAGTGCGGCCGAGTTGCGCGAACCCCATCGGATCGCGCGCTACCTCGAGTCGCTGGCAACGAGCTACCACCGCTTCTACGACTCGTGTCGGGTGCTGCCGCGATCCGATGAGAATCTCGAGCCGATCCACATCGCGCGCCTTTGGCTGTGCGCCGCTGCCCTCCAGACGTTCGCGAACGGCCTCGGCCTGCTCGGTGTGAGTGCACCAGAACGCATGTAGGCGGCACTAGCCTGAACCCGTGTCTGCCGCGAATCTCGGTCCCATGTGGCCCCAGGGTGCGCGACGCAGTGCCGATGGGAGCCTCGTCGTCGGGGGAGTCGACGTGCGAGATGCGGTCACGAGCTACCAGAGTCCGGTCTTCCTGATCGACGAGACCGACGTGCGGACTCGGGCCCGGGAATTCCGCAACGCCTACACGGCGGCGGGTGCCAGTCGGGTCTACTACGCGGCCAAGGCTTTTCTCACCACGACGATCGCCCGATGGGTTCACGAGGAGGGCCTGGGGATCGACGTCGCCAGCGGCGGGGAACTGACCGTCGTCCAGAGGGCAGGAATCCCCGGCGAGGCAATCGTCATGCACGGCAACAACAAGTCGATGGCGGAGATTGAGCAGGCAGTCGGGTACGGGGTCGGTCGCATCGTGATCGACTCCTTCGAGGAGATCGCACGCGTTGCCGACGCCGCTGCACGGGCCAATGTCGTGCAACCGGTCTTGGTGCGCGTGACGGTGGGTGTCGAAGCACACACTCACGAATACATCGCCACCGCGCACGAGGATCAGAAGTTCGGCGTGTCCGCCTCGAAGGATGTTGACGAGGCCGTCCGGCGCATCAGCGCACTCCCGTCACTGACCCTCGTCGGTCTGCACTCGCACATCGGCTCACAGATCTTCGACGCATCCGGTTTCGAGGTCGCGGCCGCCCGCATCGTCGCCGTGGCTCAACGCCTGTGGGACCACCAGGGGATCGAGATCGAGGAACTCAACCTCGGTGGGGGCATGGGTATCGCGTATCTCGAAGATGACGACCCCCTAGATGTCGCGGACATGGCGCGCGAGATCGGCGCGATCGTCGAGGCCCAATGCGCTCAGGCCGGAATCCCGCGTCCGGCACTGGCCTTCGAACCGGGGCGCGCGATCATTGGTCCTGCGGGAGTTACCGTCTATGAGGTCGGAACCGTGAAGCCGGTCAGCCTTGATGGTGATCAGACACGCTGGTACGTCTCGGTCGACGGTGGAATGAGCGACAACATCCGGACTGCCCTCTACGGTGCGGAATACACCGTGATGCTGGCATCCCGCATCTCTCAGGCCCCCGACATCCCGTGCCGGGTCGTGGGCAAGCACTGCGAATCCGGTGACATCGTGGTCCGCGACGCACTGTTGCCTGCGGATATCGCACCCGGTGACCTCCTCGCGGTCGCTGCCACCGGGGCCTACTGCCGGGCGATGGCATCCAATTACAACTACCTTCCCCGCCCCGCGGTAGTCGGGGTTTCCGATGGGCGCACACAGGTCGTGCTGCGGCGGGAGACCCTCGACGATCTGATGCACCTGGACCCGGGTGCGTGACGGAGGCGGGCCCCGAACCTGAGAGGCTATGTCCGATTCGGGTGAGGAGTGGCCGCCGTGGCTGAGAAGCGTCCCATCACCGTCGCGCTGCTCGGAGCAGGCACGGTGGGCTCCTCCGTTGCCTCGCTCCTGGCCGAGAACTCCGAGGACTTCGCCCATCGGATCGGCGCGCCCGTCGAACTCACCGGGGTGGCCGTCCGAGATCCTGCGCGAGCGCGCCCGGGTATCGCGTCATCGCTGCTGACCGACGATGTGCTCGGCCTTGCGGCGTCCGGTGCGGACGTGGTTGTCGAGGTGATGGGCGGAATCGAACCGGCCCGCTCGGCGATCCTTGCGGCGATGGCAGCAGGCTCGAGTGTCGTGACGGCGAACAAGGCGCTGCTCGCCGAAGATGGTGCGTCGCTCTATCGAGCGGCCGCCGAGCACGGGGTCGACCTCTATTTCGAAGCTTCGGTGGCAGGTGCGATCCCGCTGCTGCGACCGCTGCGTGAGTCCCTCGCGGGGGATCGCGTGGTCTCCGTCATGGGAATCGTCAACGGCACCACGAACTTCATGCTGACGAAGATGGATGAGGACGGTGCCGACTACGACGATGTCTTCGCCGAGGCGCACGCGTTGGGGTACCTCGAAGCTGATCCCACCCTCGACGTCGGTGGACACGACGCCGCTGCGAAGGCTGCGATCCTTGCGGAGTTGGCCTTCCACACGCGCGTGACGATCGACGACGTGTACGTCGAGGGCATCACGGACGTGACCGCGGAGGATATGCGGGCTGCCCGCGCCATGGGATTCGTCATCAAGCTGCTGGCGGTCGCGGAGCGGGTGGGGGAGGGCATCGTGGTGCGCGTGCACCCGGCGATGATTCCGCGCGAGCATCCGTTGGCGAGTGTCCGCGGTGCGTTCAATGCTGTCTTCGTCGAAGCGGAGGCTGCCGGCGAGATGATGTTCTACGGACGAGGCGCGGGCGGTAACCCGACCGCGAGCGCGGTGCTCGGGGATGTCGTTGCCGCCGCGCGCAATCGACGTGCGGGGGGGCTCGGGCCGGGGGAGAGCACGTACTCCAACCTTCCGGTGCTCGACATCGGATCGGCGCACACGCGCTACTACGTGAATCTCGATGTCACGGACCGTCCCGGTGTTCTCGCATCCATCGCCAATTCGTTCGCCGAGCATGGCGTGAGCATCCAGGTCGTTCGCCAGGACGGCCACGGTTCAGAAGCCGGGCTCATCGTCCGCACGCACCGTGCCCAGGATGCTGCTCTCCAGGCCACGATCGCTGCTCTGCGGGAACTCGACACCGTCAAGCGCGTCGTCGGTGTGATGCGCGTCGAAGGTGAGGCGGGCGACTAATGGCCCACCAGTGGCGCGGGGTCATCGAGGAGTATCGCGAGCGGCTTCCCGTGGGTCCGGCTACCCCCGTGGTGACACTCCGTGAGGGTGGCACTCCCCTTGTGTATGCCTGCACGATCAGTGAACTCACCGGGTGCGAGGTGTGGCTGAAGTTCGAAGGCGCCAATCCCACCGGTTCCTTCAAGGACCGGGGTATGACGATGGCGATCAGCAAGGCGGCGGAGGCGGGGGCCAAGGCGGTCATCTGCGCTTCGACGGGCAATACATCGGCGAGTGCCGCCGCTTACGCCGCGAAAGCCTCCATGGTCAGCGGAGTGTTGATCCCGCAGGGCAAGATCGCCATGGGCAAGTTGGCGCAGGCGATCATCCACGGAGCGAAGATCCTGCAGATTGAGGGCAACTTCGATCAGTGCCTCGTTGTCGCCCGGGAACTCGCGGAGTCCTACCCGATCGAATTGGTCAACAGTGTGAACCCGGTGCGGATCGAGGGCCAGAAGACAGCCGCTTTCGAAGTTGTCGACCTGCTCGGATTCGCTCCGGACATCCACTGCCTGCCGGTGGGCAACGCCGGCAACGTGACTGCGTATTGGCGTGGGTACCGCGAATACCACGCGGATGGGCTCTCGACACTGCCGCGCATGTGGGGATTCCAGGCCGCCGGGGCCGCGCCGTTGGTTCGTGGTGAGCCGGTGGCCCAGCCCGAGACCATTGCGACGGCGATCCGCATCGGCAATCCCGCGTCCTGGGATCAGGCGATCGCCGCGCGGGATGAATCCGGGGGTCTCATCGACATGGTGACCGACGATCAAATCCTCGCCGCCTACCGACTCCTTGCCGAGCGCGAAGGGCTGTTCTGTGAGCCATCGAGTGCGGCGAGCGTTGCGGGCCTGCTCCTGATGAAAGAAAAAGGACTACTCGATCGGGGGCAGCGGATCGTGTGCACACTCACGGGCCACGGATTGAAGGATCCGCAGTGGGCACTCGACGGGGCCCCCGACCCCATCGTCATCGCACCGCGCGCGGACGCCGCAGCGCACGCTTTGGGGCTCGCATGACGGTGACCTTCACTCGCGAGCCTGTTCGGATCGTCGTCCCGGCGAGCAGCGCCAATCTCGGGCCGGGCTTCGATTGCCTTGGCATGGCCCTCGCGCTCTACGACGAGTTGGTCGCGATGGTCTCCGATGACGATGGTGTCCTGATCGAGGTCGCCGGTGAAGGTGCTGCGGACGTGCCGCGTGACGAATCCCATCTCGTCGTGCGCGCCATGCGATTGCTCTTCGATCATCTGGGAGCACACCCATCCGGCTTCGTCCTGCGATGTCGGAATTCCATCCCGCATAGTCGCGGCCTTGGCTCCTCCGCCGCCGCGATCATGGGCGGCCTCGCTCTTGCCCGAGCCCTGGTGGACGGCGGAGTCGAGCGGATCAGTGACGACGACCTGCTCACGATCGCGCTCCCACTCGAATCACACCCCGACAACCTCTCGGCAGCACTGCTCGGCGGGTTCACCGTGGGCTGGATGCGTGACGGTGCGGCGCGCGCAGTGCGCATGCCTGTACATCCCGGCGTCCGACCCGTGGTTGCGATTCCGCCCCACCGGATGGCGACGTCCACTGCGCGGAAGGCCCTTCCCGCACACGTCAATCTCGACGACGTCATTTTCAACCTCGCGCGCGCCGGGCTCATGGCCCATGCGCTGCGGGATCGACCTGATCTACTCCTCGATGCCACCGAGGATGCTTTGCACCAGCGCGCCCGGGCGGGCATCTATCCGGAGTCCATAGATCTCGTCGACGCCTTGCGCAGTCGCGGATTTCCGGCACTCGTCTCCGGTGCGGGACCGTCCGTCATGGTTCTCGGTCACGAACCCGCGCACAGCGTCGATGCCGTCTCCGCACTCGCACCTTCGGGATGGGATGTGGTGTCGGTTCCGATTTCCCCGAATGGCGCCACGGTCGTTCCGATCCACCCCTAGCAGGATCGGTGGGGGTACGTGTTAGGCTGAGGACACTTCGGCAGCTGGCAATGGCCCGGCTTCCCAAAGATCCGGATTCCCCGTAGGACATCTGATCGCCACTGCTTCGTGACCGAAGTTCCATTTCAGGATTCCCGATAGGACACCACGTGACAGAAACAGCAACGAGCGCCAGCACGTCCAATGGCCTCTCCAGCATGCTGCTCCCCGAACTCAAGCAATTAGCCCAACAGCTGGGCATCGCCGGGTCGAGTGCCATGCGCAAGGGTGACTTGATCACCGCGATCCAAGATCGACAGAAGGCAGCGGGCAGCCCGCGCCGAGCGGCACGCCGCGATGCGGGTCCCGCCGAGCAGGGCGAGGCGCGACGCGAGGACCGCCAGGAGGATCGGCGCGAGGACCGCACCGAGGGTCGCCGTGACGATCGGCGCGAGGACCGCACCGAGGGTCGTCGTGACGACCGGCGCGATGACCGTCGTGACGACCGGCGGGATGACCGCCGTGACGACCGTGGCCCCCGCTCTGGTGGGGATGATCGCGGTGATGACTTCGACGGTGGTCGCCGTGGCCGTCGCCGTGGGCGCGATCGATTCCGTGACCGCCGTGATCGCCGTGGTGGCGGGGGGTTCCAGGAGTCGGAGCCGGAGGTCAGTGACGACGACGTCCTGCTGCCCGTCGCAGGAATCCTCGACATCATGGACAACTACGCCTTCGTTCGCACGAGCGGCTATCTGCCGGGCCCGAACGACGTCTACGTCTCGTTGGCTCTCGTGCGCAAGCATGGTCTGCGCAAGGGAGATGCGATCACCGGCCAGGTGCGCCAACCGCGTGATGGTGAGCGCCGGGAGAAGTTCAACCCTTTGGTGCGCATTGAGTCGATCAACGGCAGTGATGTGGAGTCGGCACGTTCGCGTCCCGAGTTCTCCAAGCTCACGCCGCTCTACCCGCAGGACCGCCTACGGCTCGAGACGACGCCCAACAACTTGACCACCCGGGTGATCGACCTCGTGGCTCCGATCGGAAAGGGACAACGTGGTCTCATCGTCTCGCCGCCGAAGGCAGGCAAGACGATGGTGCTCCAGGCGATTGCCAACGCGATCACGGAGAACAACCCGGAAGTCCACCTCATGGTCGTGCTCGTCGACGAGCGTCCAGAGGAAGTCACCGACATGCAGCGTTCGGTCAAGGGTGAGGTCATCGCCTCGACCTTCGATCGCCCCGCTGAGGATCACACGATCATTGCGGAACTCTCTATCGAGCGCGCCAAGCGTCTCGTGGAATTGGGTCACGATGTCGTCGTGCTGCTCGACTCGATGACGCGTCTGGGTCGCGCCTACAACTTGGCGGCTCCCGCATCCGGACGCATCCTGTCCGGTGGTGTCGACTCCACCGCGCTGTATCCGCCGAAGAAGTTCTTCGGTGCCGCGCGCAACATCGAGAATGGCGGCTCCCTGACCATCCTCGCCACGGCGCTCGTCGAGACCGGCTCACGCATGGATGAGGTGATCTTCGAGGAGTTCAAGGGCACCGGCAATATGGAGCTCAAGCTGGATCGGCGCCTCGCGGACAAGCGGATCTTCCCTGCGGTTGACGTCGACGCCTCCGGCACTCGCAAGGAAGAACTCCTGATGTCCGCCGAGGAGCTCAAGATCGTCTGGAAGTTGCGTCGGGTGCTGCACGCCCTCGACCAGCAGCAGTCGATCGAGCTCCTGCTCACCAAGCTGCGCGAGACGGAGAACAACTACGACTTCCTGCTCCAGGTTCAGAAGACGACCCCGTCCGCTCCGGGATCGTCCGACGACTAGGGGACAGGCCCACCCGTCCCGGGTGGGTGTCATACTTAAGCGTCCGGTTCACGGGGGCCACCCGGTCCCCGACCCGGACCCGATCGAGGAGAAACCGTGAAGGCCGATATCCATCCGGAGTACGTGGAGACGACGGTGACCTGCACCTGTGGCAGCACCTTCACCACGCGGAGCACCGCGAAGAACGGCGTGATCCACGCTGACGTCTGCTCGCAGTGCCACCCGTTCTATACGGGCAAGCAGAAGATCCTCGACACAGGTGGTCGTGTCGCGAAGTTCGACAAGCGCTACGGCAAGGGTGGCGCAGGCGACAAGTAGATGAGTTCCCGGGCGCCGGCCCGGGATCGGCCGCGTGTCTCCCCCGTCGCGCGGCCGGTCCCCGACCGGCGCCCGACTCGTCTCAACGGTCGACCGAGGGAGTAGGCATGTTCGACAACTGCGTGGAACTCGAAGCCGAGTTCACCGACTTAGAGAGCGCCCTTGCCGACCCCGGTGTGCACGCAGATCAGTCGCGTGCGCGGAAACTCGGTCGTCGCTACGCCCAGCTCCGGCCGATCATCGAGGCGTATCGGCACTGGCGGGCCCTCACCGACGACGAGTCGGCTGCTCGGGAGCTCGCCGAGGATGATCCGGTCTTCGCGGCCGAGGCCGATGCGCTGGCCGGCAGGATCGAGGACGCCGCGGATCGCTTGCGCACTCTGCTGCTGCCCCGCGACCCGATGGATGACAAGGACGTCATCCTCGAGGTGAAAGCGGGGGAGGGGGGTGAGGAATCGGCGTTGTTCGCCGGTGATCTGCTGCGGATGTATCTCCGGTACGCGGAACGCCGTGGCTGGAGCACCGAAATCATCGACGCTGTCGAATCGGACTTAGGTGGCTTTAAGGATGTCTCCGTCGCGGTGAAAGCGCGCGGCGCTCCCGAACCCGGGGACGCTCCCTATGCGCGCCTGAAGTTCGAGGGGGGTGTGCACCGCGTCCAACGCGTCCCGGTGACCGAGTCGCAGGGGCGTATCCACACATCGGCGGCAGGAGTGCTCGTGATGCCAGAAGCCGAGGACGTCGACGTCACTATCGATCCCAACGACCTGCGCATCGACGTGTATCGATCCTCGGGTCCCGGTGGCCAGAGCGTGAACACGACGGACTCCGCGGTCCGCATCACGCACCTGCCGACAGGTGTCGTGGTCTCCTGTCAAAACGAGAAGAGCCAGTTGCAGAACAAGGAGTCGGCGTTGCGCATCCTGCGCGCCCGCCTCCTCGCCCTCGCGGAGGAAGCCGCCGCCCAGGAAGCATCTGACGCGCGCAAGTCCCAAGTCCGCACGGTGGATCGCAGCGAACGCATCCGCACCTACAACTTCCCGGAGAACCGCCTCAACGATCATCGGGTGGGCTTCAAGGCCCACAATCTCGACCAGGTGCTCGACGGGGATCTCGACGCGGTCATTGATGCCTGCGTCTCTGCGGACCAGGAGAGCCGGCTTTCGGAGACGTCCGCATGACCGACTTCACCACGGGGGGTCGCGCCACCGTCCGTGATGTTCTGGTCGACGCGGAGCGTCGGCTTGAGCGGGCCGGGGTCCCGTCACCCTCTGTGGACGCGAGCGAACTCGTGGCATTCGCGTTGGGGACCACCCGCACCCGCCTGTTCCTGCATGATCGGCTCGATCCGGATCAGCGCGTGCGCGTCGAGCAGTTGATCACCCAGCGGCTCAATCGGGTTCCACTTCAACACATCACCGGCACGGCACCGTTTCGGAGACTCGTTGTGAGCGTGGGGCCCGGGGTGTTCATCCCGCGCCCGGAGACGGAGCTCGTGACCGAGGCGGCGATCCGGGCCCTGGGGGAGTTCCCCGAGGGGGAGCGGCTGGCGGTCGACCTGTGCACGGGATCGGGCGTGATCGCCCTGTCGTTGGCGACGGAGGTTCCGAGTAGTCGTGTGACCGCCGTGGAACTCGACGACGTGGCGGTCGGATGGACGAGGGCGAATGTCACCGCGCACCGCCCAGTGATCGATGCGGCGGGGAGCAGTCTCGACGTCGTGCATGGAGATGCGGTGACCGTAGCGCAGGATTCGTTGGCTTCCCTTCGGGGACGGTGTGCGGTGGTGGCCTGCAATCCGCCCTACATACCTATCGGGATGGTGCCGCGTGAGCCGGAGGTGCGCGACCATGAGCCGCGTATCGCCCTCTACGGGGGTGAGGACGGAATGGACCTCGTGCGCGGGATTCTCATGACCGCGGGTGACCTGCTTCGACCGGGTGGGCGACTCGTCATCGAGCACGCCGATGTCCAGGGGCCCGCCGGCTCCCAGGGTGGTGTGCCCGCCGTGGTGGCACAGGCCCGCGATGCCGATGGCCGGCCCCTGTTTCGCGACGTCGTCGATCGCACGGATTTCAACGGTCGTCCTCGCTTCACGGTGGCGACGCGCACATGACCGTGCGCATCGAATGCGCGGATGGTCGCGATCGCTCCCGGGCCGTGACCGCGGCCATCGCTGCACTTCGCCGTGGGGACCTGGTGATCCTCCCGACGGAGAACACCTACGTCCTGGCCACGGATGCGTTCTCTCCCCGGGGAACTCGGGCACTGCGCGCCGCCAAGGGGCAGCGCGACGAGACCCCGCTCGGCCTCGTCCTCCCGCGCGCCGGAACAGTCCCGGGGATCGCAGCCGATGTTCCGGCCAATGCCCGGACCCTCATGGCCGTGTTCTGGCCGGGCATGCTCACGCTGCTCCTTGAACCGCAGCCGACCCTCGCCTGGGACCACCCATCCGGGAGCCCGATCGCGGTGCGGGTCCCCGCCCATCCCGTCGCACTCGCTGTGGTGTCGGAGTCTGGACCTACCGCTGCGAGTGGCATCACAGAGGACGGGGATCCGGTCCGGTCGTGCGACCAGGCGATGCTCGTTCACCCCGATGCGGCAATCGCACTCGATGCGGGGATTCTCAATGCCCGATGGTCCGACGTCGAGGACCCGGACCTGGCGAGCACGATCGTCGACGTGCGAGGTGACTCGGCCGTGATCCTCCGGCACGGTGCGATCAGTGAAGAACGCATTCGCGCGGCGCTCGCTGCGACAACCTGACGCGCTCACTACAGTGGTGCTCCACCACATACGCGAAGGACGCCGATGCCCACGACGCCATTCTGGGGACCCGATTTCGATGCTCTCCAGGCTGAGGATCCCGAGATCGCCGCAGTGATCATGGCCGAACTCGGTCGTCTACGCGGGGGTCTGCAACTCATTGCGAGTGAAAACCTGACATCGCCCGCGGTCCTGGCTGCACTCGGTTCCACGCTCAGCAACAAGTACGCGGAGGGATACCCGGGGCGTCGCTACTACGGCGGGTGTGCGGCTGTCGACGACGCGGAGGAGATTGGGATCGCACGGGCCAAAGAGCTCTTCGGGGCCGAGCACGCGAATCTCCAGCCGCACAGTGGTGCAAGTGCCAACCTCGCGGCGTACGGGGCGTTCCTGTCCCCGGGCGACACCGTGCTGGCGATGAGCCTTCCGCACGGCGGTCACCTCACTCACGGGTCCAAGGTCAATTTCTCCGGCAAGTGGTTCAACGTCGTGTCCTACGGCGTGCGGGAGGACACGGAACTCATCGACTATGACGAGGTGCGCGCCCTCGCGCTCACGCATCGCCCGCGCATGATCATCGCTGGTGCCACCGCGTACCCGCGTCTCATCGACTTCGCAACTTTCCGAGAGATCGCGGACGAGGTCGGGGCCATTCTCATGGTCGACGCGGCGCACTTCATCGGGCTGGTCGCCGGCAAGGCGATCCCGAGTCCGGTGCCCTACGCCGACGTCGTGTGCTTTACCACGCACAAGGTTCTCCGCGGTCCGCGCGGGGGGATGATGCTGTGCAAGGCGGAGCACGCCGCGGCCGTCGACAAGGCGGTGTTCCCGATGATGCAGGGTGGCCCGCTCATGCACGCGGTCGCCGCGAAGGCGGTCGCCCTGCGCGAGGCCTCCACTCCGGCCTACCAGAAGTACGCGCGCGATGTCATCGTCAACGCCCAGGCCTTGGCCGCCGGACTGGCCGCCCGCGGCATGCGCCCCACCAGCGGAGGCACCGACACGCACCTCGCCTTGATCGACCTTCGCGGGGTCGACGTCACCGGGGCGGAGGCCGAACAGCGCTGCGACTCGGTGGGGATCACCCTGAACAAGAACGCCATCCCCTATGACCCCGCCCCGCCGGCCGTCGCCTCCGGAATTCGGGTCGGCACCCCCTCGGTCACGACCCAGGGCATGGGGCCGGACCAGATGGACACCGTGGCCGACCTGATCGCCCGTGCCGTGAAGGATCCCGAACCGGGGATCACGGCCGAGGTGACCGCCCTGGTCGCCCAATTCCCGGCTTATCCCCGGGCGTAGGGGACCATAGCTCCCGAGAGCTGAGCCTCCCCGCCAACGGGGAGCCCGAGGGAGGTGGCCATGCGCGAGTACATCCTCTGTCTCCTGGCCGCCGCCGCGGTGACCTACCTGACCATGCCGCTGGCCCGCCGGCTGGCGATCGCCGGCGGCTTCATCGCACCCGTCCGCGACCGCGATGTCCACGCCACGCCGACACCCCGTCTCGGGGGCCTGGCGATGCTCGCGGGCCTCCTGGCAGGTCTGCTCTTGGCCAGCAAGTTGCCGATGATGGGCGCGGTGTTCGAGGGCGGATCGACCCCCCTCGCGCTCCTCTCCGGCGTCGCGGTCATCGTCGCCCTCGGCATCGTCGATGACAAGTGGGGTCTGGACGCGCCGACCAAACTCGCCGGGCAGGTGCTCGCCGCGGGCCTCATGGCATTCCAAGGCATCGCGATCATCTGGCTGCCGATCGGGGGCACGTTCGTCCTCGACCCGATCACCAGCGTCCTGTTCACCGTGCTGATCGTGCTGATCAGCATCAATGCCATCAACTTCATCGACGGCCTCGATGGCTTGGCTGCCGGCATCGTCGCGGTTGCCGCAGGTGCCTTTTTTGCCTACGCCTACCTCTTGAGCGTCGAGCAGGGGTTGGAGCGGGCGACGCTCGCGACCTTGGTCAGCGTGCTCCTGGTCGGGATGTGTGTGGGATTCCTCCCGCACAACGTCTTCCCGGCCCGGATATTCATGGGCGACACCGGGTCGATGATGCTGGGACTGCTGCTGGCGGCGAGCACGATCACGCTCTCGGGCCAGATCGACCCCAGCTCCGTCGCAGGCGGGGCGTTGCTCCCCACGCTGCTCCCGATCCTGCTCCCGATCGCGGTCATGGCGGTACCGCTCGTCGACCTGGGTCTGGCCGTCGTCCGGCGAACCCGGGCCGGCCGCAATCCCTTCGCGCCGGACAAGCAACACCTCCATCACCGCTTGATGGAGATGGGGCACTCGCAGCGTCGTGCGGTGTTGATCATGTATGCCTGGACGGCGCTGGTGGCGGGGGCGGCGGTGGCCGCGGCCTTCGTCCCGCTCGGTTATGCGATCGCCGGCTTCGTGGTGGGCACCGTTCTGCTCGTGGTCGTGGTCCGTCGGCCCGCATCGACACCGGCGGGCGAGGTCATCGAGCTGCCCCGTCGTCGGTCGGGGTGAGCAAGGCCACGTCTCCCGAATCCCCTCCTCGGATGTGCGCACCGCGCACCCTGCGATAACGTCGGAGGACGCCCCGAGGGATGGACTGAGATCAGCATCATGAGCACCACGCGGAGCATCGACGCACTCGTGCTGCGCACGGCCGGCGGTGTGACTGTTGTGGTGGGTGTGATTGCCTCCATCATCGGGGTGCTCGTGGGCGGCGGGAAGGGTCTCCTAGGCGCGGTGATCGCCACGGTGATCGTGGTGGTCTTCTTCTCCATCGGCCAGTTCACGCTCGGGGCCGTCTTGAAGAGCAATCCGCAGATGGCCCTGACAGTGGCTCTGATGATCTACCTCGTGAAGGTGGGTGTCCTGCTCGTCCTGCTCATCCTGTTCTCCGGTACGACACTCTTCGATACCAAGGTGTTCGCAGCAACGATCGTCGCGGGCACACTCGCCTGGACCGGCGCCGAGGTCTGGGTCTTCGCGCGCACCAAAGTCCTGTACGTGGAACCCGCGAGGGATCGCTAATGGGTACGAGTACAGGGTGGTACGGTTCCCGCGCGCAGCAGCGGTCGCAGTCGGCTCTTCCCACCATCAGAGACAACCAGCGCCTGATGGACAACGCCGCCTGGACCATCAGCAGTCGACTCATCGCCGGGCTCGTCTTGTATACCGGCCTCGGGTGGCTGCTGTCCCTGTGGCTTGGTCACCGGGCGTTGCTCATGGCGATCGGAGCCCTCGTCGGGCTCGGGTTGTCGTACTACCTGATCTTCACGGGCCTTGCTCGCGAAGATCGACTGGCGAAGACCGCACGAGGCGAGGAGGGAGGGGACGCGTGAGCGCTGTGCTCGCCGCGGGCGGCCTGGATTGCCACCTCATGTCCGGCTGTGGTTTCCCCGCACCGGGAGCGGAGATCTTCGTCTTCCAGGACATCTTCACCTTCAACCTCTTGCAACTCGAGTTCGGCATCTCGAAGGTGCACATCCTGCTCTTCCTGGGTGTGGCCATCATCGTGGGTTTCTTCATGTACGCCTTCCGCCGACCGAAGCTCGTCCCCCGGGGAGCCCAGAACGTCGGCGAGTTGGGCTACCTCTTTATCCGTGACGGGATCGCCAAGGAGACCATCGGTCACGGCGGGGAGAAGTTCGTCCCGTTCCTGTTCAGCTTCTTCTTCCTGGTCTGGATCCTGAACTTCTTCGGAATCGTGCCGGGCGCCCAGTTGCCCGTCACCTCTATCTTCGCGATCCCCGTGGCTTTCGCGGTCATCGTCTATCTGGTGTGGGTGCCCCTCGGGATCTACAAGCAGGGGTTCTTCGGCTTCTTCAAGAACATGATGGTCCCGCCCGGTGTCCCGAAGGCGATGTACATCCTCTTGGCGCCGATCGAGTTCATCTCGAACATCTTCGTGCGCCCGTTCACGCACGCAGTCCGTCTCTTCGCCAACATGTTTGCCGGTCACCTCCTCCTCGCAACCTTCAGCATTGCGGCCTTCTACCTGATCAGCGCCAGCGTCATCGGCATCCTCGGCTCGGTCGCCTCCTTCGGTCTCGCGGTTGCGTTGACCGGCTTCGAAGCGTTCATCCAGGCGCTCCAGGCCTACATCTTCACGTTGCTCGCCGCCGTCTACATTGGGAGCGCGCTGCACGCGGAGCACTGATCGACCAGCTCACACAACTGAATAGTCATCGACCCAGACCGACGGAAACGCCGTCGGCCAGGACAGCAAAGGAAACGACATGTCGCTCCTCGCGGAAGTCACCGGCTCCATCGGCTCGATCGGCTACGGCCTCGCAGCCATCGGCCCCGGCATCGGTATCGGCATCATCTTCGGTCAAGGTGTGCAGGCCATCGCACGCCAGCCTGAGGCGTACGGCGTCATCCGGCAGAACATGCTGCTGGGCTTCGCCCTCGCTGAGGCACTTGCACTCATCGGCTTCGTGGTCCCCTTCGTATTCGGCACCTGATAGCAACCGCTCAGCAGAAGAGGTAGTGACGTCATGAACGTTCTTGCCGCAGTTCAGGCCGCGGGCGAGGAGATGCCTCGGGTCCTCGACGTGCCGATCGATGAATTCATCATCGGCATCATCGCGTTCCTCATCGTCTTCGGAGCCCTGTCGAAGTTCGCACTCCCGAAGATCAAGGCCACACTCGAGGAGCGGGCCAACATCATCGAGGGAGGAATCCAGCGGTCGCAGGCGGCTGAGGAGGAGGCCCAGAGGCTCCTGGAGGAGTACCGGGCGCAGCTCGCGCAGGCGCGCGAGGAGGCCGCGAGTATCCGCACCCAGGCGCAGGCCGATCGGACGGCGATCATCGATGAGGCACGTAATGAGGCGCGTCAGGCAGCTGCGGCCGTGACCGCGGCGGCTGAGGCGGCACTGGCCGCCGATCGCGCCCAGGCGATGTCGACACTCACCCGACAGATTGGTGAGATCTCGGTGACCCTCGCGGGCAAGGTCGTGGGCGAGGCGCTCACCGACGATGCGCGCGTGCGAGCCACCGTCGACGCATTCCTGAACGATCTCGAACGGCAGGTCGCCCGTTCATGATCGGAGCCAGTCGCGACTCCCTCGCCGCGTGTGTCGAAGCCCTCGACGCACGGCGCGGTGCTGCGGACTTTGCGTCTGTGGGCGAAGACCTCTTCGCTGTCGCGTCCCTGCTGGATCAGCAGGGCCAACTGCGGTCCACCCTCGCGGACTCAGGGCAACCGGAAAGCGCCCGACGTGGACTCGTGGAACAACTCCTCGGCGGCAAGATCTCACCGACCTCACTCGAGGTCGTGGTGTTCACGGTCGGCCAGAGATGGTCCGAGGATGACGACCTCGTCCTGGCCCTCGAGCAGTTGGCCGACCAGGCTGTGTTCACGGTCGCCCAGGACGACGGCACCCTGGACGCGACCGAGGAGGAGATATTCCGCTTCGGTCGTGCGGTCCAAGGTTCCCCCGAACTCCAGATGACTCTGACCGATCCGGCGCAGAGCGCCGCGGTCAAGGCGAACGTGGTCACCGACCTCTTGGGCGGCCGCGCGACCCCGGCCACCGTGACCGTTGTGAAGTACGCCGTCGGACACCTGCATGGCCGCCGCATCGACAGTGTTCTCGACCACCTTTGCGACCTTGCGGCAGCACAGCGCGAGCGCGTGGTGGCCCAGGTACGTGTCGCGCGTCCGCTGGAGCCGGAGCAGTCACGACGGCTGGCTGCAGCGCTGAGCGCGCTCAAGGGGCGCACGGTGCGCCTGAACGTCGCGGTCGACCCCGATGTACTCGGTGGCGTGCATGTCACCCTGGGCGACGAGGTCATCGACGGAACCATTGCAACCCGCGTGGAGCAGGCGCGACGCGCCGTGCTCGGATAGAACCCACCAGTGCCCACCCGGGCCCAGAACAGGAAGCAGGACACCATGACGGAGCTGACGATCCGGCCGGAGGAGATCCGGGATGCGATCGAGCGGAACGTCGCGGCGTATTCGCCGGCAACCGCCCGTGAAGAAGTCGGCCGTGTAACGGAGATCGGCGACGGAATCGCCCGTGTCGAGGGCCTGCATTCGGCAATGACCAACGAACTTCTCGAGTTCGACGGTGGACTGCTCGGTGTCGCGCTGAATCTGGACGTGCGCGCGATCGGTGTGGTGCTGCTTGGTGACGGCTCACACATCGAAGAGGGCCAGCCCGTTCGTCGCACCGGCGAGGTCCTCTCCGTTCCGGTGGGCGACGCATTCCTCGGTCGCGTCGTGGACCCCCTGGGCAACCCCATCGATGGACTTGGCCCGATCGCGGCAGAGACCCGCCGAGCCCTGGAGGTCCAGGCGCCGACGGTCGTCCAGCGTCAGCCGGTGAAGGAGCCGCTGCAGACCGGCATCAAGGCCATCGACGCCATGACCGCGATCGGTCGCGGTCAGCGTCAGCTCATCATCGGGGACCGGCAGACCGGCAAGACGGCTGTGTGCCTGGACACGATCCTCAACCAGCGCGAGAACTGGAAGTCGGGGGATCCCAAGAAGCAGGTTCGCTGCATCTATGTCGCCATCGGACAGAAGGGCTCGACGATCGCATCGGTCAAGGGTGCGCTCGAGGAGTACGGCGCGATGGAGTACACGACGATCGTTGCGGCTCCGGCATCCGATCCGGCGGGTTTCAAGTACCTTGCCCCGTACACCGGCTCAGCCATCGGACAGCACTGGATGTACAACGGCAAGCACGTCTTGATCGTGTTCGATGACCTGTCCAAGCAGGCCGAGGCCTACCGCGCGGTGTCGCTGTTGCTGCGCCGGCCGCCGGGCCGCGAGGCGTATCCGGGTGACGTCTTCTACTTGCACAGCCGCCTGCTCGAGCGTTGTGCCAAGCTCTCGGACGAGATGGGCGCTGGCTCGATGACCGGTCTACCGATCATCGAGACCAAGGCCAACGACGTCTCGGCGTTCATCCCGACCAACGTCATCTCCATCACGGATGGTCAGTGCTTCCTCGAGTCCGACCTGTTCAACTCGGGTGTGCGCCCGGCCATCAACGTCG
The DNA here is from genome assembly GCA_040381195.1 of Rubricoccaceae bacterium. Taxonomy (GTDB): domain Bacteria; phylum Actinomycetota; class Actinomycetes; order S36-B12; family S36-B12; genus VGCC01. Next base: position 32,048 of record JBEIHR010000002.1, read on the forward strand.
GAATCTCGGTGTCCCGCGTCGGCGGTTCGGCGCAGCCCAAGGCCATGCGCAAGGTGGCTGGCAGCCTGCGGCTCAATCTGGCGCAGTACCGCGAACTCGAGGCCTTCGCGGCCTTCGGCTCCGACCTCGACGCCGCGTCCAAGGCGCAGCTCGAGCGTGGTGCTCGGCTCGTGGAGTTGCTCAAGCAACCCCAGTACAAGCCGCAGCCGATGGAGCGCGAGGTTGTTTCCGTGTGGTCGGGAACCACCGGCAAACTCGATGACGTCCCGGTCGAGGACATTCGTCGTTTCGATGCCGAGTTCCTGGAGTACCTGGATCGTTCGGCCCCGCAGGTGTTCGAGGCGATCCGGACCACAACCGAGCTGTCCGACGACACCGTGTCGGTGCTCGATTCGTCGATCGCCGCGTTCAAGAAGCAATTCACCACCAGTTCGGGTCAGCTCCTCATCAACGACGAGCCTGTTGAAGCACTCGCCGATGAGGAAATCGACCCGACGCAAATCAAGCGGGCGGTGCGGGGCTAGTTCATGGGTGCACAGCTGCGGGTCTACCGACGACGTATCAAGTCGGTACAGGCGACCAAGAAGATCACGAAGGCGATGGAGTTGATCGCATCGTCTCGGATCGTGCGCGCCCAGGCGCGACTTGCCGCTTCGACCCCTTATTTGATCCAGTTGACGCAGGCCATCTCCGCTGCGGCCTCGCACGCCTCGGATGTGTCCAAGCACCCGCTCACCGCGCGTGCCGACAGTCAGGTGCGCGCCGCAGTCTTGGTTATCACCGCCGATCGCGGCCTCGCCGGCGCATACTCCTCCAACGCGATCAAGGAAGCCGAGGCGCTGACCCGGAACCTGCGCGAGAAGGGCATGGAGGTCGTGCCCTACGTCGTGGGCCGCAAGGGAGTCTCGTACTACCGCTTCCGAGACCGTCCGATGGGGGGCCAGTACACCGGATTCACCGATCAACCAACGTACCCGAATGCGCAGATGATCGGAGAGGCCCTGCTCGAACGCTTCCTCCAGTCAACCTCCGACGGCGGTGTCGACGAGATCCATGTCATCTACACCCACTTCCTCAACATGGGGTCCCAGGAGGTGCGTGTGCGCCGGATCCTGCCGCTCGAGGTGGTGGACGAGGTGGTGGACACCAGCGAGAGAGGGATGCCGTTCCCGCTCTACGAGTTCGAGCCCGGGCCGGAGGCCGTGCTCGACGCCCTGCTGCCGCAGTACATCAACCAGACCGTGTGGTTGGCGCTCCTGATGTCCGCCGCATCCGAACATGCTGCGCGCAGGCGCGCCATGAAGTCAGCCACGGACAACGCCGAGGAACTCATCCGCACCCTGACCCGCCAGGCCAACCAGGCTCGGCAGGCCGAGATCACCCAGGAAATCAGTGAGATCGTCGGTGGCGCCGACGCACTCTCCGCCTAAGGCACGAGCACACAACCGAGAGAAGGAAGATCATGACCGCAACGACCGAGACCCGTACCGGAGTCGGCCGCGTAGCACGCGTGACCGGGCCTGTCGTCGACGTGGAGTTCCCCGTCGAGGCGATGCCCGAGCTCTACAACGCGCTGAAGGTCGATGTCTCCTTCGACCAGGGGGAGGAGGGGGGCGGTACACACACCCTCACCCTCGAGGTTGCTCAGCACATCGGTGACAACATGGTGCGCGCCATCTCGATGCAGCCCACCGACGGCCTTGTCCGCGGTGCAGAGGTGCGCGACACCGGCGACTCCATCACCGTTCCCGTGGGCGATGTCACTAAGGGTCACGTGTGGAACACCCTCGGCGTGCCGCTGGACGTCAAGGAATCCGATCTCGATATCAAGGAGCGCTGGAGCATCCACCGCTCGGCGCCCGCCTTCGATCAGCTCGAGTCGAAGACCGAGGTCTTCACGACCGGCATCAAGGTCATCGATCTGCTCACCCCCTACGTCAATGGCGGGAAGATCGGTCTGTTCGGCGGCGCGGGTGTGGGCAAGACCGTTCTCATCCAGGAAATGATCTACCGCGTTGCCGAGAACTTCGGTGGCGTATCGGTGTTCGCCGGAGTGGGGGAGCGCACCCGTGAGGGCAATGACCTGTTCCTCGAGATGACCGAGTCCGGCGTTATTTCCAAGACCGCCCTGGTCTTCGGCCAGATGGACGAGCCTCCGGGTACGCGCCTACGCGTCGCTCTGGCCGCCCTGACCATGGCGGAGTACTTCCGGGATGTGCAGAAGCAGGACGTGCTGCTCTTCATCGACAACATCTTCCGCTTCACCCAGGCGGGATCCGAGGTGTCGACCCTGCTCGGTCGTATGCCGTCCGCGGTGGGCTACCAGCCGACACTCGCAGATGAGATGGGTCAGCTGCAGGAGCGGATCACCTCCACCCGTGGTCACTCGATCACGTCGCTCCAGGCGATCTACGTCCCCGCCGATGACCTCACCGACCCGGCACCGGCAACGACGTTCGCCCACCTCGATGCCACCACGGTGCTGTCGCGGCCGATCTCCGAGCTGGGCATCTACCCGGCCGTGGACCCGTTGGACTCCACGTCACGCATCCTCGATCCCCGCTACATCGGGGAGGAGCACTACCGGGTTGCGGCACGGGTGAAGGAGATCCTGCAGCGTTACAAGGACCTGCAGGACATCATCGCGATTCTCGGTATCGACGAACTCTCGGAAGAAGACAAGATCATCGTCGGTCGTGCCCGCCGCATTCAGCGGTTCCTCTCCCAGAACATGTTCGTCGCCGAGGCCTTCACGGGCCAGCCCGGTTCCTTCGTGCCGGTCGAGGAGACGATCGCATCGTTCAAGGCCCTCTGCGATGGTGCCTACGACCACCTGCCCGAACAGGCCTTCTTCATGTGCGGTGGCATCGACGATGTCGAGCGCAATGCCGCCGAGTTGGCGAAGAAGTAGTCATGGCTGAACTCGACGTCGCCGTGGTGTCCGCCGAACGCTCCCTGTGGAGCGGTTCGGCGCGCAGCGTCGTCGCCAAGACACCGGAAGGCGAGATCGGCATCCTGCCGGGGCATGAGCCGGTTCTCGCCCTCTTGGTGGAGAGCCCGCTCCGAATCGAGCAACCGGACGGCACCAAGGTGCTCGTTGCCGTCCACGGTGGGTTCTTCTCCGTGGACTCGAACAAGGTGAACGTCATCGCAGAGGTGGCCGAACTGGCCGAGGACATCGATGTGGATCGTGCCCAGGCCGCACTGGCACGTGCCCAGGCCGCCGGCGCCGAGACGGACATGTCGGCGCTCAAGCGGGCCGAGACCCGTATTCAGGTCGCGGGCGTGGCGAAGGGTCTGCGCTAGTCGTCTGCCGGCACCAAGCGCAGTGTGATCCGGTCGAGCACGCGCAGACGACGGCGTTTCACCGCGGAACGCCAGACTTCCATGGTCATGAGCTGAACCGGGAACCACAGCAGCACCCAACTCGTAATGCTCAAGCCCTCGCCCACGACGTCGACGAGGTACTCATCCATCGGATCGGCGTTGTTCTTGACCAGAATGCTGGCGAATTGAAAGAGAAAGAACGCGATGACGCCCAGGGGTAGCAGTCGGCGTCCGATCGCACCCCCGGCCTCGGTGCTGTCGAGGTCGATGATGTTCTGCGCACGAACCCACCGGCGGATCCCGACCGTCAACGCTTCCTCGAGACCGGGGCGGATCTGATCGGACGGCAGCGTCACGGCGAGCTCGACGTCCGCGGTTCCCCGTGGCTGCTTACGCAGGAGCATGTCACGGACGGTGTCCATCGCGGGCTGGGCGGTGTACTCGGTGTAGAGGGGTGACGTCGGGCTGATGTCATCGGCAGTGAAGAGCTGGCCGGGATGAGACAGCTCGAAGGCGATGACGAACGGTGCCATGGCTACCGGGTCGCCCCCGGCTCCCACAGCACATCGCCCCCGGCATCGACGTTGGCGACGCGGGCCAGGATGAAAAGCAGGTCACTGAGGCGGTTGAGGTACGTGGCGGTCAACGGGTTCATACCGCCGTGGTACATGTCGAGTGCGGCCCAGGTGGTGCGCTCTGCGCGTCGGACCACCGTGCGTGCCACGTGCAGGTAGGCGGCGACCGGAGTCCCCCCGGGGAGGATGAAGGAGCGGAGCGGGCTGAGTGGCTCGTTGTACTGGTCGCATTCCGATTCGAGTCGCGCGATGTAGTCGTTCGTCACGCGCAGTGGCTCGTGTTCCGGTGAGTCGACGACGGGCGTGCACAGATCTGCCCCGACGTCGAAGAGCTCGTTCTGAACCCGGCGGAGCAATGTCGCCATACCCGAATCAACGCCCGACTGCGCGAGAACGACTCCGATGGCGCAGTTGGCCTCGTCCACATCGGCGTAAGCCTTGAGTCGGGGATCGTTCTTGCCCGTGCGGGACATGTCCCCGAGGGACGTCGTGCCGTCGTCGCCGGTGCGGGTGTAGATCCGAGTGAGATTCACCATGCGATGACCCTAGGGCAGAGGGAGACTCCGCGCTCGTACGATGCGCGAGTGCAGTGGTTCCGCATTGAGGGAGGCGAGCGCCTCGTCGGCGCGGTCGACGTCCCAGGAGCCAAGAACTCGGTCCTGAAGCTCATGGCGGCTGCCCTGCTCGCCCCGGGGACCACCACGGTGACGAATGTGCCCGATATCGACGATGTCGGCATCATGTCCGAGTTGCTCCGGCGATTGGGGTGCGATGTCACCCACGATCGCGAGACTGCCGCCCTCGTTATCGATGTCCCGGAGCGGCCCGATCATCGAGCCGACTACGACCTGGTGCGCCGCATGCGCGCGTCGATCTGTGTGCTGGGACCCTTGCTTGCCCGCTGCGGCGCCGCGGACGTTGCGCTCCCCGGTGGAGACAACATCGGTTCGCGGGGTCTGGACTTGCACATCGCGGGATTACGTCGACTCGGTGCGCAGGTCTCCAATGAGCATGGCTACTTGGTCGCGGTGGCGGAGCGCCTTCGCGGGGCGGAGATCTGGTTGGACTTCCCGAGTGTCGGCGCGACCGAGACATTGGTCATGAGCGCGGTGCTCGCCGAGGGACGTTCCGTGATCGACAACGCAGCACGCGAGCCCGAGATCGTGGATATCTGCTCGATGCTCGTGGACATGGGGGCCCGGATCGATGGGATCGGTTCGGCAACGTTGACCGTGGAGGGAGTGCGCGAACTCTCACCCGTGCGGCATGCGACCGTTCCCGACCGCATCGTCGCTGGCACCTACGCCGTGGCCGCGGTGATGACCGGCGGGTCTCTGGAGATCCGCGGGGCGCACGCGGAGCATGTGTCGCTGCCGTTGGAGAAGCTGGCCATGGCGGGCGCCACCGTCGTTATCGCAGAGGACGGATTCTCGGTCACGATGGATGGTCGCCCCCGCGCGGTCGATGTGGTCACACTGCCGTATCCGGGATTCCCCACAGATCTCCAGCCGCAGTTCATCGCGTTGAACTCAATTGCCGACGGTGCGGCGCTCGTGACCGAAAACCTCTTTGAGGCCCGTTTCCGCTTCGTCCAGGAGTTAGCGCGCCTGGGTGCGGATGTCCGTACCGATGGTCACCATGCGCTGGTTCGTGGGCGTTCCCGCCTCTCGGGGGCCCCGGTGGAGGCGACGGATATCCGTGCGGGCGCCGGCCTCGTCCTAGCTGGGTTGGTGGCCGAGGGTGTCACCGAGGTGTACGGGGTGGACCACATCGACCGTGGCTATGCGGGCCTGGTGTCCGCTATCGCCGGTGTGGGGGGACGCATCACGCGCGAGGACGTCAGCCCCTGAGGATCTGGCGGGCGCGATTCTCGTCGGCCGGCCACACCATCACCCGGGGCCCGTCAAGGGTTTGGGCGAGATTCGCTCGGATACCGGCATCCTCGAGTCTCCGACGAGTGATCTCCCCCTCCGCGTAGGAGCCCGGTGCGGCCACGCTCACGAGCAGGCCGTACTCCTCGGTCGCACCGGAACGCGCGGGTGCGGCAACGACGGACTCCCCGCGCCGGAATGCCCAGCGCAGGATGACGATGAGGATCGCCAGGCCACCGGCAGCCACCAGCGGACCGAAGAGGAACGAGAACGACCCGGACACGGCCCTATGGTGACGTGCCCGGGGCCGTTGCGCCACCGGGTACCGTGCCTCGGTGCGGATCGTGGTCGCCCGGTGCACCGTCGACTACGTCGGGCGTCTCACCGCGCACCTGCCCGAAGCGGATCGCGTGATCATCGTCAAAGCGGATGGCTCCGTGCTGATCCACGCGGATGGTGGCTCGTACAAGCCGCTCAACTGGATGAGTCCTCCCTGCACGTTGCGCGAGACGGACTCGGATCCGATGACCTGGGAGGTCACGAACAAGGCGGGGGAGAGCCTTGTGATCCGCATCCATGCCATATCGCACGACAGTGAGCACGCTCTCGGCATCGATCCCGGCCTGGTGAAGGACGGGGTCGAATCCCACCTCCAGGTCCTACTCGCGGAACACCTCGACGTACTGGGCATCGGCTACTCGCTGGTGCGGCGCGAGTACCCCACGGCGATCGGTCCGGTCGATCTGTTGTGTCGGGCTCCGGGCGGGGCGCATGTGGCCGTCGAGATCAAGCGCCGGGGCGAGATCGACGGAGTCGAGCAATTGACCCGCTACCTCGAACTACTCAATCGGGATCCTCTCCTTGCTCCCGTCGACGGTGTGTTCGCGGCGCAGGAGATCAAGCCTCAGGCTCGGACATTGGCCGAGGATCGTGGCATCCGGTGCGTGGTGCTCGATTATGAGGAGCTCAAAGGCACCTCCGACGTCGGATCCCGACTGTTCTGACTTTGGCAGACTGACGGCATGGGGCGGAAAAATCGGCGCACTCCGGCGCCCACGCGGGAGTACGTACCGAGCACGCGCGTGGAGACCCACCCGGACGGTGACTGGTACGTGCGCTCGCTCACGGGATCTGCTGCGACGAAGGACTACCGCTGCCCGGGGTGCGATCAGGTGATCCGCCCGGCGACACCACACATCGTGGCCTGGTCCGCTGAGGATCCGCAGGGTGCCGAGTTGCGCAGACACTGGCACACCCCCTGCTGGTCGGCACGAGATCGTCGTCGCCCCCGATGAAGATCTCCGCCAATTCGGTACTGCCGGCAGAGCGTCGTGAGATCGAACTCCGAACCTCCGATGGACTCACGTTGGTTGGTGAATGCGCGCTCCCGCGTGACGGTGCACCACGTGCGTGCATCGTCTGCGTGCACCCGTTGCCCACGCACGGCGGGATGATGGATTCACATGTGTTGCGCAAGATGGCCTGGCGCCTCCCGGCGCTGGCCGATATCGCCGTACTGCGCTTCAACACTCGCGGAACGTCGAGCGCCCGTGGCACGAGTGAAGGCACGTTCGATTCGAGCGAGGGAGAGGGCCGAGACCTCGCCGCCGCAGTGGACTGGGTTGCGTCCCAGGGACTGCCGCGCCCCTGGGTCGTCGGATGGTCCTTCGGGACCGACGTGATCCTGCGCCATGCGCGCGCACTCGATATCGCCGGCGTAATCCTGCTCTCGCCGCCGCTACGTTTCACAACTGCGGCGGAACTCACTGCGTGGGCTGATGCTGACGTGCCCGTGGTCGCTCTCATTCCGGAACGCGACGATTACCTGCCACCGGCGCCCGCACGGGAGCGCTTCGCGGTTGCGCCCAACATTCGACTCATTGTCATCGACGACGCACCGCACCTGTGGGTGGGAGAGAAGAACGTGCAACGCGTTCTCGACGAGATCCTTCGCGCCATCACGGGCCGTGCGGAGACGCTGCCGCGTGAGTGGGACGGACCTATGGAGCGCTGGTCGGACCTTTAGCGTTCGACGTGTTGCACCAACTCGATCAGCACCCCACCACTGTCCTTGGGGTGCGTGAAGTTCACCAATGATCCGGCTGTGCCGATCTTCGGCTCGTCGTACAGGACGCGCACTCCCTGGGATCGCAGGTGGTCGGCGACTGCGCGCACGTCCGTGACCGTGTAGGCAACCTGTTGAATTCCCGGCCCCGATTTCTCGAGGAACCGACCGATGGGGGAGTCGGGACGCAAGGGCGCGAGCACTTGGATGCACGACCCGGACTCGCCGAGGGAGAGCATCGCCTCCTCGACCCCCTGTTCCTCGTTGACCTCTCGGTGCGCTACCGACAAACCGAACACGCGCCCGTAGTAGTCGATCGCCTCGTCGAGATCGCGGACCGCGATACCGACGTGATCGATTGCCCGAAGCCAGGACTCCATGTGCGTCATCGTGGCATCCGTGGCCGGGCCCTGCATGATGGGGGCGTGGATTCGGTGGACTCCCTGGCTGCGGGTGTGCGCGCGGGGGGTGTCCGCGAGATCGCCCGAGCGATCAGCGCTATCGAGAACTCGCCCATCGGAGCCCCGGACCTACTCGACGCGCTGGGGGCACCGACCAGTCCTGCCCACGTCATCGGCGTGACGGGGGCGCCCGGGGTAGGCAAATCCACGATGACGTCTGCGCTCGTGCGGGCCTTCCGGATGCGGGGGTCCCGGGTGGCCGTGATCGCGGTCGACCCGTCGTCTCCCTTCTCCGGTGGCGCCCTGCTCGGGGATCGGATCCGCATGCAGGAGCATTCTGGAGACACGGGCGTCTACATCCGATCCATGGCCTCCCGCGGGCACCTGGGTGGACTCGCGGCCGCCATCGGGCCGGTGCTGCGTGTGTGCGAGGTCGCCGGGTTCGACGTCGTGATACTCGAGACTGTCGGTGTCGGCCAATCGGAGGTTGAGGTCGCGGCCGCGGCAGACACGACGCTCGTGCTGGTCGCACCCGGGATGGGTGATGGCATCCAAGCCGCGAAAGCGGGCATCTTGGAAATCGGCGACATTTTCGTCGTGAACAAGGCCGATCGTGACGGAGCTGCAACCACGGCCCGAGAGTTGCGTCACATGATCGCCCTGGGTGAGCGGCCGCCCCAGGAGTGGGAGCCACCCGTGAACCTCACCGTTGCGAGCACGGGAGACGGCGTGAACGAGGTCGTCGAGGCGACGGACCGTCATCGCGCCTGGCTCGTGGAGACCGGAGCCCTGACCCGCCGTCGTGAGTTGCGAGCCCGGGAGGAAATCCTCGACACGGCATCGGCACTGACCAGGGCGCGGCTTCTCGAGAATCGTCCCGGCGTGGACGCCCTGGCCGCGGAGGTCGCAGCCGGCCAGCGGACCGCCTTCGAGGCTGCCCGAAGCCTCGTCGCAGACTGACCCTCGGCACAATGGGGGCGTGAACAAGCCGGGATTCAACGTCGCTGGAGCAATCGACCTCGCGGCTCTCGCGTCCCAGAAGCAGCAACAGGCGAAGGCGAATGCGGCCTTGGCCCACGCCCCCGACGGCCTCGTCATCGACGTGACCACCGCGACCTTCGCGACCGATGTCATCGAGCGGTCGATGACCATCCCCGTGGTCCTGGATCTGTGGGCCACCTGGTGCGGACCGTGCAAGCAACTGTCGCCGACACTGGAGAAGCTGGCCGTCGACTATGGGGGTCGCTGGATCCTTGCCAAGGTCGACGTCGATGCCGAGCAGCAGATCGCGGCGGCGTTTCAAGTGCAGTCGATCCCATCCGTTTTCGCCGTGATCAAGGGCCAGCCCGTCCCGCTTTTCCAAGGGGCCTACCCCGAGGCGCAGATCCGTCAGATCCTTGATGAGGTTCTACGCGTGGCGGCGGAGCAAGGCGTCACCGGGAGTCTGGTCGCACCCCACGAAGTCGACGAAGTCGTCGAAGAGCCGGCGGACCCACGTCTTGAGCGCGCGGTGAACGCCATCGATGCCGGGGAGTGGGAGGTGGCTCGCGCGGCCTACCGGGAGGTTCTGGCGCAGAATCCGCACGATGCGGATGCTCGCGCGGGTGTCGCACTCGTCGGTGTCCTCGAGCGCACGGCGCAGGGGGTTGCTCCTTCAACGCCCACCACGGTGGACGAGTACCTGGCTGCTGCCGATCACGCCGTGGCGGGAGGTGACTTCCCCCCTCGCCTTCGACCTCGGGATCACCGCGGTGCAGATGGCCTCCGGAGAGGATCGCAATTCCGCGCGTGATCGCGTAGTGGAGTACTTCACCATCGCTGGGGATCACCCGGATGTGCCGAAGGCGCGAACGCGCCTGGCAAGCGCACTGTTCTAGGTCGGTCGCCGGAAGTAGCACGCGGCCAACGGGGGAAGTACTGCGGTTGCACGTGGTCTCCCCTGGGCATCCGGTGATGCGTGGAGGACCCCAAGGTTGCCGGTATTGGTACCTCCGTAGATCGATGCATCGGAGTTGAGCACCTCACGCCACGTGCCTGCCAGGGGCAGCGCCAGGGAGTGGTGGAGGCGCGGGACGGGAGAGAGGTTGATCGCTGCTGCGATGCAGTCACCGTCCGGTCCCCAGCGCAGCCACGTGAAGACGTTCTCCGCGGAATTGTCGGGGTCGATCCACTGGAAACCCGACGGGTCGTCGTCCCAGGCCCACAGGGCGGGCGATTCCCGGTAGACGGAGTTCAGGTCCGAGACGAGACGTTGGATTCCTTCGTGTTCGGGGTGTTGGGTCAGCGACCAGTCGAGCCCGCGTTCACTGCTCCATTCGGCTGATTGCGCAAACTCCGAACCCATGAAAAGCAACTTCTTGCCCGGATGCGCCCACATGTAGGCGAGGTAGGCGCGCAAGTTTGCCAATGACTGCCATCGATCGCCAGGCATGCGTGAGACGAGGGAGCCCTTGCCGTGTACGACCTCATCGTGGGAGAACGGGAGTACGAAGCGCTCGCTGTAGGCGTACATCATCGCGAATGTCATCTCGTTGTGGTGGTAGACGCGATGGATCGCTTCACGCTGCATGTATCCGAGCGAATCGTGCATCCACCCCATGTTCCACTTGAATCCGAAACCGAGGCCCCCCGTATCGGTGGGGGCGGTGACACCTGCCCACGCGGTCGATTCCTCGGCGATGGTGACGACTCCCGGAACCCGTCGGTAGACGGTTGCGTTCATCTCCTGAAGGAAACGCACGGCATCGAGATTCTCCCGGCCACCCTGGGCGTTCGGTGTCCATTCGCCCTCACGTCGGGAGTAGTCCAGGTAGAGCATTGACGCGACAGCGTCCACACGGAGTCCATCGATATGGAACTCCTCGAGCCAGTAGACCGCATTGGCGACGAGGAAGTTGCGCACCTCGGGGCGCCCGAAGTCGAAGACGTACGTACCCCAATCGGGGTGCTCCCCACGCCGCGGATCGGGGTGCTCGTAGAGGCACGTTCCGTCGAAGCGGGCGAGGGCCCACTCGTCCTTGGGGAAATGTGCGGGCACCCAGTCGAGGATCACCCCGATACCGGCCTGGTGGAGGGCATCGACGAGGAACCGGAAGTCGTCGGGGGAACCGAAACGCGCGGTGGGTGCGTAGTAGCCGGTGACCTGGTACCCCCAGGAGGGTCCGTACGGATGCTCGGCAACGGGCAGGAACTCCACGTGCGTGAAGCCGGTCTGCGTCACGTACTCCACGAGGTCGTGAGCGAGGTCCCGGTAGGTCAATCCCGAACGCCAGGAGCCGAGGTGGACCTCGTAGATCGTCATGGGTCCACGATGCGGATCAGTGTTCGCGCGGGCGCGCATCCAGTCGCCGTCGTTCCAGGCGTACGTGGAGGTGACGACGACGGACGCCGTTGCCGGGGGTACCTCGGCAGCCTGCGCATAGGGGTCGACCTTGTCTCGCCAGGTGCCATCGCGCCCGAGGATCCGGTACTTGTATCGAGTACCGGAGCCAACTCCGGGCAGGAAGAGTTCCCAGACGCCGGAGGCTCCGAGGCTGCGCATCGGAAAAGCCCGACCGTCCCAGTGGTCGAAGTCACCCATCAGCCGCACCCCGTGCGCATTCGGTGCCCACACAGCGAAGGAGGTACCGGCGACACCATCGATCGTGACGGGGTGCGCGCCGAGCTTCGTCCAGATCTCTTCGTGGCGCCCCTCGCTGATCAAGTGCAGGTCCATCTCGCCGAGGAGTGGGAGGAATCGGTACGGGTCGTGTGTCTCGTGGACCTCGGTTCCGTAGCGGATCTGGTAGCGGTAGTCGGGAATCGTGGGTCCCGGGATCTGGGCGACCCAGACATCGTCCTGCTCGCGCTGCATGGCGATCGTGGCTTCGGGAAGGAGCAGTGTGACGGAGTCAGCTCCAGGACGCAGTGTGCGAATCGTCACCAGGTCGGGCGCGGCGTGGGCACCGAGAATCGCATGGGGATCGTGGTGTGCGCCGGTGAGCAGTCGCTCACTATCGGGCGGGGTGGTCGCCTTGGACCTCCGTGCCATTGCCCCAGCGTAGGGGTGCAGGACACGTCCGGAATGTCGGACGGCGCGATCCGATGCAAGTGATGAAACGCGATTACATGGTGATCACTGGTTGTCGTGCGCGATGTGCGCGATCACGCGCACTACGGTGGCGGACGTGAAAGCACTCCGTCGTCTCACTGTCCGAAGCCCGCTCCCGGGGAATCTGACCGCGCTCGAGGGACTCGCCCTCAACCTCCGCTGGTCGTGGCATGCCCCTACTCGGGAGATCTTTCGCAGTATCGATCCCGATGTGTGGGAATCCTGCGACTACGACCCCATGCGCCTTCTCTGTGAGGTGTCATCCGGACGACTCGACGCGTTGAGTCAGGACCCAGCCTTCGTGGGCCGGGTGCATGCTGCACACGCCGACCTCGAGACGTACGTGACCGCGGATCAGTGGTACCAGGGACTCCGGACACCGTGCACCGGCATCGCTTACTACTCGCCCGAGTTCGGCATCACGGGCGCCCTGCCGCAGTACTCGGGAGGTCTCGGAATTCTGGCGGGGGACCACCTGAAGAGCGCCAGTGACCTGGGAGTGCCGATCATCGGCATCGGGTTGTTCTACCGGAGCGGCTACTTCCGTCAGAGCCTGTCCTGGGACGGCTGGCAGGTCGAGCACTATCCCGTCTGCAATCCCGAGGGCACTCCGGTCACGCTGCTTCGCGAAGCGGATGGAACCCCGGCGAAGGTCGGTGTGGGCCTGCCCGGGAACCGCACCCTTGCTGCGCGCATCTGGGTCGCCCAGGTGGGCCGCGTGTCGCTGCTCCTCCTTGACTCCGATGTGGAGGAGAACGGCGCCGCTGAGCGGGAGGTCACCGACCGGCTCTACGGCGGTGGTGGTGAGTATCGGCTGCAGCAGGAGATGTTGCTCGGTATCGGCGGTACACGTGCACTCCGCGCGTACTGTCGGATCACCGGGTCACCTGAGCCCAATGTCTTCCACAGCAATGAGGGTCACGCTGGATTCCTCGGTATCGAGCGCATCCGCGAGCTCATCGACAGCCGCCCCGACCTGGACTTCGCCACCGCACGTGAGGCGGTGCGCGGAGGCACCGTCTTCACCACCCACACACCCGTGCCCGCGGGCATCGACAGATTCCCGGTTTCCCTCATCGAGGAGTACTTCGGTGGTGACAACGCTGTGGCAGTGGTCCCGGTCCAGGACATCCTCGCGCTCGGACGGGAGACCTACGCCGGTGGTGATCCCGAGACGTTCAACATGGCCGTCATGGGGCTGCGCCTCGCTGGGCGTGCGAATGGTGTGAGCCTGTTGCATGGCGAGGTCTCGCGGGAGATGTTCTCCGGACTATGGCCGGGCTTCGAAGGCGACGACATCCCGATCACATCGATAACGAACGGCGTGCATGCTCCCACATGGGTCGCCACGCCCATGGCCGATCTCGTTGCGGAGACGGCGCACTCGGTGTTCCTCAATGACGCGGTGACGTGGGAGAACCTGTCGAACGTCGACGAGCAGCGCCTCTGGGAGACCAAGCGGGATATGCGCATGAACCTCGTCCAGGAGGCGCGTCTTCGCCTTCGAGAATCGTGGATCGCCCGCGGTGCCGCGGAGACTGATCTGGACTGGATCAGTGAGGTTCTCGACCCCGATGTCCTGACCATCGGGTTTGCGCGCCGAGTTCCCTCCTATAAAAGGCTCACGCTCATGCTGCGCGACCGCGATCGTCTTCGCGCTGTCCTCACCGACCCCGAACGGCCCGTGCAACTCGTCATCGCGGGGAAGGCGCACCCGAATGATGACGGGGGTAAGCGCCTCATCCAGGAGTTGGTGGCGTTTGCCGATGAGCACGATGTCCGCCATCGGATCGTGTTTCTGCCGAACTACGACATGACCATGGCCACGACGCTCTATCCGGGTTGTGATGTCTGGTTGAACAATCCGATTCGTCCGCTAGAAGCCAGTGGCACATCGGGCATGAAGGCTGCGCTGAACGGCGCCCTCAATCTCTCGATCCTCGATGGCTGGTGGGACGAGTGGTTCGATGGGATGAACGGATGGGCGATCCCTTCGGCCGACCGGGTGGATGATCCCGACCGGCGCGACGACCTCGAGGCTGATGCGCTGTACGACCTGATCTCCTCCACGGTGGCGCCACTGTTCTATGAACGCGACGAGCGCGGACTCCCAGGGCGCTGGCTGTCGATGATGCGACACACCCTGACAACCCTCGGACCCAAGGTGTTGGCCACGCGCATGGTGCGTGACTACGTGACGCGCCTCTATGTGCCGGTGGCGGAGTCCGCTGTGGCATTGCGGAGCGACGATTTCGCGCTCGCACGTGAAGTGGCCGCATGGAAGGACCGAATGCGGAGCGCATGGTGGGGTGTGCGCGTCGACCACGTCGAGGCGGACACAGCAGGCGACGCTCTGCGCCTCGGGCAATCCGTAGCGATCCGGGCCTATGTATCGCTGGGCGAGCTCACTCCCGAGGACGTGCGTGTCGAAGTGATCGCGGGGAGTGTCGATTCGGACGATGTCCTGCAGGCTCCGTCCACCCAGGTGATGCGGCCACACGAACAGTTCGACAGCAATCGGTGGCGCTTTTCCGTCGACCTCACCGTGGAGCACCCGGGGGCCTTTGGCTACACAGTGCGCGTTGTGCCCTGGCACCACGGGCTGGTGAACCCCGCCGAGGTAGGGCTGGTCGCTCTTCCGATGAACGGAGTCACAGAGCTCGCGTTCACCTAGTCGTGGTGCGCGATCAGCACCGTCAGGCTGCGGCTGGGAACGCGAACGCGGTCGCCCTCCGGGATTGGATCCGGATAAACCCGGCCAGCCGCCGTATCCAGGACGCGTGAGTATCCGTCGGCCAGCGGAGTCGCAGGGAGTTGGAACTGCACATCGTCGTCAGTGCCGTTGAGGAGCAGCAGAAACGAGTCGTCCCTCCACTGTCGGTGGGAGTCTCGGGCGTGCGCGTCGCCGGAGAGCCACATGGCCAGCGGTGGGGAGTCCTTGCGACTCCACGCGTGTGCCTCCATTTCCTCACCGTCCGCGGTGAACCACATCACGTCCTTGCGCCCGTGTTCGGTGACCGGCTGCCCGTCGAAAAATGTGTGACGACGGAAGACGTGGTGCTCGCGCCTCAGGCGTGCGACTCCGGAGGCGAAGTCCCGGAGTTCGCACTGCCAGGCGGCGAGGTCCCAGTCGAGCCACGAGATCTCGTTGTCCTGGCAGTAGGCGTTGTTGTTGCCGCGCTGGGTCCTTCCGAGTTCATCGCCCGCGCACACCATCGGTACCCCGCTCGAGAGCAGGAGTGAGGTCGTGAAATTGCGCATCTGACGCCGACGAATGGCGTTGATGGTGGGGTCATCCGTGTCACCCTCGTGGCCGTAGTTGGCTGAGATGTTGTTGTCTGTGCCATCCCGGTTGTCCTCGCCGTTGTCAAGATTGTGCTTGTGCTCGTAGGTGACCAGATCCCGCATCGTGAACCCGTCGTGGGCGGTGACGTAGTTGATGCTCGAGTGCGGGCGCTTGTTGGAGTCCTGGTAGAGATCAGCTGATCCGGTCAGGCGCTGGGCGAGTTCGCTTACCGAACCGGTTCCGCGCCAATAGTTGCGGAGTGCATCGCGGTACTTGTCATTCCACTCCGCCCAGAGGACGGGGAATTCGCCCACCTGGTAGCCACCGGGTCCGACATCCCACGGTTCGGCAATGAGCTTGACGGTGCGCAGGACGGGATCCTGTGCGATCGCGGACATGAAGCTGCCGAGCATGTCCACGTCGTGGAAGGACCGGGCGAGAGTCGAAGCGAGGTCGAAGCGGAACCCGTCGACGTGCATGTCCTGTACCCAGTAGCGCAGGGAGTCCATGACCAGTTGGAGCACATGCGGCTGAGAGATATTCAGGGTGTTTCCGCATGCCGTGTAGTCAATGTAGGTGCGCCCACCGTCCCCGATCCGGTAGTACCCCGGATTGTCGATCCCGCGGAAGGAGAGTGTCGGACCATCGAGGCCACCCTCGGCGGTGTGGTTGTAGACCACGTCAAGGATCACCTCGATGCCTGCCGCATGGAGCTGCTTGACCATCGACTTGAAATCGTGAACCTGTCCACCGAGGCTGCCTTGCGAGGAGTAACCCGCGTGAGGGGCGAAGTAGCCGATCGAGTTGTATCCCCAGTAGTTGGTCAGACCCATGCCCAGGAGACGCAGCTCGCTCACGTGGTGATGGACGGGGAGGAGTTCGATGGCGGTGATCCCGAGCGTACGGAGGTGATCGACGATGGCCGGGTGCGCCACTCCCGCGTATGTCCCGCGCAGGTCATCGGGAATATCGGGATGGCGAATGGTGAGCCCACGCACATGCGCCTCGTAGATCACCGTGTCCGTCCACGGTGTCTCCGGATGTCGATCGTCGCCCCAGTCGAAGGAGTCAGCGACGACAACGGAGTGCGGTACGGCTCCCGCGGAGTCGGTGATGTCGGGCTGGCCGTCAACTGTGGAATCGCGAACAGCGGGGTCGAGGGCGAGGTCGCCCGTGATCGCCCGCGCATAGGGGTCCATCAGCAGTTTGGCCGGGTTCCAGCGCAGCCCACGATCGGGATCCCAGGGGCCGTGCACCCGGAAGCCGTAGCGCGTACCGGGTGGGAGATCGCTGACGTGGTCGTGGAAGACATGGTTGGTGCGTTCCCGAAGGGTCAGGCGCTCTTCGACATCGCCGCGAAACACACACAACTCGACGCGCTCTGCTCCCTCGGCCCAGAGGGCTACGTTCGCACCACCCGCGCCATCGGGGGTGATGCCGAGGGGATCCCACCGAGGCTTATGCGACACACGCCGACGCTAGCGCGTGCGCGCCTGGCTACGCTGCTGCGGTCGAAGGGTGCGTCATGGGTGAATTCGTCTCAATCGAGCGTGCGGGCGGCGTCGCGGTGGTTCGTATGAATCGACCACCGCTGAATGCCTTGAACCTGCAGATGCAGCGTGAGCTCCAGAGTGCCGCACAGGAGATCAGTGGCGACGAATCGATCGGGGCGGCGATCGTCTACGGCGGCCCGAAGGTCTTCGCGGCGGGTGCGGATATCAAGGAAATGGTCGGTATGTCCCATACCGACATGGCCTATGCCGCCCAGTCACTGCATGAGGCGTTCAACTCGATCGCATCCATCCCGCAGCCCACGATTGCCGCCATCACGGGCTACGCGCTGGGTGGTGGCTGCGAAGTGGCCCTCTGCTGTGATCTGCGCATTGCGGCGGACGATGCAACCCTGGGACTGCCGGAGGTGACACTCGGGATCATCCCCGGTGCCGGTGGCACTCAGCGCCTTCCGCGCCTCATCGGTGCATCACGGGCCAAGGATCTGATCCTCACGGGACGCTTCGTGCGAGCAGTCGAAGCAGCAGAGATCGGTCTCGTGAACCGTGTCGTTCCCGCGGACTCGGTTCTCGAAGCGGCACAGGAGTACGCCTCGCGGCTCGCGCGCGGTGCCGGACTTGCGTTACGCGCGGCGAAGCTCGCCATCGATTCTGGACTCGATTCCAGTCTGGACGCCGGGCTCGCGCTCGAGCGGACTCTGTTTACAGGCCTCTTCGCGACGGAAGACCGGGCACGCGGCATGGAGTCATTCATCGCGGAGGGCCCGGGCAAGGCCGAGTTCATCTCCCGATGACCACGTCTCCCTCGTCGGCGAAGGCAGCCAATGTCGTCTATCACGACTGGGAAGCCGAGACGTACGACACCAAGTGGAGCATCTCGTTCGATGAGCGCTGCATCGAGTACGCCCGTCACGCATTCGACTCCGCATCGGGTCGTACCCTCACGTTGCCGGTGGGTCGCGCCGTCGAAATCGGCGCGGGGACCGGCTTCTTTCTCCTGAACCTGATGCAGTCCGGCGTCGCCCGCCAGGGGGTCGTCACGGATATCTCCTCAGGAATGGTGCGCACCGCCGTGCGACAGGCGGGGGAATTGGGGCTCGATGTCCTCGGTGTCGTGGCCGATGCCGAGTCGCTTCCCATCGCAGATACGAGTTGCGACCTCGTGGTGGGACATGCCGTGCTGCACCACATTCCCGATGTCGAGCGTGCGATCACCGAAGTTCTGCGCATCCTTCGGCCCGGCGGAGTCTTCGTGATCACCGGGGAGCCGACCCAGAAGGGGGACTTCATCGCGCGACGTCTTTCACGACTCACCTGGTGGGTCACCTCCCGTGTCACACAGGCTCCGGGGCTCCGTCAGCGGTGGGCTCGCCCGCCCGGGGAGCTCGCGGAGTCGTCGGAAGCGGCCGCCCTCGAGGCCGTCGTGGATCTGCATACATTCGATCCGGACGAGTTGGCGCGCACGTGCCTGCGTGCGGGGGCCGTAGACGTCCGGACCCACACCTCCGAATTCGCCGCATCATGGTTCGGCTGGCCGGTGCGCACCTTCGAGGCAGCCGTCAAGCCGGGCGCACTGGGTCTCGGGTGGGCGATGTTCGCGTACCGAACGTGGCAGGGGCTGACACGATTGGATGAGTCAGTGCTTGCGCATGTCGTGCCAGATGAGTTGTTCTACAACGTCTCGGTGTCAGGAGCGAAACCATGACCCGGATCGTCCACCTGTCGTGGGAATATCCACCTCGCGTGTTCGGCGGGCTCGGCCGCCACGTGGAAGCCCTGGCCGAGGCGCAGGCCCGGTTGGGTCACGATGTCACCGTGCTCACGGCCGCCACGGACGACGCCCCCGCGAGGGAGGTCGTCAACGGTGTCACGGTCTGGCGGGTCCGCAGGGACCCACCCGATGTGCCGTTCGATGTCGACCACCTCATGGTGTGGAGCTTCGGGCTCGAGACGGCCATTGCGCGCGTAGCGGCCGAGGAGGGGCTTCGAGCAGATGTGGTGCACGCCCACGACTGGCATTTGGTGCACGCGGCTGCTGCACTCCGCGTGAGTACGGGTGCGACGTTCGTCCTCACGATCCACGCGACCGAGGCAGGTCGACACCGCGGGTGGGTGACCTCGGATCTCTCGCGCCAGATCCACGGTCTCGAGTGGTGGGCGGCGCGGGAGGCCGACGTGCTGATCACCTGCAGCCGGGCGATGGAAAGCGAGGTCGCGACGCTCTTCGGTGCGACCCATGTGGACGTGATCCCGAATGGCGTGGAGGTGAAGGAGCTCCCTTCGGGGACCCGCGGGCGCGAGATCGTCTACCTGGGACGACTCGAGTGGGAGAAGGGAGTACAGACGCTGGTCGACGCGCTAGCCCTGCTTCGGGCGCGTGGCGTGGAGTTCACAGCGGTCCTCTGTGGACGTGGCTCCTTCGAGCCGCAGTTGCGCGAACGTGTCGCCGAGAAGCACCTGTCCGACATCGTGAGATTCGAGGGATGGATCAGTGAGGAGGAGAAGCGGAGGATGTTGCGCTCCGCTGGCGCAGCCGTGGTGCCCTCGTTCTATGAGCCCTTCGGGATCGTCGCGCTGGAAGCGGTCGAATCCGGCGCTCCGATCGTCGTGTCGAACGTCGGTGGCCTGGGAGAAATCGCTGCGAACGTTCCAGGATCGATGACGTTCCCCTCAGGGGAGTCCGATGCGCTCGCCGACTCTCTCGAGAAAGTTCTGGAGACCGCGCACGATCCTGTGGCAGCACGCGCCGTTCTCGCCGAGATGTACTCATGGGACGGCATCGCCCGTGACTCGGTGAAGGCCTATGCGCGTGCGACGCGGCGCATGTCCTCGGAGGGCTACCGGGTTCCCCCGGATGATCGCAGTGTCCTCGCCTGAGTTTCGAGTCCTCAGTCGCTCGAATCTGCGCTGGATCATCCGGAACCGTGCCTGGACGTGGTGGTACCTCGTCCGCTACGCACGTTTCGTGCGTTTCAGAATCCGTCATCCCCGGATCGAATGTGCTGGCCTTGTATTCCTCGGCCGGCGTGTCACCATCGAACAGCGTCGTGGTCACGGACGGATCCGCATCGGCGCCTGGGTGCATATCGGGGATGACAATCGAATCCGCTGTCACGAGGGCACCCTGCGCATCGGAGACAAATCCGTCCTCGGTCGAGACAACACGATCAACTGCTACATGGACATATCCATCGAACCCGAGACCTTGATCAGTGACTGGGTGTACATCTGCGACTTCGACCACAGGAGTGACGACATCCATACCGCCATCCGACGCCAGGGGATCGTCAAGGCCCCGGTGCGGATCGGCCGGGGGTCGTGGATCGGTGTCAAGGCCTCCCTCCTGCGCGGGGCGGACATCGGGGAGCACTCGATCGTCGGTGCGCATGCGGTCGTCCGGGGCGCGGTGCCCCCCCACTCCGTCGTGGCGGGGATTCCCGCGCGGGTCGTGCGTGCCAGGCAGCCGATTCCCCCACCCCCGGAGGTTCAGGAGATCGAGGCGGCGACCCGTGCGGCCGTGGAGGCCCGCGTCGCCCGGGCGAAACGCGCGCCCGAGGGGAGTCCATGATTGGATACAATCGTCGAAGGGAATGCGATGAAGGTCGCCGTGTGTGTCAAACAGGTTCCGGACACCTGGGCGGAGAAGCGCCTGCGGGCCGAGGACTCCCTCCTGGATCGTGAGAGCGCCGACGGGGTCATGAACGAACTCGACGAGTACGCGGTCGAGCAGGCCCTCCAGATCGTCGAGGCGGCCGGTGGCGAGGTCGTGGTGGTCTCGATGGGGCCAGAGCGGGCCGCGGAGACCGTCCGCAAGGCCCTCAGCATGGGAGCCGACTCCGGGATCCATGTCGTCGACGACGCCCTGCGGGGCTCCGATGCCATCGCCACCGCCAACGCCCTGGCCGCGGCGCTGAAGGACCGCGGCTTCGACCTGATCGTCTTCGGTTCGGAATCCACCGATGCCCGGATGAGCGTGATCCCAGCCATGGTTGCCGAGATCCTCGGCATCGCGCAGTTGACGTTCGCCCAGAAGGTCGTGGTCGAGGGCTCCGTGGTCACAATCGAGCGCGTGACCGACTACGGCTTCGACACCGTCACCGCGAGCACCCCGGCGGTCATCAGCGTCGTCGAGAAGATCAACGAGCCGCGATACCCATCCTTCAAGGGGATCATGGCCGCGAAGAAGAAGCCGGTCGAGACCATCGGGCTCGCGGAGCTGTCGCTGGATCCCGGCGCGGTCGGAAGTCGTGCAGCGTGGAGTGCTGTTGCGGACTTCTCCGCGCGCCCAGCCAAGGCAGCGGGCGTCGTCGTGTCGGATGCGGGGGATGGTGGCACGAAGATCGCCGAGTTCCTCGCCGAGCAGAAGTTCATCTAAGGAGCGCGTCATGGCAGATGTCCTCGTTCTCGTGGAGCAATTCGGTGGTCAGGTGAAGAAGGCCACCGCGGAACTCTTGACCGCTGCGCGGAGACTCGGGTCACCCGTGGCCGTGTGGATCGGCCCCGGATGCGACGACGGCGCGATGGCGACACTCGCGGAATTCGGCGCAACCGAAGTGCTGGTTGCCGATGCGCCGCAGTACACCGACCACTCGGTCGCACCCATCGCCGACGTCCTCGCCGCACTCGTGGCCCAGCGGTCGCCGGCCGCGGTGCTCGTGGCCTCCAGTGCCACCGGCAAAGAGGCGGCAGGCCGCCTGGCCATCAAAACGAACAGCGGAATCATTACCGACGCCGTCGACATAGCCGCGGATGGAACCGCCACCCAGAGCGTCTTCGGTGGTTCCACCATCGTGCACTCCCGCGTCACGCAGGGAACGCCCATCATCACCGTCCGGGTGAATTCGATCGCACCGGAGCCGCAGGTGAGCACGCCAACGCGCAGCACGATCGACGTGCCGGTCAGCGATACCTCGACCACGACGCGCGTCACCGAGCGAACCGAGGCCACCAAGGGTGGTCGGCCAGAGCTCGCCGAGGCAGCCGTCGTGGTGTCGGGTGGGCGCGGCGTCGGGTCGGCGGACGGATTCGGCGTCATCGAGGCGCTGGCCGATTCGCTGGGGGCCGCGGTGGGCGCCTCACGCGCTGCGACGGACGCCGGGTGGTACCCGCATACCCATCAGGTCGGGCAGACGGGCAAGACCGTGTCTCCCCAGCTCTACATCGCGAACGGCATCTCCGGTGCCATCCAGCATCGCGCGGGGATGCAGACCTCGAAGACCATCGTGGTGGTCAATAAGGACCCCGAGGCGCCCATCTTCGAACTCGCCGATTTCGGAGTCGTGGGGGACCTCTTCGAGGTCGTCCCACAGCTCACCGAGGAGATCAAGAAGCGCGCGGGCGCGTGACCCTACGATGACGTGATGCTCGACGGTCGCGTCTACGCGGATCACGCCGCGACCTCGCCCATGCTTCCCGAAGTTCGGGACGCATGGACCACCGCGTCTCGAGTGGCCGGTAACCCGTCGTCGCTCCATGCCAGCGGACGTGCAGCACGACGCATCGTCGAGGAAGCACGGGAGTCCATCGCTGCGGCTCTCCATGCTCGCCCCTCGTCGGTCATCTTCACGTCGGGGGGAACCGAGGCAGACAACCTCGCGGTCAAGGGTCTCTTCTGGGCAGCGCGCGATCGTGGCGATGCCCCGCGCGTCCTGGCCTCGTCCATCGAGCACCACGCCGTGCTGGACCCCGTGGAGTGGTTGGCAAAGCACGAGGGTGCGGATGTCACCTGGATCCCGGTGGATAGCCGTGGGCTCGTCGATCCTGCCTGGATCGCAGAGCGCCTCGACAGGCTCGGGGGAGATGCGGCTCTGTGCACCGTGATGTGGGCGAACAACGAGATCGGAAGCATCCAACCCGTCCAGGACATCGCGCGTATCTGTCGAGATGCAGGAGTCCCGTTCCACACCGATGCCGTCCAGGTCCTGGGCCAGGTGCCGATCGACATCACGGCGTTGGGTGCATCCGCGGTCACCATCAGCAGCCACAAGGTCGGGGGGCCGGTCGGCATCGGGGCCCTCATCATCGACATCGCCGAGCAATTCACCCCGGTCGTCCATGGTGGGGGTCAGGAACGAGAGATCCGTTCCGGGACTTTGGACTGCGCTCTCGCGTCGGGCTTCGCCGCCGCGGTCGAGAGTGCGGTCACATCGCAACACAGTCATGCCGAACGAATGCGTGCGCTCCAGGAGTCACTGATCACCGGTGTTCGCTCCGCCGTGCCCGATGCCATCCTCAATGGAGGAGAGGGCGTGATGCGGCTCCCGGGCAATGTGCATTTCACCTTCCCGGGATGCGAGGGTGATGCACTTCTCATGCTCCTGGATGCCGCAGGCATCGACTGCTCCACCGGATCTGCCTGCACCGCGGGGATTCCGGAGCCGAGCCACGTCCTCCTCGCGACAGGAGTGCCCGATTCCCTCGCTCGGTCATCACTGCGCTTCAGTCTCGGACGCACCTCAAGCGACGAGGACGTTTCACGAATCGTCGCTGCGCTCCCGGCCGCGGTGGATCGTGCCAAGCGCGCGGGATCGTCGACTCGGAGTAGTGCCGGATGAAGCTCATCGCCGCGCTGAGCGGCGGGGTCGATTCCTCGGTAGCTGCCGCACGCGCACTCGACGATGGACACGATGTGGTCGGGGTGCACCTGGCCCTGGCACGAAAGTCGGCGGGTGGACGCGAGCGCGGGTGCTGCACTCTTGATGATGCTCGGGATGCACGTCGTGTCGCAGATATCTTGGGCATCCCCTTCTACGTATGGGACTTCGCCGAGAGATTCCGGGAAACCGTCATGGCCGATTTCCTCGATGAGTACAGCGCCGGCCGTACCCCGAATCCCTGTCTTCGCTGTAACGAGCACATCAAGTTCAGTGCCGTCCTCGACAGGGCTCACGCTCTGGGGTTCGATGGAATCGTCACGGGGCACTACGCCCGCATCGAACACAGCGAGCGCGGACCCGAGTTGTTCCGTGCCAGTGATCCTTCCAAGGATCAGTCCTACGTTCTGGCCGTCGTCCCCCGCAGCAAACTGGCCGCGGCGCACTTTCCACTCGGGCGTGACCATAAGGCGGATGTGCGATTGGAAGCAGCGGC
>JBEIHR010000003.1:0-50692 GCA_040381195.1 Rubricoccaceae bacterium
AACTCGGTGTCCTGCGCCGTGACTACCACCTCATCGTGGCCCGGTTCGAGCCGGAGAATCATGTTCTCGACGCGGTGCATGCGTACCGCATCTCGGATGAGACCCGGCCCCTCCTCGTCGTCGGTTCGGCCCCATACAGCAAGTGGTACGTGGATCGCGTGCACGAGGCAGCCCAGGGAGACGAGCGGATTACGTTCCTCGGCGGGATCTACGACCACGAGTTGCTCGACCAGCTGTACGCCAACGCCCGCACGTACATCCACGGGCATTCGGTCGGTGGCACCAACCCGAGCCTGCTGCGCGCGATGGGAGCCGGTGCCCCCGTCTTGGCCTTCGATTGCGAGTTCAATCGGGAGGTGACCGCGGAGAAGGCGTTCTTCTGGGCTGATGCCAACCAGCTAGCGACTCTGCTCGATGACATCGCGGGTGGTGAGGACCACGTGTTCGATGCCAACATCGATGCGGACCTGCAGGAGTTCGCCACGGCGGGCAGGAAGCGCATCGACGAGCACTATCAATGGGACGCCGTCACGGACGACTACGAGCAGTTGATCCGTAACCTTAATGCGGGTGCGCAGCGGCGCAAGGGCCGGCGGCAGGTCAGCGCCTGATGCGCATCGCCGCCGTCGTGGTGGCGCATGGCGATGCGCCCTTCCTCGTGAACACCCTGGACAGCATCACCGGCCAGTCGCGCACCCCCGATTCCCGGATTGCGGTGTGTGACGCAGCGTCCCCGCAGGTGGACGCTCTCCTCCGGACGCACGGGTTCGACATTCACCGGGCAACCACCACGAGCCGGGACGTCACCACCCGAATCGCCCACAACGTCACCCAAGGTGTGCACGCGGTCAAGGACTTCGACCTTGCTGTCCTCGGGGACCATGACGACATTTGGCATATCGACCGCATCGGTCACCACGAGGCGGTTGCGCGGACATTCCCGGAGGCGGTGATGCTCGCATCGGATGGTCGACTTGTCGATACGAGCGGAGCTCCGCTCGGTGGCACCGTGCGGGATTCCTTCCCGGTTCCTGCGGGATGGAACGATCTCGACCTGCGCAAACAGTGGACGTATGTCCTGCGTCACTCCGTCGCCACGGGCGGTGCCTCCGCGGTCGTCCCGCACCGGGTCCTGCGTGTCCCTATCCCCAACGGCTGGTTGCATGACCGCTGGTGGTCCATGCTCGCCGTCCGTGACCACGGCATGGTGATCGACGATGCGGTGGTGATCGATTACCGGATCAGTGATGATCAGCGCGTGGGCTTGGATACCCAGGGACAGGAATCGACCCTGCAGTGGATCGGCTCCCGCGTTACGTCCCTCACGCGTACGACGAAGCGTGCTGCCGATATCGCGCGCCTGCTCGTCTGATTAGCCGGTCTGGTTAGCCGACCCAGGTCAACCTCGTGAGGCACGCGACGATCTCACCCGTACCCACCCCCAGATAGGGCGCGGTTGTGCACTCCAGGTCTGCTGGCAACGACCAGGGGGGCAATGAGGCATAGAGCGCCTCAATCTGGGCACGATCCGGGGCGTACATCGCGATGACCGACGGGCGCATGTCCTCGAGCCGAGTGGTGGTGTCTCGCGTCATCGTGGCATCGGGGGTCACGAGGTTGTAGTCCCCCCACATCTGCATCGCGGCGACTTCGCGTCCGAGACCATCGGGATCGGTCCAGATCGCGATGGAGTCCGAAGGTTGTGTGCGCTTGAGTAACCACTCCTGGATGTGCATGCGGGAGGCAAGTTGATCATCATGCTGGAAATCGACGAAGGCGGTTCGAAACGGGTACTGCCCGTAGATCCCGAGCAGACCCCTGCCGTTCTGCCAGATTTGCGCGCACACGAACAGTGCGCCCATGACGATCACGAGTGCGATCGCGACCCCGGTAGTCCAGCGAGACCGCGCGAGCAATGCAACCGCACCGAGTGCCACGACCACCACGGCCGCGGCACTCCACGCCATGGAGAGCTCCAGGACTCCGTCGAACCTTCCGGCCCACAGGAGCAGCGGCACAGTCACCGTGATTCCCGCCCCGAGCACCCACGGATGGAGAGCACGTCCCGCTCGGGTTCCGGGAAAGAGCGAAGTGAAGACCACCGTCAATGCCATGAGCGCACCCGGCCATAGCAGTGCCACATAGTGCGGGGCCTCAAGCCACGGTCCCGGCATCACGATCATGATCACTGCGGTCATCACGATGTTGGATACCGAGATCGCGAGTGCCGCCCACGTCCACCGGTGCCGAGGGTGGGCGATCGTGGCGATGATCGATGCGACCACTGAGACCACCACCACGATCAGAGCCGTGTCGCGCTGCCACGTGGTGGCGTCGCCGATGAACTGGGCATAGTCCAGCCGCGCGTTCCACTCCAGGTACGTGTCCCACCACGAGCGACCCGGGAAAATCACGAGTCCGGCGATCCAGAACACGCCGAAGCCGCAGACTCCACCGATGAAAAGTGCGAGAGCGTCCACGCAAAGTCGCTGTAGGCGCGCGGTGTGGATCTTCCACAGCGCCACGAGCCGCAGTGCGGCCCACATTCCAGCCCCCAGCAGGAATCCGTAGGGATTGATCATCACCAGCCACCCCAAGAGCGCACCGCTCATTGCGGCAGTCGACCAGCGTGGTGATCCCCAGGGACCGAGTCCCTGGGATGCAGCGCTGCCCAGGTAGGTCACGCCGAGAGACAGCAGCAGGAAGGTGAGCGCGAGGATCGTCCCGGCGAGGTACGTATTTCCGAGGTAGGCGATCACGACGGTGTTCAACCCCACGAACAGTGCGAGGGCGATCGCCAACACCAGTGAGCGGCCGGCGATGCGTACCGCAGCCATGACCGCGGCCACGACCATGACGATCAGGACCACCCGCCAGATGCCGAACCCCCACCACGGGCCGAGGGTGGTGACGAGGACGCGTACCGGGGCGATGTAGCCGAGCCGGGTCCAGTAGTAGGCGGGTTCCACCGCCCGATCCGCCACATCCGACCCGTAGAGGGCGAAGGAGGCGTAGAACTCCGAATCAGGAGAGTTGAAGCCGGTCCATGTCTGGGTCACCAGCACGATGAATGCCGAGACGAGTGCCCCCCAGGGCCACCACCGGCGGTACTCCACGTCTGCACCGTAGCCGTCCCCTACAGTGCCGAACGTGCACCAGGCGACGCTGCTCGACGTCACCGACCTCGTGGAGTTCCTGCAGCGTCGGGAGTCGGTCTCGGGGGTGCAGCGGGTGGTCGCGGAGACCGTGCCCCTGGTGGTGGAGCGCACCGGCGCTCGGACGGTGATCCTGGATCGGGGCCGTGGGGTCTTCGTCGAACTCACGGCCCAGGAGTTCGCCACACTCGTCGCCGAGGGTGCCCGTTCCCGATCCCGCGAGAACCGGGACGCACTCGCCCAGGCTGCGGAGGCGGCACTCACCCGCGCCCACGCCGAGGATCCTGTCGTGATCACCCAGGACACCGTCCTGGTGATCCTCGGTGCCCTCTGGATCAGTGACGCCCTCATGCTCGCCGTGCGCGACGCGCATGCCCACGGCGCCCGCATCGTCGCCCTGCTCTATGACCTCACTCCCGTGATGCGCACCGGCCATACGGCAGCCGTCAACAACCTGTTTGAGCGTTACCTGACCCTCCTCGCGCAGACCGCCTCCCGCGTCCCGGCGATCAGTAGGTCCTCGCGGGATGACTTCATCACGTGGTTCGACTCCCATGCTCGTGGTCTTCAGGTGACGACACCCACCCCCGGTGGTGCAGCAACAGGTCTGCCGTGCGGCATCACACCCGGTCAATTCCCGGACACGGACTCACCGTGGCCGAGGCCTTATGCGCTGTTCGTGGGCACTATCGAGTCGCGCAAGAACCACATCCTTGCCCTGAACGCGTGGCGCAGGCTCATCGAAGATCACGGAGCGGATCGTGTCCCGGACCTCGTGTGTATCGGTCGTCTGGGGTGGCACGCGAGTGAATTCCTGCGCGAGTACGTCTACACGCGAGGACTCGGCGGGAAGGTCACCGTACTCAGTGGCAGTCTCACGGACCCCGAACTCGCCCAGTTCTACGCGCATGCCCAGTTCACCCTTTACCCCAGCAGTTACGAGGGTTGGGGACTCCCGGTGAGTGAGTCCTTGGCATTCGGCAAGGTCACAATCGTGGCGGATAACTCGTCACTCCCTGAAGCGGGTGGTGATCTTGCCTGCTACTTCACCAGCGACGATCTCAATGCGCTTGTTGCATGCGTCGAAGCCAACGCCCTCGACGACGAAGCTCGTGCCCGGCACGAGCGCAGAACCCTTGAAGCGCCTCCAGCGCCTATCACCTGGGAGCACGTTGCCGATGTGATCGTCGCGGAGATCGACGCTGCACGAACAACGGAAGGAAGGTCCGTGATGGCCCCCATGATCGAACTCGGACGCGAGTACGTTTTGGCCACGCGCCCACCCGCACCGGACGAGGGCCACGCCGACCGATACATGGCCTACCTGCAGGCCGAGGGACTCACGCCCCTGTTGCGCCAGCCGCGCGGGGAGCGGGACTTCGAGACCACCGATGCCGTGGTGACGGGCACATTCGGCTCACCGCAGACCTGGGGACTGGAGCTGCGACCCGGGTGCAGGGCTGACATCCGCTTCACACGCCCGTTCGAAGGCGCACTCACCCTCCTCCTCGCGACCCGGGCCATGCCCGGACGGGTCACCATCGATGCGTCCGGCCCCGGCGGCCCGCTGCGCCAGGAGGTCTATCTGGGGAGCGTGCTCGCACTGCCACTGGGAGCAGGGAGAACCGGGGAGACGGCGCAACTCACGCTGGCGGTCGCGGATGCCCAGGACTCCGTGGAGGGATTCCTGGGCCTGCGTTCCTTCGTGGTGCTGCGTGCCGACGACTCGGCGACGGAGATTCTCGCCCTTCAGGCGGCTGCGGATGCCCTACGTCAGGAGTTGGACTTCCTGCAGAACACCCGCTCGTGGAAACTCACCGCGCCCCTGCGCCGGTGGAAGGGGCGCGCGTCCGGTTAACGCTTCTTCTTGGGAGCTGAGGTCACGTTGACGGTGTAGGAGGCGGACGAAGCCTTGAGGCTTCCACCGTTACCCATCGATGTTGCGCTGACGGTGCAGGAACCCGCCCCAAGGGCCGTCAACGTGGCGCCCTCAATTGCGCACGGTCCCGCAATCGCGAGGGCGACAGGGTTGCCGGACCGAGAGGCTGCACCCAGCGTGACATCCGTGCCGGCCACGAACGAGAGCGGTGTCCCTGCAGCCCAGGCCGCGCCACCGCCGGTCAAAGTGACTGTGTCCGCCGAGGGTGCGGGAAGCACGTTGATGATCTGAGAGTCATTTCCGTTGTACTGGAAATCCTGCGAGGCGTACTGGACGTTGACGCTCTGGAATCCGATCTTCGTGGGTGTCCACGGAGCAGTTCCGGTTCCATCCACCAGTGGTCGCGACCCACCCATCGGGTAGCTCACGAACCCGTCGATGCTCAGGTTGAACGCCACGCTGCCACCGAGGGAGTTGATGAACGAGGGATTCACCACCGCGGACAGTGTCACGGGGACGCCGAGGTAGACGTTGGCCGGCATTCGGATGGACACCACCTGTGCGGGACCCGCGATCGGGCTCTGGGAGTTGGAGGTAGATGCTCCGAAGTTCCCGTTGGCCGGTGTGAATGTTGCGGTCATCTGGGTTGTTCCCGTGCCCGCCTGCCAGGTGAGGTTCGCGATGGATTCGCCGGTGATCCCGGTCGGCCTGACGGAACCGCTTGCGACCGAGCCCCCTGTGGAGTTGCGCACGGTGACGGTGCCGCTCGGGGCGATCGATCCGGTCAGTGACTGCACACGCGCAACGATCCCCGTGGTCACGCCCGCGACCACCTCGTTCTGAACCTCCAAGGAGGTCACTGTCGGCACCGCCGCGACGGTGATCGAGGACGTGTCGATGGTGGTTCCCCCGCCGGTGGCGGTGATGGTCCACGTCCCTGCCTGGTTTGGTGTCCAGGGAAGGTAGGCGAATCCAGCCGAATTCACGGCGGCCTGACCCGCGTTGCTCGCTCCACCGGGTGTGGTGAAAGTAAATGTGGCCGCCTGACCCGCAAGGGAGGGGGCCTTCAGGATCACCTGCTGCTGCACTCCGACAACACCGTTGGGGGATGCCACCCAGGACTTGCCGCTCAAGGGTGCGGCGTTGCCAGGAGCTGCCAGCAGGGTGAGCGAAACACCCAGGACCATGGCGGTGGCCAGTGGGACCAGTCGACTACGGAGCGGGTATGCGGTCATGGGGAAGCCTCCTCAGGGCTCAGGAGATTACTCCAGTCACTTCCGTTTCGAAAGTCCGAGGTCGAGGAGGCCTGGCTCACCGGCCCCGACGTGGGGGCGCCGTGACCGTGACGGTGTAGGTCTGGCTCGCCTGGGCGTAGCTCGCGCTCCCGGGTGTGAAGGCGGTCACCTGGCACTGCCCGGGGGACCGCGCGGTCAACACCGCCCCACTGAGGGTGCACGGACCGGACTCACTGAACGTCACCGGCGCTCCGGAGGCTGCAACCCCCGCGAGGGTGACGGAGGTCCCGGCCGCGAGAGTGATCGGTGACGCGATGAACCACGGTGCGCCGGGCTGCGGATCGACGGTCATGGTGTCCCGCGGAAGTGCAGCCTGGATGGTGACGGGCTGGAAGGATGAACCGCTGACGTTGGTGGATGAGCTGTAGTTCACCCCGATGATGTGCACTCCTGCGGCCGAGGGTGTCCACGGAAAGTTCGCGATGCCGTTCACCGTCGGGATGGAGGCGCTGATGCCCTGCCCATCGAAGAGGAACGCTGCCGTTCCCTGCGGTTGGTTTGCGCCGAGGATCGAGGTGAGGACGGTCGGCGTCCCGACATTCAACTGCGCAGGAAATGCCAGCGAGATGATGTTCACCGCGGTGGAGATGGTGGACTGCCCGACTGCGCTCGTTGAGGCCCCAAAGGACGAATTACTCGGCGTGAAATTCGCGATCAGGGACGCGACCCCGGTTGAACCCGGTGTCCACGTGAAGGTGGCCAGGGAACTCGTCGATGTGCCCACCGGGTTCACGG
This sequence comes from Rubricoccaceae bacterium, assembly GCA_040381195.1. Lineage (GTDB taxonomy): Bacteria > Actinomycetota > Actinomycetes > S36-B12 > S36-B12 > VGCC01. Next base: position 7,065 of record JBEIHR010000003.1, read on the forward strand.
CAACAGTGGCGATGACGTTCTGCGAGGGATAGTCGCGAAGTGTCATGGTTCCTGTGGGAGCGAGGGATCCCGCCGGGGCGGTGACGGTGGCCAGTACGGATATGGCGGTGTTCACTTGAGCGTTATTGGGAACCTCGAGGGCGGTAGTGGTGGGCATCGCTGCCACCGTGATCGTCGTCGTTCCAGACGCAGCCGCGCTTCCGAGACCGTTGATGGTCCAGGTACCCGCGGTCGTGGGGGTCCAGCTCGCGTAGCCGTAACCCTGGGGATTGATGGGGGTTTGGATTACTAATTGAGTCGCACCTGACGTGAGACCGACGGTGGCGGGTTGCCCCGACATCTGGGGTGCGTAGACGACAACCTCCTGTTGCACACCCACGAGGCCGTTTGGCGATGTGATGAACCCCGTAGCGGCCTGGGCGCTCGGAGCGGCGACACCCACGATGCCAGCGATGAGAACGGTGGCCAAAGTTTCTGCAATCCGCATTTGCACCCCTCGTGTCCTCGGCCTTGTAGCCGATGTATCTCTCCAGGCTAGCGGCCTAGACTGCCCGAATCGGGCGTCGGCAGGGGCGTTTCCTCGGGAGGCCGAAGGGGTTTGGTGATCTCGGACCTGATCCAGCGACGGGCGCTCATTTGGGCGTTCGCCCAACGTGACTTCGCCACCCGCTACCGGTCCAGTGTGCTGGGCTGGGCGTGGTCGCTGCTCCAGCCCTTGGCGACACTTTTGGTCTTTGCGGCCGTCTTTAGCCTCGTGTTCCGTGTCCAAGCACCACCCCTCGGTGCCGACCCGGAACGGACAAGTTTCGCCGCCTTCGTCTTCACCGGCATGGTCACGTGGAACCTCTTTTCCAGCTTCGTTCTCCTATCAATGTCGCAGTTGAAGTCCAATGGCGAACTCCTCCGCAAAGTCCACTTCCCGGCGTGGGCACCGATCCTGGGTGCTTCGGTCGTGCAGTTGGTGCAGGTCGGATTGGAGCTTGTCGTTCTCGTCGGAATGTTCCTCTGGCAGGGAAACGTCGGTGCCACATGGCTACTCGCGATCCCGATTCTTCTCGGCACGGCGCTCTTCGCGCAGGGTGTAGGACTCATGCTGGCGACGCTCAATGCCCGTTATGGCGACGTTCAATACATCGTGACTGTCGTGTTGGGTGCGTTGTATTTCCTCACTCCTGTGCTCTACCCGCTCAGCCTTGTGCGAGATACGGCCGAGTGGCTCGTCATCATCGTTGAGGCGAATCCCATGACGTGGTTTGTAACCGCCATGCACGATGTGATGTATTCCTTAGTTGTCCCTGAGTGGTGGGTTATCCCCGGGCTTCTGGCGTGTGGGGCCGTCGTCTTTGCGATCGGTCTCAAGGTTTTCGAAAGGTCGAGTGACGACATAGGGGAATTGTTATGACGAGGCTCGATGCAATCCGAGTCGAGCAGGTCTCCAAGCGCTTTCTGCGACACATCGACCGCCGGCGCTCACTGAAAGAGCGCATCGTGCGGGGACGCCCCACCTCCACAGAGGATTTCTGGGCACTCCGCGACGTATCCATCGCGATCCCCCAAGGGAGCATGTACGGACTTATCGGTCACAACGGTTCCGGCAAGTCGACTCTACTCAAACTTGTAACTGGGATCTATCGTCCAACGTCCGGTTCGATCACGTGCGAGGGTCGTGTTGCGGCTCTCATCGAGCTCGGTGCCGGATTCCACCCCGACATGACCGGCCGCGAGAACATCCGTCTCAATGGTGCGATTCTGGGACTGTCCAAGAAGGAAATTGCAGCAGCAACCGACTCGATCATTGAATTCTCAGGGCTTCGGGAATTCATTGACGATCCTGTGCGTCACTATTCGAGCGGTATGTACGTCCGCTTGGGTTTCTCTGTCGCGGTCAACGTAAAGCCCGACGTCCTGTTGGTCGACGAGGTTCTCGCCGTAGGTGACGAGGAGTTCCAGCGCAAGTGTTTCGATCATCTCGCCGCTTTACGAAAGTCGGGCACCACGATCGTCGTAGTCAGCCATGGTCTCGGGCAAGTCGAATCCCTCTGCGATGACGTCACATGGCTCGATCACGGGCAAGTAGCCGGGTCTGGCCCCGCCCCTCGTGTCGTGTCGGCCTATCTCGAGAAAGTTAATGCGGAGGAGTCAGCTCGAAACCCTCGGATCGAGGCGGCGCGGGAGGCTGGGGATCGACGATCCGATTCCATCATCGAGTTGACCCGCGCTGCGGTAACGGATGGTCGCGGTCAGCCCCTAGACCATGCAGAAACGGGAACAACATTCGCTGTGGCGGTGGGCTTCACAGCACATGAAGAGGTGCTCGGCCCAAATGTGAGAGTTGCCTTTCAGCATGAGTCAGGTCCCTTGGTGACGATGGTCAACAATCATCGACACAATATCGATCTCGGATACGTGCGTGGCAAACACACCGTTTACGTCGGCCTTACTGACAACCCTCTTCTGCCTGGTCGCTACATCGTCCACATCGATGTCTTCGATCACACCGGCACCAGGGTCATCGACACCTGGAACAATTCCCTGGAGTTCGTCGTACGGAGTCCGAGGGGCGAAATCGGTCAGGGATTCGTCGACCTCCCGGCAACCTTCCGGATCGAGTAACGGGTACACCGTGTTGACGTTCCTCGACGGACTGCCGGAGTCGCATCCCATCGTCCAGGTAAAGCGCCGCTTGGGTCGAATTCGGCGCTGGGCCAAGCGTCGCTGGTGGGAGCGGAACGTTGGAAAGCAATACCAGGCCTGGATCACCGATTCATTCGCGCGTTCACCTGGAACGGTAGACAACTCCCTCGCTGTTGCCGTGATAGTGCCGGTCTTCAATCCACCGCTGCCGTACCTGCGCCTATGCCTTGATTCAGTGCTCAACCAGACTGCTAAGCACTGGCAGCTCATCGTGAGTGATGACGGCTCGACCGCGCCCAGTGTTGTGTCCTACCTCGATTCATTTGCGGCCATTCACGAAGGAGACCCACGCATCACGGTGCTTCGCAACAGCAACGGCGGAATTTCGGCTGCCTGTAATCGAGGCCTGAAGCGGGTTACGACCGAGTGGTTCGGCTGGCTCGATCACGATGATCTGCTGAATCCGCGTGCCATCGAGATGCTGAGCCAGGAATTGCTGCGTGACCCGAGTATCGACGTCATCTATTCCGATGAGGACAAGATTGACGGTGGGGGTCGGCATTTCGAACTGCACTGCAAACCGGACTTCTCTCCGGAGCTTCTGCTGACGCAGATGTACCTGTGTCACTTCACTGCATTCCGTACGTCCATGGTCCGTGATGTGGGTGGCTTCAGGTCCCAGATGGATGGTGCCCAAGACTTCGATCTGGCACTTCGCCTACTTCCCTCACTCGGAAAAGTTGCACATATTCCCCGGCCCCTGTATCACTGGCGCGCGTGGGCGGAAAGTACGGCGTTGACAATCGAGGCGAAACCGTGGGCGCAGGAAGCGGCGGCCCGCGCACAGATTGAACACCTGCAGCGAACCTTCGGCGGTGGGAGCGCTACTCCCAGTGCGACGAGGGGGCTCAATGAGATTCACCCGCGTGTAGCCACGCCGTACACGATCAGCGTGATCATTCCAACCATCGGAAAGCGTTCACCATCATCAGGTACCCGGTTCGTTGACGATGCTGTGCGGTCGTTACGTGAACGAGAGGACTCTCCGCTGGAGATCATCGCGGTCACCACGGGCGTGATCGAGCCGATTTCAGGTGTCGATTGGCAGATCGCTTACACGCCCGAGGGTGAATTCAACTTCTCCGAGGCAGTAAACATTGGCAGAAGTCACGCATCGGGAAGTTACTTGTTGATTCTCAACGACGACACGATCGCCATGACGGATGGGCCTGTGACGCGCATGCTCGAACTTGGCCAGATTCCCGAAGTGGGGGTTACTGGCGCCCTTCTTACTTATCCGGATGGACGAATCCAGCACGCTGGAATCGTTCTTTTGCCTGATGGGCCTACCCACGTGCACATCGGAAAGGGTGCCACGTGGCCGGGCTACTTCGGTTCCACGTTGACTCCTCGGAACTTCAGCGCGGTAACGGCTGCGGTGATGCTGGTGAGGGCGGAGGTCTTCGATCTCGTCGGCGGCTTCGATCCATCCTTCGCCCGAGACTTCAACGATGTGGATTTCTGCCTTCGAGTTCGCGAGCTCGGCTATCGCGTAGCGTGGACGCCCTACGCGCACCTACTCCACCACGAGGGAGCGTCCATCGTGCGAAGGAAGGCCGATCCGCGGGAGTCTGAGATGTTCATACGTCGCTGGCAGTCCATCCTTAGTGCCGACCCCTATTACTCGCGGGCTCTCAATCCACTCCTTGACAGAGTCTTCGAGGCGCTGTGACGGCGGACAACGTGCAACCCATCCGATCACGTGCAGGTCGATCCCTGGTCGCCCTTGGTGATCAATCCCTGCTGACCACGGAACGGGTGGAACTCATCGCGCGGCACTTCGATAGTGAGCCAAGGCTCGCGTCGGTGAGCCTCGTTCCCTCGACTGTCACTCGCGATGAGTTCCTGCGTTCCACCGCACCTGCGGGTCCCACGTGCGTCCTCGCTCTCGATCTCGCTGACCTCGTGGGCCCCCCACCGGCTGTCGATCTCGAAACCGAGGCGGTGCGGACATGGGGGCGGATGGCGAGCGACCACGGACTGTGGCACGACTGGCTTCTCATCAGCCAGCCCGACGCTGGACGAGGTGGCTCGGCTGTGGTGATTTCCAATGCGGATCAGTGGGAGGTGCACGATCCCACGGGTTCGCACCATGCGGCCTTCATCGAGTCGGAGCCAATTCCCTCTTCGATGACAGTCAATGTTGACGCCACATGGCTGGGACCTCACGAGACTGGCGCGCAAGTTCTCACTACCGCGGCCGTCGAAGCGCTTGCCCGACAGCCGAATATCGAGTCCGTCACCCTTACGGGCATTTCGGATTTGCCTGAGTACGCAATGCATCTTGCCAACGTGCCCGGAGTCCGTGTCTCTCCGACCTCACGCACAAGGGCCGATATCGTCTGGTACCCAAATCAGATTGATCGCCGCAGCAATATCGGGGATGCCCGCGATCTTGGAAAAAGAGTCGTCACGACTTACCTTGATCTCATTGCCTATGACATTCCGCGCTATCACGGTTCTGAACATGATTGGTTGGACTACCGCGCTCTCCAACGGACTATTGCCCTGGGTGTTGACGGCATCACCACCATCAGCGCGGACGTAGCGGAACGCTTGTGTGCGGAGGTTCCTCGTCTCGACCCAGAACGGGTTCTTCCGATCCCACTCGGGCTCGACCACATCACTCGGTCGGATCCACGGGTTGGTGACGACATCCGTACACTTGTCGCAGACCTGGATGGGCGCCCATTCCTTCTCGTCCTCGGAAACGACTTCGTACACAAGAATCGGGATTTCGCCATCCGTGTCTGGGAAAGGGTCCTCGCTGGCGGGGTTAGCTGCGATCTGGTTTTGGCGGGTCTCCATGTGCGCTCGAGCAGCAGCCGGGACCGGGAACGTGAATTGCTCGATGTGCATACGAATCTTCGGGGTAGGGCTTATTCGGTGGGCCATGTCACGGGCCCGAGTCGGTCATGGCTGCTCACGCACGCCAGCGCAGTGATCTATCCTTCAAGCGCCGAGGGTTTCGGATTCGTGCCCTACGAGGCAGCCGTTCTCGGAACCCCGACGACCTTCACTGCCTTCGGGCCCTTGGCGGAGATTTCAGGAATCGCGTCGGTTCCCCCAGGTTGGGACATCGAGGACTATGCCGCGGATCTCACCCGGCTGCTGGGCGAGCCGCCCTTTGCACAGCGCAGGCTCGACGACTTGAATGCAGCCGTGACCAGATACTCCTGGGATCGGTTCGCGGCGGAACTCGCCTCATTTTTTGCTCGGATCCGATCTATGCCCGCCGTGGGGATGACCCCGCTGGTTCGGAGTGCCTCATCGACGGGGAATCCAGGAGGGGGCCGGGCAGACCGAACGTCGCGTGCGCTGCGTGCAAGCGCACGGCGCGTGATTCGTCGTGGGAGGTGACAAGCGGATGTCTCCTATTCGACCGATCCTGGTCTGCATGTCGTGGCGAGGTGGCGCCCGACTGGAGCGCTGCCTGACTTCCATCGTGAGTGCGCACGCACATTTCGATCGAGTCGTGGTGAGTGTCGCGAGCGAGCCCGCGAGTAGGGATATGGGCATCGCACGAGAGTTCGTTGCTCGAATTCCGCGTCTCGAGGTGATTAGTCCTGGGCGCGAATTGCCCACGATGCAACACCAAGCGTTCTGGATCGACTACCTGGTGCGCACGGGTGCGAAGCCACACGACTGGATCGTCTGGATGTCCTATGACGATGAAGTCAGACCGCAGGGAATCGATGAGATAGTCGATGAATCGGGTGGGTGGCCACTACGTGAGGGAACCGGGTACTTCGGTCCATGGGCAATGCGCCACGAGGGCACGGACCGGCTCTGGGCGGGAGATTCATCGAAACAACTCGAGTCGTGGACGAGTTTCCCAGTCGATGGCCCACTGGTTCTCCCCGCAGCCACGTGGGTGCGGGATCAACTTCGGCAGCCGACGTACATGCAGATGAGTGGCTCAGTGAATCCACTCACCTCGTTCCTTTACCTTCGGGATTCACGCCCACGCAAGCGTGGACCAATGCGCATTGAGATGGCGATCGCAACCGCACCCAATATCCGTTTCGTTCAGGAGTTTCCGACACCGATCAGCATCATTTATGGCAGGTCGAACTCGGATCGAGCCTCATACGCGCACTCGGCTCGCACGGAGGATGCGCACCTCGCTGCCGGTCTGCTTCGGTACGGGGCTCATCACCCGTCCGCTATTCCAATCCTTACGCGCGCGGTAGTCGACGTTGTCGGTGCCTATGCGCGGCGCACCCATCCACGCGAGGAATGGCGGGTGCGGGCGATGGTCAGGCCCTAGGGACTCTCAGGCGACCAGACGCTGCAGGTACTGCCCGTAACCACTTTTTAGGAGAGGCTCGGCAAGCGATCGGAGATCCTCGTCGGTGATCCAGCCATTCCGCCAGGCAATTTCTTCGATGCAGCCAATCTTGGTTCCCGTGCGATCTTCGATCACCCGCACGAACTCGCCCGCGTCTTGAAGGGATCGGAACGTGCCCGTATCGAGCCATGCGGTGCCCCGCTCTAGCACGGTGACCGCGAGTTGACCCGCGCGGAGGTAGTGATCATTCACCGCCGTGATTTCGAGTTCCCCGCGGTGCGAAGGCGTAATCGCTTTGGCGACGTCAACCACACCGGCGTCGTAGAAGTAGAGGCCCGGAACCGCGTAATTGCTCCGCGGGTTCGCGGGCTTCTCTTCGATGCTCAGTGCAATCCCCTCATGGTTGAACTCAACGACTCCGTACTCCGAGGGATCGGCAACTTGGTATGCAAAGACGTGACCACCGGACACATCCGTGAGCTCAGCGAGGAGCCTGCCCAACCGGGGGCCGTAGAAGAGGTTGTCACCAAGGATCAATGCGACGGCATCGCCCGCGAGAAACTCCTCTCCGATTAGGAAAGCTTGCGCCAAACCCTCAGGCCTGGGTTGAGTGGCGTAGGCAAGACGCATACCGAGATGCGATCCGTCACCGAGTAGCCGTGAGAAGGACTGTGAATCTTCGGGTGTGGTGATGACCAACACCTCGCGCAGACCTGCGGCCATGAGAGTCGCGAGGGGGTAATGGATCATGGGTTTGTCGTACACGGGCAGGAGCTGCTTGCTGATGCCCTGGGTGATGGGCCATAGACGTGATCCAGTGCCGCCGGCGAGGATGATCCCTTTCACGGGTGAAGGGTAGCGATGGTCAGCTTCCCGCGATGTCGCGCGAGGGGAGTAGCCCCCGGACCGAGCCCTGAGCCTTCCTCCACCGATCGGATTCGAGGACCAGGCCGAGCACCTGGTTCGACGTGACACGGCGCAGCGTGCGTACGGCATGACGAGGTGATTGGCGAAACTCGGCCGGGAAGAGCTTCAAGCGATTGCGCAGCATCGTGGTCCGCCGTTCGGGGGAGTGTCCCGTCACCATCGTCGGGTGCCCAAACACGCGCACGATGCGTGCTGATCCGATCACGTGCCGGATGGAAACTCCCGGCGCGACACACACGGAGTAACCACGCTCGCGGAGTCGCAGGCAGGCTGCGGCATCGACCGCGTCAATCCCCAGAGCCTCATCGAATCCGCCGACTTCGCGCAGGACCGGCACAGACCACAGTGTGCCCGTCTGGATGAGTTCCTCGGTGATGTCACCGTGGGGTCCGGCAGCGCCTGGGATTTCAATCAGCCCTGCGGCATCGATGATTTGAGACGTACCGATGGCACCCACACGATCACCAGCAGAGATCCGCAGGTGAACGTCATGGAGTAGTTGCGCGACATAGCCTTCGTCAACCTCGGTGTCCTGGTCCAATGTCAGGAGCCACTCATATCCCTTGTCCAGGGCCACACACAGGCCATCATTGAGTCCGCGGGCGACGCCGCGGTTGAGGCCATGCCGTTTCAGGGTGACTCGGTCGCTGTCTCGAAACTCTGCGAGGGATCGATCACTCGTACAGGGACTTGCGTCATCACTGACAACGACGTGGTCCACCTGATTCAGGAGCATTCGAACCGTGGCTGCCAGGGAGGGTCCTGGTCTAAAGGTCGGGATCACGCCGATGACGCGACTAGCCATGGAGTCAGGCTACGCGAGTCCCACAGGCCCCTGTGTGACATGGATAGGCTGCTACAAAGACCAGATGGTGGAGGATCGAGTGGTCGAGGCTAAGCGCGCATTTATCACGGGCGTCACCGGGCAGGATGGGTCTTATATGGCCCAGCAGTTACTTGAGAAGGGTTATGAAGTCCACGGCCTCGTTCGACGCTCCAGCACGTTCAATCGCTCGCGGATCGATCACCTGCATCACGATGAGCACATTCCCGGAAAGAACCTCCATCTTCACTACGGCGACGTAAGTGATGCAGCCAGGATGCATCAATTGATTTCTGAATTGCGTCCCCACGAGGTGTATAACTTGGCCGCGCAGTCCCATGTGCGGGTGTCGTTCGACGAACCTCTCTATACGGCTAACGCCACCGGCTTATCGACCCTCAATTTGCTCGAGGCAATCCGCAGCGTCGACAGGAATATCCGGTTCTACCAGGCATCGACGAGTGAGATGTTTGGTGCGTCACCACCGCCCCAGAATGAAGAGACCCCCTTCTATCCCCGAAGCCCTTATGGTGTTGCAAAGGTGTACAGCTACTGGATCACTCGCAATTATCGTGAGGCCTACGATCTCTTCGCCGTGAATGGCCAATTGTTCAATCACGAGTCACCGCGTCGCGGTGAGACGTTCGTGACACGCAAGATCACCCTTGCAGTTGCGCACATCGTCAAGGGAACCCAAAAAGAACTTTGGATGGGAAACCTTGATGCCGTGCGTGACTGGGGTTACGCACCGGAGTACACGGACGGCATGTGGCGCATGTTGCAAGCCGATGCACCTGAGGACTTCGTACTCGCCACAGGGACCGCGTACACGATCCGAGATTTTCTGACCTTTGCATTTGAGCACGTCGGCCTGAAGTGGGAGGACTACGTCCGTTTCGATCCGAAGTTCCTGCGTCCCACGGAGGTGGACGAACTAATCGGTGATGCCTCGAAGGCGAAGCGCGCATTGGATTGGGAGGCCAAAGTCCTACCCCCTGAACTGGCCAGGATCATGGTCGATGCAGACATCGCCCGGCTCGAGGGTGCCAACGAAGGTCAATTCTGAGTCGGGGCGATATGCGCGTCCTCATCACAGGAGCGGCAGGGCAAGACGGGACGATCATGTCCACCCTGCTGGCGCGCGATGGCGCCTCGATCGTCGGATTTGTGAAGGCGGGGACCCCACACAGCCGACTCCGGCGTTACGTGCCGGACATTGAAATCGTGGAAGGTGACCTGGCTCGGGAGGCGGAACTTCGAAGCCTTGTCAGCGATATCGAACCGACGCATATCTACAACTTCGGAGGATTCACAGCCCCGGGAGAGTCGTGGGATCACGTCGATGAGGTCCAGCAAGTCAACGTTGACGCTGTGCGAGTTCTGCTCGAATCGGCGGCAGCGCTTCCGAACCCCGCACGTTTCTTTCAGGCATCGTCCTCGCACATTTTTGAAGGCACCGATCGCTCACCGCAGGACGAGACCTTCGACTTCTCACCGACGAGTCCCTACGCGCGTTCGAAGGCGGAGGCCCTATCGCTGGTCCGCGATGCCCGACGGAGCAAGGGACTCTTTGCAGTGTCAGCGATTCTCTACAACCACGAGTCACCGCTGCGAACGGAGCATTTCGTCACTCGTAAGGTCAGTATGGCGGTGGCTCGTATCGCTGTAGGTCTCCAGGATCGCCTTGAACTCGGTGATATCGAGGTTGCCCGAGACTGGGGATGGGCACCCGACTACGTACGCGCCATGCGCTTGATGACTGAAGCCGATCAACCTGCTGACTATGTGCTCGCAACTGGAATCTCACACAGACTCTCCTTTTTCATCGCAAAGGCGTTTGCCGCAGCGGGAATTCTCGATTGGCAGCGCTACGTGGTGGCGGCTGGCAGTGATCGCCCCATCGACACGAACAAGATGGTCGGTGATCCGAAAAGGGCTTACACCCATCTCGGCTGGCGTCACACCGTCGACTTCGACGCGATGGCTGCCGCCATGGTGACGTTCGACCAGGAGCTGCTCACAGACCCCGAGGCACTGTGGCGGGGCTTCTGACCGCATCAGTCCCCTGGTGATGAGCCCTTACCCTTGAGTCGTGCCCCGGCGAATTTCCTATGCGCAGAATGGGGAGGACGTCCGTATCTGGCATGCGTTCGGTCCGCGACTACCCGGCCAGCACATCACACCCGCCTGCGGGCCACGGACCTACGTCGACGTCGGCGCCAATGAGCCATGGCGCATGTCCGTCACCGCTGCGCTCTACGAATCTGGGTGGCGGGGGCTCCTGGTGGAAGCTGACCCTGACCTTGCACGTGAACTGCGCGCGGCGCGCCTCGGCGACACCGTGGCGGAAGTGATCGCAGCCTCGTCCCATGGCGTCGTCACGTTTTACCGCGTCCCGGGCACCGGACTCGGCACCACCGACGTTGCGGAGGCAGCCGCAGCAGCCGAACGCGGATTCGCGATCGCGGAGGTTCAGATCGAAACCGCGCCGCTCGACCATGTGTTGGACCACTTCGTTGGCCAGTCGGGACGCACCCGTATTGACGTGATGTCGATCGACGTGGAGGGTGCCGAGGGTGAGGTACTTCGGGGGTTGTCCCTGGACAGGCACCGACCAGTGGTGCTGTGCATCGAGTCAGTGTCTCCCGGCACGGATACTCCATCCCACGAAGTGTGGGATCCCTACGTGCGAAGTCGTGAATACCGCTTCGTCTCCTTCGATGGGGTGAATCGCTGGTATGTGGACGAGCACCACGCCGACTCCGATGTGGGCTCCGATGCGGGAGCGCCCCAGGGGACCACGATCGCCGAGGCGATCGCCACCCCCTTCCACGTGATTGACGTCGGCGCCTATGGCTGGCGCGCCGAGGAGGTCGAACGGCTCGCCGATGCCCGGCATCGTGCCGAGCGGCGCAACGCCTGGTTTCGCGAACTGACACGCGGCGAACGAGCGACCGCGGTTCCCCGCGAGGAGTACCTCCGTCAAATCGATGAGCTCAGGACGGCCCTTGTGGGCATCCAGGGCAGCCGTACCTACCGCGGCAGTCGAGTTATCGCCCATGCGGGGGGGAGAATCCTTCACGTGCTGCACCGCATCATGTCGTCGCTGCCAGCCCCCCTAGCCCGCCGACTCACGCGGGAACGTCACTTGAGGCACGTAGCGATCAATATGGAGCACTTGACGGACCCGGCATACCTGGGTCGAGCGCCTGCGGATGTCATCACGTGGGGCGCGGACGCGCTACGACCTCCGATGCCGCCCGGTCTCGATACGGGGGCACTTGACGACGTCGCGCCGCTGCGGCGTTGGCTCGACGAAAACCCCTGCGATGACGATGCCAGTCTCGACGCGAGAATGGACAACCTCGATGACGAGGTTGGTCGGGTTCAACGGGCTCTTCGAACGCGCATTCGCCTGCACGGATCTGACAACACCCCCGCCGACACCCCTGGGCGCCGCATCGTCTTCGACGCTCGCAGCCTTCAATCGACGGAGTTCGGATTGCGTGGAATCGGTCGGTTCGCTCGGACCGCGCTACTTGCCGCGCGGGCGGAAGTCGGAGACGAACGCATCAGCCTCATCATTGACCCGGGTCTGCCCCCTCTGCCCGAGGACCTCGCGGGGGCCTGCACGCAGATCCGTCGCGTCACCCCTGCCGAGGCGCCAATGTTCGGTTCGCTGATTCAACCATCCCCGATGACCCACCCACCGGATCCGATCATTTCCCTCCTCACCACGGGTGTGCGCTCTCTGGCGATCGTCTACGACTTCATTCCCCTGCACTATCCGACCATCTACCTCGCACATGCCGCACCGCGTGCCGAGTACGCGGCCAACCTCGATGCTCTACGTCGATACCGCGACTTCGTGTGTATTTCCGAGACAACGCGGAGCGAGCTCGCTCGAGCATTGGGCCTATCGGAGACGGAGCCACGCATCGAAAGGAGCAGAGTTGCCTGGCCACGAGGCATCACGGAGAACTCGGTCGCAGCGGTTCATCGCGACCAGCGTGAAGGTCCCATCGTGATCATGACGGGCGATGAGCCACGCAAGAACACCTTTGGAGGTCTCGCAGGGGTAGCGGCCGCCACGAGCGACCAACGCTCCCGGGATGTGGTTGTGATCGGAATGGCTGGTCAAGGTGATCGCGTGCACCACTGGTCTATAGCTGCGGCCATGCGCCCAGGGGAGGCTCGGACCTTGGGCAGAATCGACGACGACGAGCTACGTGAAGTCCTCACCCGTGCCGCCTGCGTGGTCGTCCCGAGCTTCGACGAAGGCCTCTCACTTCCCGTTATCGAGGCGGTACAGGTAGGTACCCCCGTCGTGGCAAGTGAAATCGCGTCGCACCGGGAACTCCTGGGACGTTCACGCCTCTTCGACCCGAGCAGCCCACGCAGCATCTCCCGTGCGGTGCGGCGCGCCCTGCGCGGCGGTGGAGATACCAGCCGCCAGCGGCGGGCACTCTCCGCGCACCCACATGTGGACCTCGAGGAGGTCATCACCGAATTCACCCGCCCCTCTTCAGGTGCGTCGCACGTGACATCGGTGATTCGCCCCAGGAGCGAACGGCTCAGCATTGGAGTCATGACACCGTGGACGCCACAGCGTTCCGGAGTCGCGGACTTCTCCACGACGGTCTTCGAAGAATTGTCGAAACTTGCGGACGTCACCGTCTACACCACGTCCGGTGCGGAGTTCACGATCCCAGGGATGACACATCGATCGATAACACACGTGTTCGATGACCCCGCTGCTGTAAGTGCCGAGCATGACCTACTGATTTCTGTCGTTGGCAATAGTCATTTTCACCTACCAATGGTCAAGGCACTGGAACACGTGAATGCGCTCGTGGTTGCGCATGACACGCGAATGGTCGAGTTCTACCTAGCCCTACGCGGAGAAGGTGGCGCAGCAGCTGTGCTCCAGCGCACATGCGATCCCGGCGCACCGGGGGGAATACAACCCCCCTTAGCCGAACAGATTGCCGATATGCGTCTGCTACAGAACGCTGGTATGTGGGAGGTGGCACGTAGATCCACGGGTCTCGTTCTGCATTCGCCGATATCCAAAGACCGCATTGCGCGCGAGACGGGAGTCTCTCCCGTCGTGCTCCCCTTCGCCAACCAGCGCGTTCCCGCTGTACCGCCCAGTCGCGACGAGCGCCGCGCCGCGCGTCGGCGCGTGGGGATGGGCGACGTGCCCCCGGATACCGTTGTCCTTGGCACCTTCGGATACGTCGATACCCGAACCAAGTTGACCGATGTGGTCCTCGAAGCAGCGGGTTGGCTGACCTCGTGGGGACGATCCATTGTGTTGACTATCGTCGGGGCGGCGTCCGATCAGCAACGTCGTGAGTTGTCCGAGCGTGCCCACCATCTGGGCCTAGCGGGGTTCTCTGTCACCGGCTTCCAAACTGAGGACCAGTTCCAAGATTGGTTGCTTGCGATAGATCTCGGTGTCCAATTGAGAATCAGTCCCCTACTGGGCGTGAGTGGACCGTTGAGTGACCTCGCGGCATTCGGTACTCCGGCAGTGGCAAGTGCTGGTCTCTGCGTGGATGTTGATACACCCGCGTACATCTATGCGTTACCCGACGACGTAAGCCCGGTCATCGTCGCCGAGGGAGTCGAGTCGGCACTGGCCCACGAGGTGGACCCGGAGGAGCGGGAGCGGGCCCGGCGCGAGTACCTGGACCGCATGTCGTCTGCGCACTATGCGGAGCAACTCCTCATCGAGTGCGAAAGGTTGCTTGCATGATCAGCAACCCGCGGGGACGAACCGTTGCGGTGGTCCAGGCACGAATGGGATCTACCCGATTCCCGGGCAAAGTCGTGGCGCCGATTTCTGGCGAGCCCATGATCCTGCGACAACTTGCGCGTGTGCGACGTGCTCGCCGAGTTGACGAACTGGTCGTCGCCGTCCCCGATTCATCGACGGATGACGACCTCGCACGTGTCTGCGGAGACGCCGACTACTTGGTGGTCCGAGGGGAGGTGGATGATGTCCTGAGCAGGTTCTTGGTCGCCGCGGATGCCTCAAACGCCCGCGTCATCGTGCGTATCACTGCCGACTGCCCACTCATCTCTCCTCGCATCATCGATTATGTGATTGATTCCTTCCACTCGTCTGATGCCGACTATGTGTCCAACACTCTCGAGCCAACGTATCCCGATGGCCTCGATGTCGAAGTCGTGACATCGGAGGCGCTTCATGCTGTTGCGAGCACCTCGGTCGATGCGGCGGAGCGAGAGCATGTGACCCTGGGCGTGTACCGACACCCCGAGCGCTTCACGGTGCGAAATGTCGTAGACCAATCGGGCGCCGACAATTCCGACCTGCGCTGGACTGTGGACACTCCACAAGATCTCGAGTTTGTGCGAGGGATCTATAACCTGTTATTGCCGGCTGAGCCCGAGTTCGAGTACGAGGACATCCTCGCGGTTGTTGAACAGCGGGCTGATTTGCGCCGGGATGCTAGTTCGGGAAGGCGAAATGCTGCCCTGGACGGCCTCGATACCGGTGCGATGCGACATGGGCGGGGTGGCAGCGCATGAGGCATGTGGGAATCGACCTCGAACAGTTCGTCACGGATCCGTATACCTCGGGAATCCAGAGGGTTCTTCAATACCTCGCCCGCGAGTGGCCGATGGAAACCGCTACCTGCGCCTTCGTTGTCCCCTGGGAGGACGGGTATCTGCTCCTCACACCAGAGCAAGCATCGACGCTGATAGATCCTGCCTTCGACGCCGCGGATACCGACTCGATGCGCGCGGGCGTCTGGTCGCGAGTGCAGGAGTTGTCCAATGGTGCACCCCGTGTCAGTGCGAGCGGCATGCTCGGCCACTTTGACTCGTGGCTGATGCCGGAGGTTTCCTACCTGCCTCAGGTCCTCGAGCGGCTCACGATGGTGCAAGAGTCCATGCCCTGCGTCATGATCGGCTACGACGCGCTGCCCATGACCGACCCATCGAATTATCGATTTCGACCGGGAACCGCTGCGAGAGTCAGCGACTATTTCCGCCGACTGTCGTCGGCATCCTCGGTCGTATGCATTTCGGAGTACTCCAGGCAAGCACTTCTTCGGCGACTTCGACGTGATCCAGGGCTCCCCATATCGGTGGCTCACCCTGGCGGCGATCACATCCCTGCCTCGATGATGCCTCGAGTCGCAGGCTCCCCGATTCATTTCCTGCGAGTGGGAACATTGGAATCGAGGAAGAGGCCTCAGGAGGTGGCGGAGGCTTTTCTCGCAGCGCGCAAGATCGGGATCAACGCGCGACTCACATTCATCGGTCGACCATCTGCTTCGGATGCGCGACTCAACAGGGCAGTGCTGTCTGCCTGCGTCCAGGACCCAGCCATCGAGTGGATTGAGTCTGCGACGGATGAATATGTGCGGCACGCGTTGGCCGGTGCTGACGTCTTCCTGTCCGTGGGGACCGAGGGGTACGGGATCCCCGTGCTCGAGGCGATTCGGCTCGGGACTCCGGTGCTCTTCGGCGGAATTCAGCCTGCCGGCGACATCATGGTGGGCCATGGGTCTCGCGATCTAGGGGACCCTTCCATCGACGACCTGGTTCAGGCCTTCACGACCTATTCCGATGCGTCGGAAGCCTCAGCCCTTCGGTCGGAGGTCGACCCCGAGGCAGTTCCGCGCTGGCGAGACTTCACGCACGCCGTAGCCCGCGCCTGCGTCGGATAGCGTTACTCGGTGATGACCACACGAACGCTCGTGGCGATCCCAGCCTGGAACGAGGAGGGATCGATAGCCGACGTCATTCACAAGGTGCGGCTTCACCAACCCGGAGTGGACATTCTCGTCGTTGATGATGGTTCCGCCGACCGTACCGCTGAACGCGCGAACGAGTCCGGGGCGACAGTCGTCTCGCTGCCCTTCAACGTGGGTGTCGGAGGAGCGATGCGGACCGCTTTTCTCTACGCACGACGCCACCGGTACGCGGCCGTGGTGCAGGTGGACGCCGATGGACAGCATGACCCGGCAGACCTGGATCGCGTGCTGGCCGGACTGTCGGAAGCGGACATCGTTGTGGGAACCCGTTTCCATCCGCAGTCGATGTACTTCGTCGGGGGTCCCCGACGGTGGGCGATGGTGATGCTGAGCAAGGCGTTATCGCGGATGAATCGCAGCACCATCTCGGATCCCACGAGTGGATTCCGCGCGGCCGGCCCCCGAGCCATCGAATTGTTCGCCGTCGACTATCCCGCGGATTACCTCGGGGATACGGTCGGCTCCCTGGCGATCGCCATCAGGCGAGGTTTGACCATCAACGAGACTCCCGTGACGATGTACTTCCGACAAGTGGGTCGACCGAGCAAGAACGCCCTCTGGTCCGCTCTATACCTCGGCCGAGCCTCGCTGGCAATTCTCGCGACGTCCCTCAAGGGTCGAACTCCCCGGACGGACGCGTCATGACCGCCAGCATCCTCGCGGCCGTCGCATCCATCGTGACCTTCATCTTCGTCTTCTTCCTCCTCCGTCGTGGCGTGCTGAGGGAGAAGTACGCGGTTCTGTGGCTGCTGGTCTCCGGCGTGGCTCTGATCCTCGCTCTCTTCCCCGCACTCGTCCAGCGTCTGTCGGCTGCTCTCGGGGTTCAGACTCCCTCCAACCTGCTGTTCTTCGTCACCGTCGTGCTTCTCGTCCTAGTCAGTGTGCAGCTCAGTTATGAGCCGAGTCGCCACGAGATGCGTATTCGGCGTCTTGCCGAGGAGGTTGCGCTGCTACAGCGTGAAATCCATGAGTCTCGTCGTGAGGAGTCGTGACGGGTATCGCTGGCGAGACGGTGGAGGAACCTGTTCTGATCATGGCCTTCAACCGGCCCGGTCACCTGCACCGACTAGTGGACCGCCTTCGGGAGGTCCAACCACGCAGAATCTTCGTCGCCCTGGATGGCCCGAGGGCACATGTGCCCGGCGAAAGCGAGCGAGTCCAGCAATGCCGTGATGAGATCGACAGAATCGACTGGCCCTGTTCGATTGAGAAGCTCTACCAGTCGGAGAATCTCGGTTGCGGGCGCGGTGTGAGTACTGCGGTCACGTGGTTCTTCCAACATGTCGAACGGGGGATCATCCTCGAGGACGACATCATCCCGGTGCCCTCTTTCTTCCCCTTCTGTTCGGAATTGCTGACCCGGTATGCCGATGACCCACGAGTTTTTGCTATTTCTGGCTGCAACTTTGTACCGCCGTCCGACCAATCACGCCCAGATCTCCCATACCGCTTCAGCCAGGTCCCGCATATCTGGGGGTGGGCCACCTGGCGTCGCACCTGGGAGCGCTACACCTGGGACATCGCAGGGTGGCCGGCGAGGTTGCCGCCAACGCGTCTGTGGACTCGCTCTGGGCACTCACTTTCTGGCGCCGTGTACTGGGGTAGCACCTTCGAGCTGCTCGCCCGAAAACAGGTAGATACCTGGGACGGTCAACTTGTCCTTCTCAGCATGATTCAGGGGCAGTGGACTGCAACAAGCAACGCCAACCTGATCGAGAACATCGGGTTCGGCGCCGATGCCACCCACACGCACGAGGATCGCAACGACCTCCAACCCCTCGGTCGGGTATCTCTCCCTCTAGCTGACGTCCCGGTTGAGTTGGACTCGCGGGCCGATCGCTGGACGAGACGACACCATTTCCACTCAGACTGGCGCGGTATCTTCCGACAGGCTCAGACGTACCTCCGCCACCGAGGAAGGCAGGCATCGTGAGTATCTCGACAGGGCGGGCCTTGGTCACGGGCGGAGCCGGGTTCATCGGCTCACACTTGTGTGAGCGACTTCTGAATGACGGTTACGACGTCCTGTGCGTCGATAACTACTACTCCTCGACTCGGGACAACATCACGCACCTGGTAGACAACCCTCACTTCGAGGTCGTTCGCCACGACGTGACCTTTCCGCTCTATGTCGAAGTCGATGAGATCTATCACCTCGCGTGCCCGGCGAGCCCAGTCCACTATCAGCGCGATCCCGTGCAAACGACGAAGACGGCGGTGCACGGGTCCATCAACATGCTTGGTCTTGCGAAACGAACCGGTGCAAAAATCCTGCTCACGAGCACCTCAGAGGTATATGGCGATCCGATGGTGCATCCTCAGACCGAGGAGTACTGGGGCAACGTCAATCCCATCGGACCCCGGGCCTGTTATGACGAGGGGAAGCGGTGCGCGGAGACTCTGTTCTTCGACTACCACCGGCAACACGACTTAAGGATCAAGGTCGTGCGTCTGTTCAACACATACGGGCCGCGCATGCATCCGCATGATGGTCGTGTTGTCTCGAACTTCATCGTCAGTGCACTCACCGGAGCGCCCTTGACCATTTACGGAGAAGGGCAGCAGACGCGATCCTTCTGCTACGTCGACGATCTCGTCGAGGGTTTGGTCACGATGATGTCGAGTGCCGATGACATCGTCGGACCCATCAACCTCGGAAACCCAGGTGAGTTCACGATCGCGGAGCTCGCGGACAAGGTGCTTGCCTTGACTGGGAACGTCGTGCCGGTCGAGTACCTTCCGCTGCCTCAGGACGATCCGGTTCGACGTCAACCGGATATCTCCCGTGCAATTCGGGAACTCGGGTGGCGGCCCACGATCGAACTCGATGAGGGTCTCGTTCGCACCGTCGACTACTTCAAGGCGACCCTGGCCTGACCATGCTGATCGTCTCGGGGACCGCCCTGGTCCTCCTCACGTGGCTGTTGGCGGCTGCACTCCTCATCACGCTGGGCCTCCTCCCCGCGCTCGCGGTTTCCCGTTTCGACCTCCCCTGTACGCGGTCCTCGGTCATGCGCCGATCCCTATGGTGGGGGCTCGCGCTTGTCGGCGTCACCGTGACGCTGATCAACCTCGTCGTGCCCCTGGGAAGTGCGGCAGCGGCATGGATCCTGCTGAGCCTGGTGCTCGTCCTAGGGGTACCCGGCTGGATTCTCCTGCTCCGCACGTGTCGGAGGTCGATCCCGGCACGTGGTGGACCTGCACGAGCCGTGCTCTGGTGCGCGTTGATCGTGTCGATCGTCTACCTGGCCGTGGCTGCGCTCGGTCCAGCGACCAACTACGACACGGGTTTGTATCACCTGGGTGCCGTGCGCTACGCCGCGGAGTTCGCAACGATCCCGGGACTGGCCAACCTCTACTTCCCGTTCGGCTATGCCAGCGTCGAGTTCCCCCTCGCGGCAGTCCTCGGCAACGGACCCTGGCAGCAGGACGGTTTCCGACTGCTCAACGGGCTCATCATGACGATGGCGGCTGCAGACCTCTGGTGGCGATCCCGTGCCCGCATGCAGGGTCCCGGCTTCTACGTCCTGGGGGTGGGAATCCTGTGCTCCTGGGTCCCACTCGTGGCGCTGAGTGATTTCTGGGTCACGAGCCCAACGCAGGATGCATCGGTGTTCGTGCTCACGATCGTTGCCACCGGTTATCTAACCCAGGCTGTCGCTGGCGGCTCCCACTGGCGTGCGGAGGGTGCAACGGCCGCGGTGTTGGGGATCATGGTGGTGCTGATTCGGCCCACGATGATCGTATGGTCGGCACTCGCGGTGATCGTTTTTGTCATGCTCCTCGTTCGCCGCCGATCAGGATTCATGCCACCTGCCATGGTGGTGATTTTTGTAGTGGCTGCCGCTGTTGCGATTGCAGCACGTGATCGAGTTCTCAGTGGATGGCTGCAGTACCCACTCACGCTCCACGCCTTCGACGTTCCGTGGCGGGCTGTCGATCCCTATTGGGACCGCGCTGCCACTCTCGGGTACCACCGCGACCCGGGTGATCTCTGGGCAGCTGTGGACGGATGGGGGTGGCTGGTGCCCTGGCTACGGGACAGGGTGCAGATGTGGGAGACCTCCATGCTCGTCGGTCTCGTCATCGCTGGGGTCATCGCGGTGTGGCTGACACGCGCACACGGACGCGCACGTCTGCGCGGCAAACAGCTGGCGGTCGCGATGATGCCCAGCATCCTGGGCACCGGCTTCTGGTTGCTCTTCACCCCACCCTCCTATCGATTCGCCTGGGGCGTGGTCTTCTCCCTGGGCACCATCCCGCTCGGCTGGGCGCTGTGGCGCCTCGCGGAGTCTCATCCAGCCAGGTATCGACGACTCACCGCCGTGGGTGTCGCTCTACCGATCCTTCTCGTGACCTGCTTTTCAGCCGGGGCGCGGTTGGACGTGGGATCCATTGGCGAAGGTCGGGAGTGGAGACTGGCGAGTATCACGATTCCCTACGCGGTGGCCCCTCTCCCTGAGCCTCCCGTGACACCCTTTGTCACGGAATCCGGGCTCGCTCTGAAGCAGCCCGTCGATTCTGATCAGTGCTGGACCTCGTATTCGCTGTACACCCCACGCCCGACGGCGACCCTCCGCATACGCGGAACGGAAATCGGGGATGGCTTCCTGCCATAGCCACTCCCTTCCGCTCACCTCACACGGTGGCGCTTCGGGTAGGTCATGAGTGCGTGCCCCCAGGCGCTTGCATCTCGCCAGGCTCTGATCGCTACCGGCGCACGTAGGGGGATGGCGACATCTGCGTAGTCCCCCGCTATCGCGGCCTCCTCACCAAACGTAGACGTCCGTGAATATGTCGAGCCGATAGACCCCGCCAGTACTTGCCAATCAACCATCGCGTCGAGGCCCGCGGTGGTGATTTCACGATCACCGACATCGTGATCGGTGACCCAGGGAAGGAAGCCCGTCTGCTCGGCAATGCCCATCCAACGCGACCGACCCTGGGGTGTATCGGCTGTGATGAAGAGGGACCGTGATCTTCCTTCGCCCATGAGCCGACGAAGCGCACGCCTTATCTGAAGCGTGGTCGGTGCGTCGCGCGACCGATCGGTGCCTCGAATATGCAGCCCGTAGTAGGGCTCACGATCTGCGAGCGATTGGCGCACACGCTCTCGAATCTCCACATGCCAGTCAAGGCTCCGGTAGAACTCACCCCTGCGCTCCCGGAAGTTCGTCGTCGTAGGGAGCGCAAATTTGCCACCAGCGATGACCACGAGGGTGGAGGGAGACGCGGGGCCGTGGAGCTGATCGACGAGCCGCGCCATGAAGGACTGTTCACCCCGGTCGTGACCGGCGAGGATCAGAAGACCTCGGTCATCGTCGCGAGTGAGATAGCGGGGCAGGTCCGAATGCTGTCCACCCACGATGTCGGTGACGGTGTCGGCCGAGATGAATCGGTCCCGGACGAATGCGGGATCGAAGAGGTCGTTGGCTGATGCTGATGCGATCCCCTCCTCCGGGTCCCACATCACGTGAAGATTCACACCCATGTCCTGCGCAAGAATCGCCGAACTCGCCCACGCTTGCAGGCGGTTGATGTACCCGTTCCGAGGGACGACGATCACCCGTTCCAGGCGACTGTCCGTCATCACATGCACTCCCACTCGTTGAGGTGCCCAAAGCCTAGGATCGCCCTGTGCGGGTAGCCCTGGATGAGCAGATTTTCGCTATCCAGCCTTACGGTGGAATCTCGCGGATGTTTGCGGAGCTTGCCGATCAGTTCATTCGTGGGGGTCACGAGGACATTGATCTCCTTCCCCTCGACGCCACGATTGTGAATCGGTACGTGCTGGACTCTCCCACCTTGACATCGCGACTCAGGGTCACGGAGGGACGTAACCAGTGGACCTCGCTAGCGCGCTATTTCACTCGGATGAGAATTCCCCGTGAAACAGAGATCGTGCACAACACTTTCTACCTTCCCCATGGACTGGCACCAATTCGCGGCGCAAAACGCATCGTCACGGTGAACGACATGATCCCCGAGTTACTACCCCGGACCAGGCGCCGACTTGACTGGTTCACGCTGAAGAAGCAATACGTTGACTCCGCAGACCACATCATCTGCATTTCCGAGGCCACGAAGCAGGACCTCATCAAGGTATATGGGCCCACTCAAGCCCCGATCAGCGTTGTGCACCTTGGTGTCGATTCGCGCTTTCATCCAAATGTCGAACGAGCGGATTTTCTCCCGGAGTCGTACGTGCTTTTCGTAGGTCACCGGGATCAGTACAAGGATGCCGATGTCCTCTTCCAGGCATTCGCGCGAATCGCTCGCGAGATTCCCGATATCCAGCTTCTCTGCGTGGGCGGCAACGGACTGACTCCGAACGAGGTGCGAAGGTTGGAGGACCTCGGAATTCGCCCGCGGGTCTCTCAAAGGCATCTCTCCGACTCCGACATGATTTCCGCCTATTCCCACGCCGACGTCTTCGTCTTCCCCTCACACTTTGAAGGTTTCGGTTTGACGGCTCTTGAAGCAATGGCATGCGGTGCACCCACCGTGCTCGCCGCGGCCACGAGTCTCCCCGAAGTCGGAGGTGATGCCGCGGCGTATTTCGAACCCGGCTCTGAAGCCGATCTCGCTCGGGTGATCCTGTCTGTGCTTGGCGACCCCTCACGCCGCAACGAACTCACGCGACGCGGACTGGCTCGGGCCGCCGAGTTCACGTGGGCGCGCACAGCAGTGAAGACGGCGCGCGTTTATCGCGAGGCACTTGCGGCCTGAGTTGGATAGTCTGCTGTGACCGTGGATGCCACTAGGAATGTCCGCCGTGCGGAGCATGCATCGCTTGAGGAGTACCTGAGCACGGCATTGACTCCACGTCAGCGCGAGCGAGTCCTGATCGTGTCGTTTAGTCAGTGGTCGATCGCTACAGCGACAGTAGGTGAGATCGCGGCGACACTTCACGAGATGGGTACGTTACCGATCATCGGACTCTGGGCGGATCAAACACCGCTTCGCGATGTGGGGTGGACTACGAGTCGAGTGCTCTCGCGATTGTTCGTGTCGCCGTCGCGTGATGACCGTCTTCGGAGGGGATTGGAGAATTTCGGTCTTCCGTCGGAGGCTTTCGTATCGCCACCGATCCGACATTGGCGCCCCGCTGACCCGCTACCGCGTCCTACGGCGTACATCCGTTCGGCAATTCGCGAGGTCACATACCGAGGTGCAAGGGTGGGCCGAGCTCTCCTGCAAGTTCATCCGGACCGCGAGACTCCTGTCACCGATGAGCACGTCTGGCCGAAGCGCTGGGTTGATGCATGCATCCGGAGCTTCGCATATGCCTATGACCAGACTGCGCAGGTAATCGCCGATCAACAAGCGACCGCTGCTGTGGTCTTCAATGGTCGTTTTCTGCATGACAGTGCCGTCGCGGGCGCAGCTGAGCATGCGGGAATTCCCGTCCTGTCCTTCGACTCGGGTGGTAATGACACGGACTTCGACTTGACGATCGACGCAACCCACGATTGGTCCGCCTTGCAGGGTCGTATGCGACGGATGTACGAGACGTGGGATCCCGCTGAACGGGATCGCATCGGCGGGCAGTGGTTCGAGGAGCGACTCGATCATGTGGATCCACGTAATGCGCTCTTCGTCGAAAGCCAGACCGTAGGTAAGGGGCTCGAGGGTGCCGAGGGACAGCGAATGGTGGTCTACTTCTCGTCGTCGGGTGACGAGATCTCGGAACTCGACCTCGACTGGGGGGACTACTTCCATGGACAGCCAGGAGCGCTTCTCGAACTCGCCCGGGTCTGTCGTGGTCTGCCGGACACCTTCTTTGTAGTGCGGACCCACCCGCATAAGCGAATGAAGCCTGCGCGCGATGTCGAAGAGTGGCACCAGGCGGTACGTGAGGCGGCTCCGGATCTTCACCTGGACGAATACTCAGATATTGATTCCTACACCCTCATGCGGCAGGCCGATGTCGTGGTGACCTATGGATCGACAACGGGTGTCGAAGCTGCCTACGCCGGGAAACCGGTCATCGTCATGGGGCCGTCTGCCTACGACGAACTGGGGTGTGCGATTCGAGTCTCGGACACGCGAGGCATTGAAGATGCTCTGCGCGCTGCAACTCCTGGCGATGCGTCGGGCGCGATCGCGTATGGACTCATGATGCGCCGCCGAGGTTTTCTCGCCCGCCATGTCACCGTGGACGGAGGTCGGGAGATCCTGGCCGGTGAACCGATCGTCGAGTCACGGCCGCTGGTGCTCAAATTGAGCGACATTGTGAACCGCGTGACGCGCGCACGCCTGCTCCGACGTTAGGACGCCACCGCGTCACGCACTTGCGACACAACTGCCCAGGGCGGGTAGAAGTCCGCGGAGGGGCTGTAAGGGAGAACTGACACTGCGGGTGTGAGCAACGCGAGGATGAGAAGAAGCGCCATAATCGGATAGAGCCCGGTTGAACGTCCCTGGGCGTCTGAGGACTCGCGAGAGCGGTGTAGCCACTCGCGGCTTGCCAGGACGAACGCAAGACTGCTCGAGGCAACCGCGACGCGTGTTCCATCAAGGGTGACGAGTGTGAAAAGGAGCGGGATCATGATCAACCCGAGGAAGACCAGCAGTCTCTGTGGCGCCCGGGAGGGAGTGAGGACTACCGCAATGACGACGATCCACGCGCCGGCGAACATCGAGGCTACGGTGAGGGGCAGCCATCCGATATTGAAAGCGAACGAGTTGGCGGCGTTTGCGAACAGAAGTTGTAGGCGGCTCTCCGTCCCAGGGGCGTCTCCAAGAAGTCGCGCGAGCGACACGAGCACGATGAAGACGGCGGACAACCCCAGTGCACCCGCCCCCCTGCGAGTGACGTAGGCCGACTGGAGCCCTAATCCGACCAGCGTCGCAGCGAGGCCTGCGACAACACCCATCTCCGGATTCGCAGAGGCCACCATGACCGCACCTATCCACCACGAGCGTCGCCCCAACACGGCGATGAGGAGGACACCAGACAAAAACAGCCCGTCGTAGAAGCCGATCCAACCGGTGAGTCGAAAGGGGATTGAGGAGGCGGCGATGGCGAGGAGGAAAACTCGGGCATAGGGATCTCCCATGGCCCTGCGTGCGCGTACGACCGTCACCACGATCGACACCGCAATCACGCCGATCCATAGAGCGCTCCAGCCGATTCCCCCCGTGATCCCGACCCGGGCGGGAGCGAGCCAGCCGAGGGAGGAGTCCCATCCGCTCCCTCCCGGCCAGTTGCGGGCGACGGCGAGGAACTCCGCATCAGGGGTCCACGGCCACCGAGCTCCGGTGTGGAGAACAACGACGAGCAGCAGTCCCAGGACGAAGACCGAATAGCGCACCCGTGCTAGTGAGCGACCGAGTGCGGAAAGTCCGGTGATCCCCGGCAGTTCAGGGGCCATCAACCGTTCCCACCGGCGCAACCCCGAGGAGCTGCTCGAGTCTCGGCGTCACGATCGCTGGGCGGAACATGTCCCCGCGCTGTCGACGGGCGAGGGGATTCGAAGGGTCATTCCCGCGTGCGATGTCTCGGAGGCGTCGGCGCAGATCGCGCGGCCCGCGGTAGAGCCCGCCCAGACCCTCCAGCATGTCCACCTGCGCCTGATCGTCACCGCCGCGCCAGGCCAAGACGGGAATACCTATCTGCAATGCCTCGGCGATTGCGACACCGAAAGCCTCACCCTGTCCACGTGCGGTCACGAAAACGTTGGCCATGGCGATGATGCTCGCCTTTTCGACGGGATCCAGCACCCTAGGGAGGAAGATTGCGCGATCGTGCGAGGTGAAGCGATCGGTGTTGAGTCCGATGAAGTACCACGACGGATTGCGATCGAGCTCTGCCAGGATGACTTCACGTGCCCATGGAATGTCGAACGTATCTGGTGCACCGAAACGCAGGATTACAAACGCATCATCCGGTACTCCGATCTGGGTGCGGTAATCAGTCTGCGGCGGCGATGTATCCACGATGAGGTCGAGATGCTCGAAGTCCAGAGCATCGACGCAGCCAGCTGCAATTGCCGCCCGACCCCGTGCAGGGAGCCCGGCACGGCGACCATCCCTACCTTCGACAGCCTTTCGCACCGCATTGGCAAGCCACGCGGAGATGTAGACGTAGCGCGACCCATGCGGTTGATAGTTCTGGAAGACAGAATGGATAAGCGAGTGTCCCTCGGCCAGGTAGATCCCATCGTCGTCTCCCGCCTTGATGAAGTAGCCGTGGTCGAAATCACGGGCGGAATTGGGTAATGAGTACCGGTCCGTGTGAGGGTGCAGGGGAAACTCGTCACCGATCCGATGGACGATCTCGGGAACATTGGCGGGGGATTCACTCCAGTAGGAGATCTCCACCGCGTGTCCCCGTGCTCGCAATGCTCGCCCGTAATCCACGAGCGACGTGGTGGTGCCGCGCTCGCAGAGTTGATTATCGTGAAGGAGTATCCGCACTCAGGAACCGAGTCCTTCCATGTGAGCCGCAGTCAGGCACCAGCATAGGTAGCCCTTGAGTGCCGAGTTGGCTCGTCCGAGCCACGACGCGGCCGCTAGCCTTGCCCGCTAGCCCGGACACTTGCTGATGGTGGGGAGCACCGTGACGACGTCGAATCAGGAGTCGCTGGTCGACGCATCCTCCCCCCGCCTTTCATCAATGACCAATCTCGTCCTCCTCGCAATCACATGGCTTGTGACCCGAGGTGTGTTGATGGGCGCCACCCTGAGTGGAGTCGTTCCCGGTGACATCCTCGCGTACGAACGCTGGGCGGATCTCCTGCGCGCGGGTCAGGCACCTGCGCAGGACACGGCCTTCGTCTATCCGCCGGGGAGCGCGATCGTCTTCCTCGGTGGAGGAGCCATGAGCGATACCTCGTACTTCCGATCGTTCACCTTTCTCGCGTTGATCGCGGACCTCATCCTGGTGATCGCACTCGTCGTGTTTGGGCGCCGCAGCACGCAGGGGTCAATGGTCGGGCCATGGGCGTGGGTCATCCTCGGTTTCGCGGCTGGCCCGATCATGCTGGAGCGCTACGACATCTTCGCCGCGGTGTTCGGTGCTATCGCTGTACTCACGTTGGGTCGTCCTGCGGTTTCTGGCGCGCTCGCGGCGTTGGGTTTCCTGCTGAAGATCTGGCCGGAGATCGCGATACTCGGCCTCCCTCGCCGACGAATGCTGCCTGCACTTGCCGTGAATATCGCGGTCATCGCAGTGGGTTGGGTTCTATTGCAGGTGCTATTCGGGAACTCTTTTGGGTTCGTTCCGAATGTTCTGGTGAAGGGCGTCTCAGTCGAAGCGGTTGTCGCCTATCCGTTCCTAGTAATTCGCGAGTTTGCCGGGATATACGGAGTCACGGGCCAGTTTGGAAGCTGGGAAGTCGTCGGGCCGGGAATGGCGACGATCGGGAGCATCAGTACGGCCGCGGGCGTCGTGGCCCTGGCGATTCTGCTGTTCTTGCGCTTTCGTGGGGTTTTGGATCAGGTTCCCCCCGGTGACATAGTTCTGCTCGGCGTACTCGTTTTCGTCGTAACCCACAAGATCAACTCGCTGCAGTATGGCGTGTGGATTGCGGCGATGGTGGCCGCCGCTCTTGCCTACCGGGCGAGTCGTTGCCTGGGACCAGCAATACTTCTTGGCGCGATGCTCGTGGTCACGAACGACGTGATCTGGGCCCAGTTCGTTCCTTTCATCAGTGGGAACGCGTTACTGCTCGGATTCCAGGGTGTGCGCCTTGTGCTTCTGCTCGCTGCCGCCGTCTGGCTTGCACTCACGATGAGGCGCGGCGCCTCATTTTCGAAGGTGTAGCGACGCACGGACCTTTCTTAGGAAGAGCCGTCCGAGTTCGGAGTAGGAAAGGTAGGGGGCAAGTGCGGCCGGCTTGTCGGCTTCCAGGGATATCAGCCCCAGGCCGCGAGCGAAATTCGAATTGACCACTGCGGCCACGTAGCCGCGAGACATATCGTCGACTGTAATGCCCCTCAGGATGTACTCGAGATGCTGTCCTTCATGATGGAACACCTTCACCAGCGGTTCCCGGGAGTGCAAAGTGATAGGTAACTGTGCCTGTAGCCAGAATGTGTACCAACTGAACTCGTAGGGAGCCACGCGCAGAGCGTCCATGTACGTCCAGCCCCGCGGCGCGAGGAAGTCACGGACAAAACTTTCGAGCACGATCGAACTCATCACCTGGTGTCCGTGGCATGTGCGGAGGATCGGATCCTCCAGCCCGACGGAGTCGGCGATACGACGAAGGGCACTCGCGCGCGAGTTCCAATACTGATCGAAGTATCGGGGTTCGACTTTCAGTTCGTTGTCTTCCACCATCACCGTGTAGGGAGTTCCGTCGGGCGCGAGAAAGTCACGCGCATACAGGTTTCGAAGAATGACGGCGTCCGAGTCGATGCAGAAGTACGACTCAGCAAGCCCCAACTCCCAAAAGGCTAGTTTCACGATCTCCTGGTTGATGTAGCCGGGACGAATCCCGTGCACATCCTCCGAAGTGAAGTAGGGAGTAAACACAGCCTCGTCGAAGATCGTCACGGTCGAGGACGCCAGCGGAGCGAACAGGTCGAGGTCTTCCGTGGGCACGACACAGTAGAGCGGCAACCCCTCCGGATTGTGCTTTTCGAAGCTCGCGATAAGCCTGCGGGCATACTCGACATCGCCTCGGTAGGACTTCAGGAGTAGTCCCAGCGGGTCAGTAGCAACTCGTCCGGGGACGACGAGACTGCCCGGGCGCGTGCTCACGCGGGTTCCAACACCGTGGGAACAAGGAGTTCGTGCTCGATAAGTTCATTGACCAACGCTCGTATGACGGACTCGGATTCCCCGCACATCTCAGCTATGTCGACCACGGAGTGCCGACCATCGGCGTACGCCAAGACATGCGTGCGGAGCAGGACCTCGTCTGCCACCGTGCGCGCGTGCATCGTGTGATAGAGACCGCGTCGGCCGAGTTGGGGCTCGCCTAGAACGGTGGAGCGGTAATAGTCGGACCCCTCAAGTTCATTCACACACTCACGGACCAGATCAAGACCACCCTGGAGTCCTGCGGGGGTGACAACCGTGAAGTCGTCCAAGTGCGTGTGGTACTCCGGATACGAGCCGTACTTCGTACGCATCAGGGAGATCATCGGAAGGTCGACACCGGGCATGCAGTAGTGGCGCTCATCGCTCCCTCTATCGAGATACGAGTATTCGACTGCTCTAGGTCGAGTGCGTACGACTCTGCGCGCGATGCGATCCAGAGGCGTGTTCCCTAGGCGACTCGCCAGGTAGGAGTAGTCACCTTCGTCCCCGACACATGTCAGGTTGATTCCGGCAACCACCGACTTCCGAAGGTGGTCAAGATTCTCAGCGATGTACGTGATCGCGCCGATGGTCTCTGGTGCGAAGACGAAACGGTACGTGTACCGGCGGGGTCGTTGCATGAGCCACAGTGCGAGGCCGATGGACACGAGGGGTCCGGATAACTCGTTGTTCGCTAAGGAGGGGTGACACACGTAGGTGGAGATCAGGATCTCGGACTCGGAATCGCCGGGAAGGACGAGATCGGCAAATGTCAGGTGACCGGGCTCGAGTCGACCATCCACCACCGCGCGGTAGGTGCCGTCCACCAGGGAGTCCCGCTGTTCCTGGGTAATGCAAAAGCCCCAGGTCCTGTTGTAGTAGCTCGTCACATACGGGATCGCCGTCGGAAGGTCAGGATCGGAGTGAAGGTGGTGCTGCAGTTCGGCGAGTGAAAGTGAGCGTTCTCCCGGCTCCGAGTAGCTCACAAGGTGCACATTGCAGTCTCGGATGTCGGCGAATCGCGAGCCCTGAGGGTCGAGCAGGTAGGCGTTGTGGATGTTCCACTCGTCGGGGATCGTCCAGTCCAAGACGCTGCGCCCCGTGGGTACCTCGTGCATGCGCAGGCCTGGAAGGTACTCGGCGATGATGGCAAGGGTCTGACGAACGCCGTCACCCGTGAGGCTGCGGTGTAACGGGAAGAGTCGTGTCCCTAGATCGTGGAGGAACTTCCCATCGTTGCCCGACGGCACGTGCTCACGATAGCGAAGCCTCCGCGGACGATGGAGACCTCGCACTGAGTCGCGCATCGCTGCTGAGGACGATCCAGACCAGTGTCACGAGGTAGATCGACCAATAGCCCCAGCCGTGAATGGTTTCGGTCAATCCAGCGGCGATCACGTACACGCCAAGTGCGAGTGGCAGCGGTGCGCCCAGCCTGAGACTCCGTCCCCCTGCCCAGAGGGTGAGGGCGAAGATGACCACGATGAGTACACCCATGACGACTCCGTACCGCAGGATTCCGTCGAAGAGCACGCTGTGGCCGTGGGTGTGGGGAACGAAGCCCGGAGTTCCTGTGCGCTCACCGACGAAGGCGAGGATGCCGGACTCGCCGACTCCGAAGATCGGACCCGTGGGAACCAGGACCAGGAAGTCACTCCAGATCCGGGTCCGACCGTTGAGTGTCGGATCCAGGAATGCGATGTACCCGATGAGGAGGCCTGCCGCGGTGACGATGATTCCGATCCGAAGTGCCCGGTGCCACGAGAGTCGGGAAACCCAGGGTGATGACAGGACGAGTACCACGAGTGCGGCGGCGACTGCCACGACGGCCGACCTACCAGCGCCGAGGGCAAGCATAATCAGGCCACCGGCAACGAGGATGACGCGATTCCAGCCGCGCAGTCCCATCCCGATTACCACGACGAGCCCGCCCGCGGGTGATGCGTAATTCACGCTCCCGAACGGCCCGCCCCATCTGTTCGTCACTCCCAACCATTCGAGGAGAGCCACGCGCTGGTCACCCGCGTCAGTGACCTCGAAGCCGTCGGGCATCGCACCGATCGCACCCAGGACCAGGGAGAGGACGGATATGACGAGCAGGGAGTACGCGAGGACTACGAGTCCCAGATAGAGATCTGAGCGTGGAACCGCTTTGAGGGCGATCAGGATGAGTGCCACGGGAACTACGAACGCCGTGAGATTGAAGAGTGATTGATCGAGTTGCGTGCGCGTAACCTGGTAGATCCAGCTGATGGTGAGGATCACCAGGAAGATCACGGTGACTCGCGTCCACGCGAATGTCGGCCGATAGAACAGCCAGAGAACCACCGCGATCCCCGTCAACAGGATCGCACCGAGAGTTCCAAGATCCTGACCCTTGTATATAGCGGCATTCGGGTTCAGCGCATGACCAAAGATCGTCACTGCTGGAATCAGGAACAACGCTGGTACATACAGTGCACGTGTCATCTGCTTCCACGCTGACAGCGTCACCCCACCTACGATAATCCTCGTGGAGGAGTCCAGCGACGCACGCGACGTTCTCCTCGTGATTCCCACCCTTGGTGCCCGGGTGGAATTCCTCCGCGAAACCTTCGAATCCATACGCGTCCAGGACGTCGATGTCGACGTGGTGCTCGTGACTCCTGTCAGCGCTCGTGCGGCTCGTGATGTTGCCGCGGCGGCCGGCGCGCGGATCGTCGATGATCCGGGTGGTCTTGCGGCAGCCATAAATCTCGGAGTCGAAAGCGGACTACGGGGGCACACCTTCGTGACCTGGCTCAACGATGATGACCTTCTGGAACCAGGCTCCCTGCGGAGCACCATCGACGTTCTCCGTCGCCGCCCCGACGCCGTCGTGGCATACGGGCACTGTCGGTATATCGACGACCGCGGACACGAGCTGTGGGTGAGCAAAGCAGGTGCATGGGCACCCCGCGTGCTCGCCTGGGGACCTGACCTCGTCCCCCAGCCGGGAATGCTTATCCGTGCGGCGGCATGGCGTGAGGTCGGGGGATTGGACCCTGGGTACAAGCTCGCATTCGACCTCGATCTGCTCCTCCGGCTGAGGCGTCTTGGTTCACTCGCGAGTACCGGAACGATCGTCTCGAGTTTCCGTTGGCATCCTGAATCACTCACCGTGGATGGACGTGAAACCAACATCGCTGAGTCAGAGCGGGCCAAGCGCGCGGCACTCGGGCCCGTGACTCGTGCACTGTCGTGGCTGTGGGAGGCACCTGTGCGCGTAGCGACACGTATCGCCGCCTCCGAAGTCAATCGACGAGCATCACGTCGTTCCGCACAGTGACGCGCTCATCGCCAGGATGATCGCATCTGGACTGGTCCACACTGGTGTCGCAAAGGGTTCCCAGGAATCCACCGGGGTGCGTTCCGGGTCGACCCAGATCCAGTCCACACCCGCCGCGCATAAGGGGGCGAACGAGTCCTCAGACGGCGCGTCGATGAAGAGCCACGCATCGGCCTCGCGACTCAGCGCGAGGGCCACATCCTCTGCTCGCCCGTACGGAGTCTGGAGTCGTAGGTCCGACGCGAAGGTCGGGAGCCGCGTGAGTGCGGGGACCAGCGCCGAGCGCGTCGTGTTGGTCGCGACGAGATCATCAGGTCTGGAGTTTGCTCGCAGCCACGCACCGGCAGCCGCCTGTTGGTCAGTCCACCCCGGCGTTCTGTTCTGATCGATGAGCGTGACAAAGTCATCCTGTGTCGTGAACAGCACAGGAGACCAGATCCCGCCGGTGGCCCGGGAGAATGGCTCTGCGATGGCGTAGATCGCTCGTGAGGGGAGGGCCATCACGACGAGGGCGATGATCGTGAATGCCAGAGCCGAGCGAGCTGACCACGCACGCCCGGGTAGGGCGGCGCACACACCGATGATAAGACCTAGGCCGAGGCCGATGATGGGTCCTGCCCAACGCCATCCGTCACCGATCACTCCGGTGGAACCGGTTGCCCACACGCCCGCAACCACCACTGCAGCCGTGAGTGCGAGGACAACGACGAGGATGACGCGGGTGCGCTGTTCCGGCCCGAGCCACGCCACCGCCTGCGCAATGCCGACAGCAGACAACACAGCGAGTGGCGCCGAGGCTGCGACCGCGAACCACAGGTCGTTGAAGCCGCCACTGAGGATGGCGATAGATCCGACACCGACGAGCACGAGACCGACCGCATAGGCGGTGGTCACCGATCGGCGGGTGGTCCTGTCCGTTCCGAACCAGACGACACCCGCCCACCGTGGAAGTGCAGCGATGATGAGTAAGAGAATTCCCGCTGCGATACCGCGAGGTGTCACAACGGGATTGAGACCCTGCACACTCGACGCGCGGTCGAGCAGAGTGAACACTTCAAGCCCGCCCGCATTGGCGGAACCGGCGAGTAGCCAGAAGTAGGCGACCATGGAGCCGCCGAGGAGTGGAACGCCGACCCCGAGTGCGCGGCGCCACCAGGGTGCACGACCAATGAGCCCGATGGTCACCACGAGTCCCCATGCCCCGACCACGACGGCCGCGGAGCTCACCTTCCCGCCCGTCACGACGAGGCCGAGGACGAAGGCACTTACCGCCTGCGGGATCCAGGTGCCGGAGGTCGTGGCTTGGAGGAGGAGCACGGAGAGCACGAGAACCCAGAGGGTCGTCATCGTCTGGCTAGGTGAGTCGAAATTGAACACGCCGCCAAACGTCGTGCCCACGAAGCCACCTACGACGAGGAGAACGCCGGCGAAGGCGGGGGCCCAGGAGACTCGCGTCACGTGGCGGGTCCACGAACAGCCCACAGCCACGATGCCGATCAAGGTGACGATGGGCAGGAGCCGTACCAGTACGACGAAGGGGGCGGCATCCGTGCTGAGCGTCAATTGTCCCGCCCAGCCGTAGACCAGGACGTGGTAGCGCAGCCCCGCCCCCTCGAGGAAGATGCTTTGCCCGACCCCGAGGGTGGCGACGGAGGCGCCGACCGCCTCGAAGAACGGCATGTCCCCGTGGTAGCCCTCCCAGCGACCGACCCACGCCAGGGGATAGGCCCGGAATGACACCAGGAGGGTCCCTACGCCCACGAGGACGCCTGCGAGCAGGCCGAGGAGCTCGGGGCGCCCGAGCGGAGCCAGGGGGGCCGTAGGGACCCGCAGCCACATCCGCCGGCCATACCAGGCGGCAAGAGCCAGCGCTGAGGCCAGCCACCACGGGGCGATAAGCCCCACGAGGAGGGAGCCTGCGGTTCCCAGGCCGATGCCCATGCCGATCGCCTCGAGGATGGGCACGGAGCGTCCGGGCCGGAGGAGTCGCCACCACAGCGCCCCCCCGAGAGCCTGGACCGTGACCGACAGGGTCAACCCGACCGCGGTGGCCCACGCCACGCCGGTCAGCCCCAGCAGCACGAGGGTGCCGGCGGCAAGGCCCACCGTCAGGGGCCAGGGCGATCGGTGGACGGCGGTGACGGCCACCTGCCGCAGGGTGGCTATCCGCTCACGGCGCGCTGTGTCGCCGTGGAGATCGAGGATCTCCCTGCGTGCACGATGGAACTCGCGCAGGGCACGTGCCCAGCGAGTCGTGGATAACCCGCCGCGGTGGAATCGGGCGAGTGGCGTGGCGATGGTTGCCGGCGCTCCCCGTTGGGTCAACGTGAGGAATGCGGCGTAATCCGCGGCAACCTGGTACGTCTCGTCGAAGCCGCCCACCGAGCGCAGCGTCTCCGTCAACACCACCGTGCCTTGATGCGCGGGAAAGTGTCCGCGCGCGAACGCATACTCTCGTTCTGTCTCGTAGTCCCATGCTGGTGTTACCACGCTGTCATCGTGGCTGTCCGTGATCTCCACGGGCGCGTGCGCCCACTCGAAGGAATTCCTATCGAGGGCGCGCATCACGGTGGAGACACTTCCTTCGATCATCTCGTCTCCCGCGTTCAGGAAGTAGACGTAGTCGCCGGTCGCATGGCGAAGGCCCTCGTTCATTGCCGAGTAGATCCCACGAGGCTTGGCCCAGATGACTGTGCCGGTGATCGTGGATGACGTCAGCAGCTGCGGGATTACTTGGCGATCGTTGGAACCATCGACGATGATGTATTCCACGTCGGTAAGATCCTGCTTGGCAAGCGATGTGAGAGTGCGCGTCATGCCGGAGGGGTCGTTCATGACGACTGTGATGATGGTCAAACGCGGAGTCGTCATGCGGTTACTGCACCCTGCGCATAGATATCGGCGGACGGGCATGCCATGGCGACATCACCCGTGCGTGTCGGTCTTGATGAAGATCCGACCCGAGTAGTCGATCGGGTGCATGAAGGGTCGAATGCCACGTGATGAGAAGTATTCATCGACAGCTGATCGTGCCCCGCGCCAGTGTCCGTAGTCGTCCAGGATGCATACTCCGCCCACAACGAGCCTCGGGTAGAGCACGTCCAGACAGGTGCGAGTGGATTCGTACCAATCCGTGTCCAGTCGCAGCAGGCTGACTGTGGTGGGGGCCTCACGGTGCACGGTTTCGGCCACATCTCCCTCGACGAGGGTGAAGTGGTCGAACGGATAACCGGTGCTTCGCAGGTTCGATTCGACGTCGGAGCGGTCGGCAACACACCACACGTTTCTGCCGTCTGCGATGGGAGTAGTTGCAAGCATCTCGTGGGCTGTGACTCCGGTACTGGCCTCAATGTCTTGGGCAGTCGGTGGAGTCATGCCCGCGAACGTGTCATAGAGCCAGATGCGGCGATTCCGCACCCCCATGTCCAGCGTCTGGCGCGCCATGCCCATAACGCTTCCGCCCCGCCACACCCCGCACTCGACGAAGTCTCCGGGGATTCGCTCGTCGATGATGTAGCGCACGGCGTTGATCAGCGACCACAGGCGCTCACCTGACGTCATCGTGTAGGGGGCCAGCGACGCGATGAGAGCTTTCTCTTCATCCGTAGCCTCCACCGGGAGGCGGGAACTGGGGGATGAAATCCGCGAGACCTGGAGCCCGAATCGGCGCACGGTTCGATCAATCCACGCCTCGTATCGCTTCACCCGGGAAGTATCCCAGTCGGCTGCATCGACATCTGGATGATCGGCGCGGGTTCGACGAACAGGCAGGTGGGTGGCAATCCACCCTTCGTGGAGTCGAGATCCATCAGGATGCGATTGAACTTCCAGTCGATGGGGACGACCGGTGTGAGTGGGAGTTCGTTCCATGCGTCCAGGAGTGTGCTCACGAAAGTGCGCGAGTACAGGATGGCGCAGACCGTGTTCGTCACGGGACGTTCCGCGGATAGCACACGGCGGGGAACGGACCCCCGCCATGTGATCGATGATGGTGTCAGGAGTCCTTCGATCCGGAGCTCGGAGAGTGGGAAGGACTCGGAGAGATTGACGAAGCCGGTCGAGGCGGTGGCTGTGAGTCCGATCAATCCGGCTGCTAGATCAGTCACGTCATGACAGTGCGCATCGTCCTCCAGGATGAGAATCCAGGGAGCGTCGGATGCGAGACCCCGGCGCATCAAGTCGAGATGAGACAGTTCGATGTTCAGGAGACGTCGCATGCCCGCGTCGTCCGGGCGGAGTACGCCCCGCATGGCCCGGCGTGCCCAGCGAAGTCCGTGTCCCATCCACCAGCGGGT
The DNA here is from genome assembly GCA_040381195.1 of Rubricoccaceae bacterium. Classification (GTDB taxonomy): domain Bacteria; phylum Actinomycetota; class Actinomycetes; order S36-B12; family S36-B12; genus VGCC01. The sequence continues at coordinate 43,949 of JBEIHR010000003.1, forward strand.
TGTGCGGGGGATTCCGAGATACCTCGCCCACGCGCGTTCGAGGACCAGTTCATCGGTGAGGGACTTCCGTATCACGTCCGGTGATAGTTCGACGTCAGTCGTGACGAGGAGATCATCGGTATTGACGTGCACGGTGCTGTCCGGGATCGCCGTGGCAAGACGTGCAGCGATCCCATGCTCACCCTGACTCTGCGCATAACGCGAACCGCGATGGCTGACCACACCGATGAAAAGGGTGGTTGCCGGCATAGAAAGTAGGCTAATGGGCGTGGCGGATCCGAACCTTCAGACAACGGAACCGGACACACCGCACCGCGGCCTCAACGTCGAGGACTTCCAGCGGACCAGTTTGTGGTGGTCCATCAAGAAGGCCATCAGCCTGATTCCTCCGGCCAAGCGGCGCCTGCTTTATCTTGCGGTGACCGTGCAGGTTTCACTGGCCGTTCTCGACCTGATCGGTATCGCACTCATCGGCCTGGTGGCTTCGGTCGCGGTCTCGGGTATCGGTGTGAACTCGGTTCCGCCGGCGGCCGAACGACTTATCGACGCGGTCGGACTCGGGAGTTTGACCATCTCGCAACTCAGTGTCGTCCTCGCCTTGACCGCTGTCAGCGTTCTCGTTGCCAAGACGGTTGCCGCGGCATTCATGAGTCGATGGATCACCAGGTTCCTTGCTGCGCGGCAGGCCGAGGTGTCGACGCGCCTTGCGCGCGGCTTCCTCGCTCTCCCGATGACCGACGTTCTTCGGTGGACCACCTCGGAGGCCATCTATGCGCTGGGTGCGGGAGTGTCTGCTGCCACCACTTCGCTGTTGAGTTCTGCGGCGACGATCGCTGCGGAAGTCTTCCTCTTCGCCCTTGTCGGGATATCTCTTTTCATCTTCGATCCGCTGCTCACCGTTTCTGCCCTGGCTTTCTTCGCGATCATCATCTTCGTTCTCCAGCGGGTACTGAGCCGGTGGACGGCGCGCAATGCCCAGACCATGAAGGACGCATCGATTGACACGCTTACCGCCGTGAACGAAGCCCTGCTCACGTATCGGGAAACAACGGTCCTGAATCGCCGTGAGCTGTACGTGGATCGTTACGCGTCGCTAGTTGGCAGGTATGCCGTTGCCGGGGCCTCCAACTCCTACATCCTCGAGGTACCGAAGTACGTGCTCGAGGCATCGCTCTACGTAGGAATCCTTTTCCTGGGTGTCGTCCAATTCCTGACGAAGGACTGGGCTGCCGCGGCGGCGACGGTCGCGATCTTCCTTGCGGCGAGCTCGCGCATCACGCCGGGGATCCTGCGTCTTCAGGGCGCCACGATCAATATCCGGAGTGCCGGAGTCGCTGCGCAGCCCACGTTCTTCATGTCCGACTACTTGGCTGAGCGCCATGATGACGACCCGGACAGCGCAATGACCCGAGGAATGACGGCGGAGCGGATCCACCAGAAGCTCATCGAGGGTTACCCCGATTTCGATGCCACGGTGCATGTGCGCGATGTGTCCTACACCTACCGTGACGCAGGTGAGCCTGCGCTCCTGGGTGTGTCGGTGCAGGTGCTGCCCGGCCGGTCAGCCGCATTCGTCGGGTCCACCGGTGCCGGCAAGTCGACCCTTACCGACATCGTCCTCGGAGTCCTCGAACCTGACACCGGTGACGTGACCATCGGGGGAATGCACCCTCGGGACGCGATCCATCGCTGGCCGGGTGCGATCGCCTATGTCCCCCAGGCGGTGGCACTCGTCGGGGGTTCCGTGCGGGAGAACGTCGCCCTCGGGATGCCCCGTGATCTCATCGACGACGATCTGGTGTGGGAGGCCCTCCGGCGCGCGCACCTCGCCGAATTCCTGATCGAGAACCGCGAGGGCCTGGATACCTCGGTGGGTGAACGCGGATTCCGGCTGAGCGGCGGGCAGCGTCAGCGCCTCGGCATTGCCCGTGCCCTCTACACACGTCCGAGACTCCTCGTCCTTGACGAGGCGACCAGCGCCCTCGATGCCGAGACCGAACAGGCGATTGTCGCGACCCTCGCCGAACTCGAGGGGGAGGTCACCACGATCACGGTCGCGCACCGACTTGCCACAGTACGCAATTGCGACGAGTTGATCTTCCTGCAGAACGGCATCGTGGTGGGGCGCGGCACCTTCGACGAGGTGCGGGAACAGGCGGAGGAATTCGATCGCCAGGCCGCCCTCCTGGGACTGTGATGGGTGAACTCGCCACCCTCGTGATCCAGGCGGCGGATGTGTGGGGTGACGAGGATGATTCCCTCGGGCACGATCGTCGATTGCTCGAGGAAGCAGTGCACTATCGAGCCACCAAGCAACTCATGATCCTGCTTCCCACCCACGCGCGCTGCGAACGCGCCGTCGAATTCACCGCGGGGCACACAGCCCGATCGCCGCAGATACGGGAGCTCGCGGGAGACGCTGACGGTCTCGCGTCCGCGGTCGATCTTCACACCATGGGCGAGATCGTGGTCGTCTGCCGTGGTGCGCGGGCAACTCAGATCCGGAGTCTCGACAGACAGATCAGACAGGCGGGCTTCCAGCGCTGTGGACGTGCCTGGGGTGCAGCAGGTGACACGCGCCGCTATGTCCGGCCCGACTCCCTGAACGTTCGGCTCGCGGCTGTTGCCCAGGAGACACGTGTCCACGCGGGTGCAGTAGTCGTACGGGTCCGCGACGGATGGGCCCAGCCGCTGCGCCGCGCTTTTGGCAACGGCCGCGCCGCCCTCGGCTGGGGGGTGCACAAGCGTGATGTTCTCGACGAGGACTGGGGAGCCCCGCATGAGGATCGCATGCGCTGGGACGTGCGTGATGTCCTTCCACCCGGGGCCGGAACCACCCTCCCCACATGGACGATCAACGTCGATGCGCCCGATGCCCCGGGCAGGCGTGCGCGAGCGTGCTTCGAGGAGCACGGTGTCTGGCCCATCTCGTTTAGCTACCCGAGGGAACCACTACCCCTTGCTCCGCACCCCGCTCACCTCATCGCACCGATCATCCCCGGGCTGCCCTACTCCTTCGCGGACGAGCGCACCTATCTCGATACCTATGCCGGAGCGTTTCTCGGAGTCACCCATCGGAAAGCTGGATGGGATTGCTTTCGACATCTCGAGATCCTTGCCTCCGGCGCGGTGCCACTCATGCTCGACGCAGAAGCGATCCCCAGGTATGCGATGGTCCACTACCCGACCGACGCCCTGCGCGCTGTCAGGGACTCCGTGTCGAGAACGGGGGGTGCTCCGAGCGACACGGTGCGCGAGGCCTTCCGTGCCTGGTTGAGTCACCATCTGACGAGTCGTGTCCTCGCGCGCTACATCCTCGAATCCGCGGGACTCGATGACGACGCGCGAGTTCTGTTTGTGGACGAGCGCCTTCCCGTGATGCCCGATTACCAGAGCGTGCTGACCCTGATCGGACTCCAGCAACTTCTCGGGACCCGTTGCAATGTCGCCTTCCCCGTGGATTACATCTACGAGGACACTCGCGTGGACACGGCACAGCTGTACGGACGTGGTTTCGGCTACTCACGCGCCCTGCCGGCAGAGTTTCGCTCCACCTCTGTCTCCGCCACGGACCAGTACGACGCCATCATCATCGGGAGTGTTACCCGGAATATGGCGCTGGCAAGGAAGCTGCTGCGTGAGGCTCCCTCCCGCGCGCATATCTGGATCCACGGTGAGGACACGCCCCCGACGCCGGGCGAGGTGGCCGAGCTCCGAAACTCGGGGGCGCACCTCTTTGTCCGCGCCATCCATACCGGACCGCGCGGGAGGGGGTGACGATGCTGTTTCTCACCATTCCCACGGCGGGAGATCGCACTCAGTTGCTGACTGACCTGATCGAGGGAAGCGGACTTCCCCGTGACCAGGTCATCGTGGTTGCCACCCGTCCAGGTGTCGTGGTTCCTGGCGGCGTCACCATCGTGGAGGATCTGGCCCCTCCGAACATCCAGCGCTGGTGGACCCGTGGAATTGACGAAGCTGTCCGGCGTGGCGCGACGGTCGTGGCGGTCAGCAACGACGACGTTCGGTTGTCGCAGGACACCCTGGCCGGGCTCGCAGAGGCCCTGCGCAGCACGGGGGCCGCGATCGCCAGCCCTGCGCGGCCCGAGTTCCCCCTCGGTCTGCACCGCGGCCGGCTCGTCCCCTACGCGCCCAGGCTCTGGGGGAGCCTGTGGGCCCTCCGCGTGGACTCGGGACTGCGACCGGACCCCCGCTACGTCTGGTGGTACGGGGATAACGATCTCGATATCCGTGCTCGCCGGGATCATGGGGGCGTGGTTCTCGTCGACGTCCCCTACGAGCACATTCACCCCAGCGTGAGCACATCGCAGAATCCACACCTTGCTGAGCAGACGGATCGCGATGCGCAAACCTTCGAGGAGCAGTACGCCTCGCTCCTCCGCTCTTCACGCAGGCGAAATCGTTGGCGTGCGAGATGGGGTATTGGCGGATGATGCCTTCCGATGTCTCGGCGGTGGTCTGCACCAAGAACTCGACCAGCGGGATTGAGCGCTGCCTCACGAGCCTTCGTCAGGCGGGGGTGGGACGAATCGTCGTTGTCGACGCGGATTCCACGGATGGAACCCGCGAGGTGGCCACGCGTCTAGCCGACACCGTGGTCACCGACCCGGGCACGGGGCTCGGCAACGCCCGCAACACCGGTATTGCGCTCACCACGACCGCGTTGATCCTGAACATGGGTTCGGACAATGTGATGCCACCCGGCCAACTCGAGCGCATGATCGGAACGTTGAGTGATGGTGGATTCCAGGGGGTGAGCGCTCGCACGGTGATCGAGGGCGAGGACTATGCCGCCCGTGGGCTCAACGCCTGGCGCACTGGTCGGTTCCGCCCCGGGCCGTCCGCGATCATCGGCACACCCACTCTGTTTGATGGACCGACTCTGCGGTCACACCCGTACGACCCGACTCGGGTGTTCTCCGACGATTCGGAGTTGTGCGAGCGCTGGACGAGGGAGTTCGGTGCACGGTTCGCGATCTCCGACGCCTACGTCGTCGAAGTCGGGAAAACCTCGTGGGACGAGGTTCGTATTCGTTGTCGGATGTACGGGATTTCCGACGAGGAGGTCATGCGCATTGGGCGCAGCAGCGGCTGGACCCTTGCGCGTCAGGCGCACAGCCTGACACATCCTCTCCGAGCTGATTTCATGACTCCGCTCCGGCACCTTCCCACCAGCGAGGCAGTGGTCAGCGCGCCATTCCTCGCGGGATTCACGGCGCTGCGTTACTTCTATTGGATTCGCACCGCGATCCAGCGGTAGGAACTCTCGAAGAACTACAGACCGAGTTCAGGAATCAACCGCCGCAATTGCTCCACGGTGAGCCACTGGTCGTTGTTCGCGGAGTTGTAGGAGAAGCCCTCGGGCACGGGGTCACCCTTCGCCTCGGTGAACCCGCCCCAGACTGCAAGGGTGGGCTGCACCACATACCGGTGCTGCTGCTGCACGGTCCGCCGTGAGTCCTCTGAGGAGATCATCTCCTCATGCAACTTCTCACCGGGTCGGATCCCAACCACGGTGGTGGAAGCACCGGGGGCGATTGCCTCGGCAAGGTCGGTGATGCGCATGCTGGGGATCCGAGGCACGAATAGTTCACCGCCGGACATCGTGGAGAAGGTATCCACCACGAAATCCACAGCCTGTGGCAATGTGATGAAGAAGCGGGTCATGCGCGGATCCGTGATCGGGAGCGGCTCGCCCTGTTCGGCGAGGGCCCGGAAGTACGGGATCACCGAACCGCGGCTTCCCATCACGTTGCCGTAGCGCACCACGCTGAAGCGTGTTCCCCCGGACGCCGCGTAGTGATTACTGGAGATAAACAATTTGTCCGCGGTGAGTTTCGTCGCCCCGTACAGGTTGACCGGCGAGGATGCCTTGTCTGTGGATAGAGCAACGACCTTCCGGACTCCCGCCTCGAGCGAGGCTTGGATGACGTTCTCCGAACCCAGGACGTTCGTCTTGACGAACTCCATCGGGTTGTACTCAGCGGTGTCCACCTGCTTGAGCGCCGCGGAGTGCACCACGTAGTCAACCCCGCGCAGTGCCATGGCAAGCCGGTCACGATCACGGATATCGCCGAGGAAGAACCGCACCCGGGGGTCATCTTCGTGGGCTTGGCGCATCTCCCACTGCTTCAGTTCGTCCCGAGAAAAGATCACGACACGCGCTGGATCATGCGACTCGAGCACTCGAGACAGGAAAGCGCGACCGAAGGATCCGGTTCCTCCCGTCACCAGGATCGATGCACCTGCGAGTGTGCTCACGTACCCTCGATTCATCGTCCGCGGGAGCAGACGCAGTCTAGCGCGGCATGGGTGCTGGACCGAACCAGCGAGTAATCCCCGCTACTCTCATGCGGGTGAGCACCACTCATCCGCGCGTTTCGACGGTCGTCGGCAACGTCGTCTTCTTCGACTGGTGGGTGCGTCTTCAGGAGCGCGCGGAGCGAGCGTCGACGAGAGCACGCGCGTGGTTGCTTGGCATCTGCATCACACTCGGTGTTGCAGCCCGTCTGTGGGCGCAGACGCTTCCGGGGAACTGGGATTTCGGCCAATGGACGAATGTCTCCACCACTGTTTTGGCGGGTGGGGACCCCTATACCGAGTTCGGATACAACTACCCACCGCCGTGGCTGTTCACGCTTGTGGGATTCCAGGCCGTCACGGACACGCCCATCTCATTCCGGCTTCTCATCTCACTGCTCCTCATCGCTGCGGATATCGGGA
>JBEIHR010000004.1:0-47378 GCA_040381195.1 Rubricoccaceae bacterium
GCGGTCGATCACCTCGGTGGATGTTCCCGGCGGAAGCATCACGGGGGTGGCACCGGCCTCCTGGAACAGATCGATATACCACCGCGGAAGCACCGGTGCGGTGATATCCCAGAGCCCCCATTTCGCGGGCTCCAGGTAGGTGGTGATGCCGATCAGCGGTGCCATGGGATCAGTGTGTCACCTGCGACTACGTGCGTGCCTCGTGGATTCGCTGCAGGACGATCGCGGCCGCGACCGAGGCGTTGAGGGACTCCTGCCCCGCGGCCATCGGGATCATGACGCGCCAATCACAGGTCTCCCCCACCAGACGCGAAACTCCCGCCCCCTCGGACCCGATGACCACCACGATGGGATCACGCCACACATCTCGAGGAACATCCGCGATCGCCGTCCCACCGTCGGCATCCAGGGCGACGGCCGTGAACCCACGCTTCTTGAGATCAGTGAGCGCCCGCGTGAGGTTGGTGACCTCGGCGACCGGGACACGCGTCAGGGCACCCGCCGATGCCTTCCATGAAGCAGCCGTGACCGTGACGGAGCGACGACTCGGGACGACGATGCCACCGGCGCCGAAGGCGGCACCGGAGCGTGCGATGGCACCGAGGTTACGGGTGTCGGTGACCCCGTCGAGGGCGATGAGAAGCGACGCACCCGCCACATCGTCGAGGCCCGCGTAGCGGTAGTCGGGAACGACGAGCAGAAGCCCTTGATGCACTCCGCCGTCGGCGAGGCTGTCCATTTCGGAACGTGGCGCCTCGAGCAGCGGGATCCCGGACGACACCGCGAGCTCGATCGCCTCGCGCACGCGCTCATCGACATCACCCTTCGACTGCACGTACAGGGTGGTAGCAGGAACCCCGGCACGCAGTGCCTCCACCACCGGATTGCGACCGAAGAGATACGTACCCGAGCGCTTCGTGCGCGGCGATGCGGTGCGAGCCCGTGACGCCGCTCGCTTGCGTTTCGCCGCGACGTGGTGCGGTCGATCTTCGGCTTTGGGTGTGGGTCCACGTCCCTCGAGCTTGGCTCGGCGCTGACCCCCGGAACCGACGGTGGCCCCCTTCTTCGAGCCGGGCTTGCGCGTGGCACCGCGACGCTGCGAGTTACCCGCCATGACGTTCCTTCATCGACCAGCGCGCACCCGAGGGGGTGTCCTCCACCACGATGCCGATCTCCACGAGTCCATCGCGAATCGCATCGGCCGCAGCGAAGTCCTTGCGGGCACGTGCCTCCTGGCGCTGCTGGATGGCGACCTGCACCAGGGCATCGATGACCGCAGCAGCGTCCTCGTTGTGATGCGCGGACGCCCAGCGGTCCGACCACGGGTCGAGACCCAGGACATCGAGCATCCCCCGAGTTGCCGATGCGGCGTCCGCGGCCGCGGATACGTCGCCCGCCGCAAGAGCACTGTTACCTGCGCGCACAGTCTCATGCAGAACTGCCAGAGCCTGGGGAACCGCGAAGTCATCGTCCATCGCAGCATCGAATGCGATGGGTCGCGCACCGATCGTGATCGCGTCACGACCCGCGGTCTCCGCCGCACGTTCGAGGAATCCCTCAATGCGGCGGTATGAGGAGCCCGCCTCCTTCACGGAGTCATCGCTGTACTCCAACATCGAGCGGTAGTGCGCGCTCACCAGGTAGTAGCGAAGTTCCACGGGGCGTATCCGAGTGACCACCTGATCGACAAGAAGGGAGTTACCCAGCGACTTGCTCATCTTCTCGCCAGCCGTAGTGACCCATGCATTGTGCAGCCAGTAGCGGGCAAACGCGTCACCGGCAGCCTGCGACTGCGCGATCTCGTTCTCATGGTGTGGGAAGACCAGGTCGAGCCCACCTCCATGGATGTCGAACTCCGGACCCAGGTACTTCTCGGCCATGGCGGAGCACTCAATGTGCCACCCGGGGCGTCCATCACCCCACGGAGTGGACCAGGCGGGCTCACCCGCCTTGGCCCCCTTCCACATCGCGAAGTCGCGCGGATCACGCTTGGCGCGGGCTTCGGAATCGTCCGCGGCGAGCATGTCGTCGAGTTTCTGCCCACTGAGCGAGCCGTAATTCGTGAACGCCCGGACGTCAAAGTAGACATCGCCGTTCGCGGCGTAGCCGTAGCCAGTGTCGATGAGGCGTTGCATCAGGGCGACCATCTCCGGGATATGGCCCGTGGCACGCGGCTCATAGGTGGGGGGCAGACACCCGAGGGTGTCGTAGGCGCGAGTGAACGCGCGCTCGTTACGCATCGCCACCACCCAGTACGGCACATCCTCGTGGCCCGCGTTATGCAGGATCTTGTCGTCGATATCTGTCACGTTGCGCACGAACGTGACGTCGTACCCGCGCGCCATGAACCACCGACGGATCACATCGAAGGCGACTCCACTGCGGATGTGGCCTACATGTGGGGGCGCCTGCACCGTGGCGCCGCACAGGTAGATGCCCACCTTTCCCGGCTCCCGGGGAACGAAGTCCCGGACAGCGCGAGTGGCGGTGTCGTAGAGGCGCATCCGTGAACAGTAGCGAGGCGTCAGCGCCGGAGCGTGACGACCTTGTCCGGGGTGATGCGTACGACGACGCGGACGTTGTCCGTTCCATCGTCATAGGCGTAGCGATCCGCACCCGTGTACTCGTGGCAGAGACGATCAATGAGCTCCCGACCACCCTCCTCGGTCATGGTCGCGGTGCCCCGCACCTCGACGTAGGAGTACGGGTTGTCCTTCGGGTAAACCAAGAGGCTCACGCGGGGATCGCGCTCGATGTTGAGGTGCTTGCGACGCCCCTTCACGGTCGAGACGAGCAGATCATCACCGTCGCGCGCCACCCACACGACCGACAGATGGGGACGACCATCCGGGAGGATCGTCGCAATCGTGGCGAATTCCGGTGCGTCGAACCACGCCTTCACCGAATCAGGAAGCACGGTCACGTCAGCCCAGCCAGGCGCCGACTGCGTTGAACGCAGTCTGATTGACGGCCTTCTTCTGGGGCGCCGTGATGTTCAACTGCGATCCGGAGAAGAACGTCGTGCTGATGATCACGTCGTTGACCAGGGTGTAGACCGTGTAGTTGTCCGAGCTGTAGCGGCTTTCCGCATTTGAAATGACACTTTCATAGTTCACGTTGATGAAGACCGATGGAACACCCACCACGGTCACACGCGGCACGGAACCCGTGGTGGTCAACTGGCCCCACTGTTGGACCACCGGTGCGCCGTTCTCGTCAGTCCAGTTATCCGAACCACTCGCGGGTCCTGCACACTCCTTCGCGGCCTTGGACAATTTCTCGAAAGCCGTGATCGCCTTGGTGCTCGTCGAGTACTGCTGGACCGAGACCGTGATGCTCGGTCGCTTTCCGTTCGGGGCGTTGTAATCGATGGAGTAACGATTCACTCCCCCGGGGTAGTTGACGTCCTTGTCATTCTTTCGGCAGAGAAATGATCCGCCATCCGGACCGGCACTGAAATAACCCTTGGACTTCACCGACAGGGGCTTCGCCAGATCTTGAGGCGTGATCATGTGACCCGCAGCGTAGGCATACTCCTTCGGGTCGTAGGCGGACGCCGGTGCCGCGGTGGCGGCGACCAGCATGAGCGCGGCTGCGGACGTGGCAAGTGCGGTGCGGATCATGGTCTCTCCCTTGTGATGTGGGACAAGCCTACGTCGTGACCAGTGCGACAGCGATCGACGCGATGCCCTCACCGCGTCCCGTGAGACCGAGTCCATCGGTGGTGGTCCCACTGATGGTCACCGGTGCCCCGAGCGCCGCGGACATGACGTCCTGTGCCTCCTGGCGGCGCGAGCCGATCCGCGGGGAATTGCCGATGATCTGAACGCTGACATTGCCGATGGTGAAGCCCGCTTCATGGACGAGGTGGGCGACATGGGCCATCAGGCTGATGCCGGATGCGTCCTGCCATGCGGGATCGGACGTACCGAACACGGAGCCGAGATCACCGAGACCCGCAGCGGAGAGCACGGCGTCGCAGGCAGCGTGCGCTGCCACGTCCGCATCGGAGTGACCGAGGAGGCCACGCTCACCAGGCCAATGCACACCGGCGAGCCAAAGGTCGCGGCCGTCGGCGAACGCGTGCACGTCCGTGCCCACACCGACACGAACGTCACCCGAGGGCACCGAGACTCCTTCGTTTAGACAGGATCGCCTCGGCGACCACGACATCGAAGGGACGCGTGACCTTCAGTGCCTCCTCATGTCCCGGCACGACATGCACCGTGATCCCAAGTGCTTCGACCATTCCCGCATCGTCGGTGATGCCTTCGTCATCGGCGATGGCATGGGCACGCTGAAGGATCTCGCGACGGAACCCCTGCGGTGTCTGGATCGCTCGCAGCGATGATCGATCAAGTGTGGCGACGACGTCATCATTGCCATCGACGCTCTTGACGGTGTCCGTCATCGGCAGTGCGGGCACGACGGCATCGTGACCGGATCGCACGGCAGAGACAACCGATGCGACAACTTCCTCGGGGACGAGGGGACGCGCCGCGTCGTGGACGAGGACGACGTCGATGTCATCGGGCAGGTTGATGAGGGCCCGAGCAACCGACTCGACACGGGTGTCGCCTCCGGCGACGACGTGCACCTCGGACGCGAACTCCTGCTGCCCGAGGAGGGCTGTGACCTCGTCGAGGTTGTCCGCAGGCGCCGCGACGATCACGATGCTCACTGCGGGGCAGGAAGAGATCGCCTTCACCGCGTGGACGAGCATCGGAATACCTCCGATGTCGCGAAGTGCCTTCGGCGCTCCGGGACCGAGGCGCTCACCACGGCCTGCGGCGGGGATCAGCGCCGCCGTGCGCCCACCCATGACTAAGAAGCGAGGACCTCGTCGAGGATGGCTTCCGCCTTACCCTCGTCGGTCTTCTCCGCGAGAGCCAGCTCGCTGACCAGGATCTGCCGTGCCTTCGCGAGCATGCGCTTCTCACCTGCCGAGAGTCCGCGCTCACGCTCCCTACGCCACAGATCTCTTACGACCTCGGCGACCTTGATTACGTCACCTGAAGCGAGCTTCTCGAGATTCGCCTTGTACCGGCGGGACCAGTTGGTGGGCTCTTCCGTGTACGGCTGGCGCAGCACGTTAAAGACGCGGTCGAGGCCCTCGGCGTTCACGACATCGCGCACTCCCACGAGGTCCACGTTGTCCGCAGGGACCCGCACCGTGAGATCACCCTGGGCTACGCGAAGGACGAGATACTCGCGATCCTCACCCTTGATCTTGCGCATCTCCACCGCTTCGATGACAGCGGCTCCGTGGTGCGGATAGACGACAGTGTCGCCAACATTGAACGCCATGTACGGGGGGTCCTTTCCGGGCTGATGATTCTAACACGGGCCCGGGGAGCCCCTTCCCGGCCATGTGCGTGATCGAGCTTCACGCAGACGGGCCGCTAATGTGGTCATGTGATCCGTACGCGCACCGCAGCCATCGCACTTCTCGCATCCCTCTCTCTCGCCGGATGCTTCAACGGCCCCAACGCCACAACCACTATGCAGGCCGGCCAGTCGACCGGTAACGGAGTTCAGGCACAGGCCGGGCCACTCCGTGTCGAGAACGCCACGTTGGTCACGGGTCCCGAAGGCAGCAGAAGTGCGACCCTGATGATGCGCATTGTGAATCAAGGGACGGAATCGGATCGCCTCCTCGCCGCCACCATCGACGGAGTCCGCGCCTCCATCACAGGTGATGCAGTTGAGTTACCCCCCGGTGCTTCCATTTCGTTCGCGTATGAATCGGATCTGTGGGTGAATTCCTATGAGTTCGACGCAGAGCCGAGCGCATTCGTCGATGTCACGCTGGTGTTCGAGAAGTCCGGCGACACCGCACTTCAGGTGCTGTCGGTGCCACCGTTGAGTTTCTACGAGGGCATCGCGCCGAATCCCCCGGCGGCCTAGGCCTCGTACTTGTAGCCAAGCCCTCGCACGGTGAGCAGGTGCACGGGGTTCGAGGGGTCCTCTTCCACCTTCGCGCGCAGCCGCTTGATGTGGACGTCGAGGGTCTTGGTGTCTCCGACGTAGTCCGAGCCCCATACGCGATCGATGAGTTGCCCGCGGGTTAACACACGCCCCGAATTGCGCACCAGGATTTCCAGTAGATCGAATTCCTTCAGTGGCATCGCGACCTGCGTGCCGCGCACCGTGACGACGTGGCGCTCGATGTCCATGCGCACCGGCCCCGACTCCACTGCGGGAGGAACCATGTCCTCCACCTCACCGTGGCGGCGCAACACCGCACGCACCCGCGCGAGGAGTTCGCGCGAGGAGAAAGGCTTGGTGACGTAGTCGTCAGCACCGAGTTCCAGCCCTACGACCTTGTCCACCTCACCGTCCTTCGCGGTGAGCATGATGATCGGAACGGTTGAGTGCGTGCGGATCTGCCGGCAGACCTCGGTTCCCGCGAGTCCAGGGAGCATCAGATCCAGGAGAACGAGATCCGCACCGTGCTTGTCGAATGTGGCGAGCGCTTCGTTCCCATCAGAGGCGACGAGAACCTCGTAGCCCTCACGCCGCAACATGAAGGACAGGGCGTCGGAGAACGACTCCTCGTCCTCCACCACCAGGACTCTGGTCACAGTGCCCGACCACCCTCGGGTGCAATGACCATGTCGATCGGCAGGGCACGCACCTCTCCCGTGGTCGTGACACCAGATTCGTAGGCCGGGAGGCGGAGGGTGAAGGTCGAGCCGGTCCCCACCTCGGACCACACCGTGCACTCGCCACCGTGGTTCTGGCACACGTGTTTGACGATAGCCAGACCAAGGCCGGTGCCGCCGGTGATTCGGGACCGCGCCGGATCAACGCGGTAGAAGCGCTCGAAGATGCGATCGAGGTCATGTGCGGGAATACCCTGACCCTGGTCCTTCACGGAAATCTCGACGATACCGCCCTCACGGCGAGCAAAAATCGACACGCGAGTGTGTTCTGGTGAGTACGAAATCGCGTTCACCAGGAGATTGCGCAGCGCGGTCAGCAACTGACTCCGATCGCCATAGACGGCGACACCGGTGGGATCGCCGCAGATGACCTCGATGTCATGCGCGGTGGCGTGAACGCGCACCTCCTCCATCGCGCGGGCAATAAGTTCGTCTACATCAACGACTTCTCCCCGGATGAGCGGGTCATCGGACTGAAGGCGCGATAGATCAATGACGTCTTGGATGAGCTCGGTCAACCGCGTTGCCTCCACCTGCATTCGCTCAGCGAAGTGACGGACCTGGTCCACGTCGTCCGAACTCGTCATGATGGCCTCGGCCAGGAGCGACATTGCGCCGACCGGGGTCTTGAGTTCGTGGCTCACATTCGCGACGAAATCCCGGCGCACAGCCTCCACGCGCCGGTCCTCCGCGAGGTCGTCGATCAGGACGAGAATCGCACCTGTTCCCAGCGGCGCTACCCGGGCACGCAACTCCAACAACTCGCGACCGAGCGGTGGTCGACGGACACGCATCTCCTGTTCACGTGCATTGCCGTCGTCGGCCACCTGGTGCACCAAAGCGAGGATGTTCGGAATGGCGACAGTCCCCTTGCTGACGAGTCCCAGGGCCGTTGCGCGGGTGCTGGCTCGCAGGACGGCACCATCCGGGGCGACCACCAGCGATGCAGAGGGGAGGATCGAGAGGACCCGGACCACCTCGTCCGGGACGGAGGGGCGACCTGGAAAGCGCGATGCGCTCACTTCACCCGGACGACGCCGTGCTGCCACGTGATCAGGATAGGTGGGTCGCGACGTGGCCCCCTGCCCCACGAGGACGCCGCGCGGTCAAGTTCCACGAGGGTTCATCGAGTGTGCACGGATCGTTCACATCGGCCCCGCTAACGCCGGCAATATCTGCGTGGGCACCTACGCTTGGACCAGGAGGTTCCATGCGCTCGGCGTTCCAGGGTCAACTCGAGCAGGTCACCGACGATCTCGTTGAGATGAGTCGGGTTGTGGGTTCGGCAATGAACAAGGCCACCCAGGCCCTCCTCGACTCCGATCTCGCCCTCGCCGAGTCGGTCATCGAGGCGGACGCGCGGGTGGACGCCCTGACCAGCGGCGTCGAGGATCGCTGCTACGAGATCATTGCCCTCCAGCAGCTCCCTGATGCCGATCTTCGAGTGGTCCTTGGTGCTATGCGCATGGCCGGGTCGCTCGAGAGGATGGGCGACCTCGCCGAGCATGTGGCGAAGCAGGCGCGGATGCGCCATCCCCGACCCGCCGTGCCCACCGAACTCCGGGAGACCTTCGCCCAGATGGGTCGTCTCGCCGAGGACATCGTGTCCAAGACCGGGCAGGTCATCGCCAGTAAGGACGTGACGCTGGGGACCGACATCGCCCGCCACGATCAGGAGATGGATCGGCTGCACCGGGAGTTGTTCACGATCGTGCTCTCCCCCACCTGGTCCCACGGCATCGAGGCCGCGATCGACGTGACGCTCCTCTCCCGCTACTACGAGAGGTACGCGGACCATGCCGTGTCCGTGACCCGGAGGGTCGTCACCATCGTGACCGGCGAGCCCTATGTGGGTGTCACCCTGGAAGGGTGACAGCTCAGGGTCATACGTCACACTCTTCCCATGACCCTTCGGCGCATCGCCGTGCTGTCGATACACACGTCCCCACTCGACCAACCCGGGACGGGCGATGCCGGAGGCATGAACGTCTACGTCGTGGAAACCAGCACGCGCATCGCCGAGGCCGGCATCGAGGTGGAGATCTACACCCGGGCGACATCCTCGAGTCTTCCTCCAACGGTGGAGTTGGCCCCCGGAGTCACCGTTCGGCACGTCACAGCAGGACCGTTCGAGGGGCTGACCAAAGACCAGTTGCCGGGTCAGTTATGCGCGGTGACTGCCGGGCTCCTGCGTGCCGAAGCATCCCGTCCTGAAGGCTGGTTCGACCTGATCCACTCCCACTACTGGCTCTCGGGACAAGTCGGGTGGCTCGCATCCGAACGGTGGAACGTGCCACTCGTCCACAGCATGCACACGATGGCACGCGTCAAGAACGCGGAACTCGCGGCCGGTGACTCACCCGAGCCCGAAGTACGCGTCATCGGCGAGCAGCAGGTTGTGGATGCTGCGACACGGCTCGTCGCCAACACGTCCGACGAGAAACGCCAGCTCGTGGAGCTCTACGGAGCGGATACGCAGCGCGTCGACATCGTGCATCCCGGAGTCGACCTCGCGACGTTCTCCCCGGGCGACCGCGCATCGGCTCGCCGCGCAAAGGGCATCGCCTCGGATTCGATCGTCCTGCTCTTCGTCGGGCGCATCCAACCGCTCAAGGCTCCGGATGTCCTGCTCGGCGCTGCCGCCGTCATGGCGCAGGATCCCGTAATCCGGGAACGCCTGCGCGTCGTCGTGTGCGGTGGCCCCTCGGGAAGTGGACTCGATCGCCCGAACGCATTGATCGATCAAGCGAACGCGCTCGGAATCCAGGACATCGTGCGTTTCGAACCTCCGGGTGATCGCGCCGCACTCGCAGACTGGTACCGCGCAGCCGACATCACCGTCGTTCCGTCCCACTCCGAATCGTTCGGTTTGGTGGCGGTGGAGTCGCAGGCCTGCGGAACACCCGTCGTAGCTGCATCCGTGGGTGGCCTGCGCACGGCGGTGGCCGACGGCGTGAGCGGTGTGCTCATTGCCGGACATGATCCGCGTATGTACGCCGAAACCATCCTTCGTCTGTTGTCTGACCGCTCGCGGATGACCGAACTCCAGACAGGTGCCCGCATGCACGCGGCCGGGTTCGGGTGGGATAACACCACCCGGGGGCTGCTCGAGACGTACCGGGCCGCACTCCGCGAGACCCGTCCCCGGCTCAGCCTCGTCTCCCCGTGACACACCTATGACCACCGTCGCTGGCCTCGAGCAGATCCTCGACGGGATCGGTGTCCCCTGGGAACGCGCAGATGCCACCACCGTGGTCGTCACGCTCCCTGGCGAGCGCAAACTGCGCACCACGTGCAGTCTCACCGTGGGAACGTCCGCGCTCACGATCAACGCATTCGTGTCGCGTCGCCCCGACGAGAACTACGCCGCGGTCTATCGGTGGTTACTCGAGCAGAACCGCCGCCTCTACGCCCTCGCCTTCAGCCTGGACCACCTCGGTGACATCTACCTCACCGGGCGGGTAGCGCTGACCGCGGTCACCCCCGAGGAACTCGATCGGATCCTCGGGTGCGTCCTCGAGTACTCGGATGCCTCCTTCAACACCATCCTGGAACTCGGCTTCGCCAGTGCCATTCGACGCGAGTGGGAGTGGCGAACGGAGAAAGGTCTCCCGATCGACAACCTTGCCGCGTTCGCGCACCTGCTCCAACCGCTCGATCCTGGTGCGTGATCCGGCAGGATGTGGCCATGACCTCGACCCTCATCCTGCTCCGGCACGGCGAGAGCGAATGGAATGCACGCAATCTCTTCACCGGGTGGGTTGATGTCGGCCTGACCGATAAGGGTCGCGTTGAGGCAGCCCGTGGCGGGCAGCTCCTCGCCGAGTCGGGCATCCTCCCTGACGTCGTCCACACGAGCCTGCTGTCGCGCGCCATCACCACCGCCCACCTTGCGTTGGCCGAGTGTGATCGGCTCTGGATTCCGGCGGTGCGCAACTGGCGCCTCAACGAGCGCCACTACGGAGCACTGCAAGGAAAGGACAAGGCGCAGACGCTCGCGGAGTTCGGCGAGGAGCAATTCATGCTCTGGCGCAGGTCCTACGACGTCCCGCCCCCACCCATCGACCCGGACAGTGAGTTCGCACAGACGTACGACCCGCGCTACGCAGCACTGCCGCCCGAGGCCCGTCCTCGGACCGAGTGCCTCGCCGACGTCGTCCGGAGGCTCATCCCCTACTGGCAGGACGTCATCGTCGCCGAAGGTCTGCGTCGAGGAGACACCGTGCTCGTTGCTGCACACGGAAACTCCCTCCGCGCGCTGGTCAAGCACCTCGATGGCATCTCGGACGAGGACATCGCCGCGTTGAACATCCCCACCGGCATCCCGCTGGTCTACCGGCTCGATGATGGGATGCGGCCGCTCATTCCCGGGGGGGAGTACCTCGATCCGGACGCCGCGGCGGAGGCGGCTGCCGCCGTTGCCGCCCAAGGGCGTCGATGACGGTCCGACTCGACCTCAGCGATTCCACGCTGCGCGAGTGGACCGCAACCGTCCTCGCCGCCGATCCCGAGCACGGGATCGTGCTCGACCGCTCAGCCTTCTACCCCGGTGGCGGGGGTCAGCCCCCCGATCACGGGGTTCTGGTGTGGGGCGGGGTGCAGACGCGCATCGTCGACGTCCGCCGGTCGGATGACTACTGGTTGATTCCCGCAGAGGGTGATCCGTTGCCTCCCGTCGGCACGGAGGTCCAGGGTGCGATCGAGGATGGGCGGCGAACAGCCCTCATGCGAACCCACTCGGGACTGCACCTTCTCTCCGGTGTGGTCTTCCGCGACTTCGGGGCCCTGGTCACCGGCAGCAACATGGACCCGCTCAGTGGTCGACTCGACTTCAACCTGGACACCATTCCGGACGGATTCAAGGAGGCCGTCGAGGAAGCCTGCAACGTCGAAGTGGCGACAGATCGCGCGATCGAGGCCTACGAGTTGCCCCGGGACGAGGCGTTCCGGATTCCCGACGTCATTCGGACTGCGACCAACCTCCTGCCTCCGACGATTGAGATCGTGCGCATCGTGGACATCAAGGGCCTCGACGTCCAAGCCGATGGCGGCACCCACGTGGCGTCCACCTCCTCCATCGGCCCGATGAAGGTCGTGAAGGTGGAGAACAAGGGCAAGGGATTCCGCCGCATCAGAATCGCCTTGGAGGACTAGGTGAGCAACCAGAGTCGAGTTGGGTGGCTCGAACTCTTCTACGACCTGATCTTCGCGGCGTGCACGCTCATCATCTTCATGTCTATGAAGCAGGACTTCACCGTTGAGAATCAATGGTGGCTCAGTTTCGTGGTCCTCCTCGTCTTCAGCATCTGGCTGATGACCACACTCGCCCTCAACCGACTCAGAGATCAATCCACGTGGGTGCGCTTCCTCGTGTTCGCACAAATGGGTGCGTTGATCATCACTGTCTTCATCGCCGCGCAGACCAGCAGCGTGGATAACAACCTCGGTCTCTTCTTCCTCGCCATCGTCTTCGTCACCCTCGGGCTCCTCGCCCGCACCGTTGCGCGCGAGGTGGGATCACCTGCGGGGTTTCAGCGCTACGCGGGATGGGGCGCCTTCCTCGCGGCGCTCATCATCGGCATCAACGCGTTTACGCCCGAGTCCTTCAACATCTTCGCTCTGGCCTTCGCCTTCCTCATCATCGTGGTCGGCTACTTCCTCCTCTTCCTCCCCCACATGGACCGTCAGATGCCGATCGATCGGGAGCATCTGAGTGAGCGGCTCGCACAGCTATTCCTGATCGTGGTAGGCGAGTCCTTCCTGGAGATTGCAATCGG
This sequence comes from Rubricoccaceae bacterium, assembly GCA_040381195.1. Lineage (GTDB taxonomy): Bacteria > Actinomycetota > Actinomycetes > S36-B12 > S36-B12 > VGCC01. Next base: position 12,443 of record JBEIHR010000004.1, read on the forward strand.
ATTCCAGCTCGGGGGACGGCCCAACATCCTGGGAATCGTCCTCGTGGTTTTCCTGCTGGGATTGACCTGGGCGCAGTACTTCGACGTGTTGTGGAATCGGGGAGCACCGACCAGCGCTCGACTCCTCCTGTTGTATCTCCTTGGCCATGCGATCGCGATACTCGGGATCGGGACGGCAAGCCTCAGCCTTTCTTCGGTCGCGATCTCCAAAGAAGGCAACATCCTCGACAGCCTCTACGGCACGGAGCTGACCAACTCTCTGATGCTGACGTACCTGGGATTCACCGTGATTGCCATGTCACTACGGCCGGTGCGGCTGCGGATCATCGGAATCCTCGGCGGCGTCACCGTGGTGCTCGCCGCTATCGCAGCAGCGTCTGTGACCGTCACGGGATTGGATCCGCAGGCGATGGCGATGGTCGTGGGAGTCGTGCTCCTCGTGGGCGTTGCGCTCAGCACGAGCGCGGTCCGCGTCGAGAATCGGCGTGCTCGAGCGAAAGCGCACTAGCGCCCGGTGATCTCCCGGATCTTCGGCCGGACGTCGAAGAGGTAGATGAGCGAGACGACTGCCCCCGCGATCCCGATGATGTTCAGGGTCATGCCGGGAAGCAGGCCGGTGAGGAGCGCAACCCCGGTGAGGATCATCCACAGCACCTTGGACTGACGCCCCACCGCCGGGAATGCGGCAGTGGGGCGTCGCATGCAGTCAACGAAGGCGTAGCCCTTGACTACGAGGAAGAGAACCCAGAGAACGAGGACCACGAGACCTTGGACGGCGTCGAACATGCTTCCACGCTAACGGGTTCCCCGGATCCGTCAAATCCCGACGGCCTCGCGCACGAGCACGACCGTCTTACCGAAGTTCTCGCGTGTCGTCGTGGCGAGTGCGCGCACGTCGACGTTGGGCAGCGTGATGTCCGGAACGGAGAGGGTGACCTGCTTGGTGGGGACCTTGGCGACGACGCCTGCGGCTGCGCTAGCGACGTCCTTGGCGGTACCGATGACGAAGGTGGGGTTGAGGTACTGCGTCACTTCAGTGCTCCTTTGCGGGTGACGCAGAATCCTCCGCGCCACGGTTGGTGGTGTTCTCGGCCTGGAAGGCCGCGTAGATCTGCAGCAGCGTGGTGCGCTGCCGCTCGGTCAAGGTCATATCCGCCGCGATCGCGGTGGTCACAGCGGCATCCCCCGCACGCTCGTCAAGGATCCCGGCCTGCACATACAGGGTCTCCGCGGAGATGCGCAGCCCCTGGGCGATCCGGTTGAGGATCTCCGCGCTCGGCTTGCGCAGCCCCCGCTCGACCTGGCTGAGATAGGGGTTCGAGATCTCCGCGGCCTTCGCGAGCTGCCGCAGGGACATCTGGGCCTGGTCCCGCTGCTCGCGGATGAAGTCCCCGAGGGAACCGACGTCGAGTCGTGCCATGCCCCCAGGGTGCCACAGGGTGCTTGCAATTGCAAACGCGGGCGCTAGCCCCAGTTAGCGAGAGGGCATGTCAGGCTTCGGTGGTGCGCATGGTGGTGCAACGGGCCCGGGACGCCTCGGTCCGTGTCGAGGGGGCGGTCGTGGGGTCCTTCGCGGGGCCGGGCCTGGTCGTCCTGGTCGGGGTCACCCACACCGACACGCCCGCGGTGGCCACGGCACTCGCCACCCGGGTCTACGGCGTGCGCATCTTCGAGCACGCGCACCTGCACGAGGTGGGTGCGAGCGTTCCGCTCGATGCCGGACGCGAGGTCTCGGCCCGCGACGGTGGATTGCCGGTATTGGCCGTCAGCCAATTCACCCTCTACGGCAGTACGCGCAAGGGCCGGCGACCCACCTGGGACTCCGCTGCACCGGGACCGATCGCGGAACCGCTCTTCGACGCGTTCGTCGAGGCACTCCGTGCTGTCGGCGCGCCCGTGAGCACCGGCCGATTCGGAGCCGATATGCAGGTCCACTTCACAAACGATGGACCGGTGACTCTCATCATGGATATCGCGGACTGATGGATAGCGCGGACTAGGCGACAACTGTTTCGAGGGCCCCCGCGATCACCGCATCCCCATGATGCACCGTGATAGTCGCCTTCTCGGGAACACTGCGCTTGATGACGACGGTGGCAATCGGGCCGAGTTCGAAATGCCGCGCAGCACTGCCCACCCACCCCACCTGGGTCCCCTCGAGGAAGACGGGATCCCCATGCGCGGGGAGCACCTCGTCGCTTCCATCGAGGTGCGCGAGGGCGAGACGTCGTGGTGCGCGCCCGAGGTTGTGCACACGGGCAACCGCCTCTTGACCTCGGTAACAGCCTTTCGCCAGATGCACGGCGGGTCCGATCCATCCCACTTCGTGCGGGAGCGTGCGGTGGTCGGTTTCCCTCCCCACGCGCGGCACGGCCGCAGCAACACGCAGGGCGTTCCACGCCCACGTTCCCGCGGGTTCGTCCGCGAGGCGAGCAACCAGGTCCGTGCGGGGCAGGATCACCTCGCGCCCCGGGAAGACGTGCGGACGAGACGGCACATATTTATCTGCGCTCCCGCCTCGGTCGCTACCCGCGTCGACGCGACCAGTGCCGGCGAAGTCTGCGGGTTCCACCCACGTGGGGTGTTCGGGGTCACGATCCACGATCGGCTCCCACACGACCGCGAAGTCTGCAGTGCGATCGGCGATATCCACCCGAGTCATGAACTTCATCGATTCCAAGTACGCAACGAGGGCGGATGCGGTGCGCGGTTGCGTGATGATCCACGTGGTGGCTCCGTCGTCGACCATGTGCAACTCGAACTCCACGTGACCGTGCGGACTCAGGATGAGAGACAGGGCGCTCGAACCCGCGGTGAGTCGCTCGAGGTGCTGTGTGGTGAGGGCGTGCAGCCAGGTCAGTCGATCGGGCCCCGACACCGTCACGACATCGAAGTGGGAGAGGTCGACCACGCCGCGGCCGGACATGAGGAGCCGCTGCTCCGCGTGCGGATCTCCGTAATGCCAGGCGACCCCCTCGTCGATGTCCCCGGCCGGGGCCGGAACACCCCGTGTCACAGGGGATCCTCCTCGATGTCCTCGGGCATGCGATCACGGCAGGACAGGCAGCGACCGTGGATCGAGACGTGGGAGATGTCGGTCGAGAAGCCATAGGAGGAGTCGAGATCACCGATGAAGGGGTCCGCAACCGAGGCGGGGATGCTGCTCACCGAACCACACATGTCACACACAAGGTGGATGTGGACATGCTCGTCGACAGCGTGGTACGTCGGTGCCCCATGACCGATATGAGCGTGGGTAACCAATCCGACGGCTTCCAGTACCTCCAGCGTCCGGTAGACGGTGGAGAGATTCACACCGCTTGCCGTGGACTGCACCTCGAGCAGGATCTCCTCCGGAGTCGCATGCCGAAGCCGATCGACAGCTTCCAAAACGAGTTGGCGCTGCGGAGTGACGCGGTAGCCGCGCTCACGCAGGCGTGCCTCCCAGCCGTCACTCATCGGAGCCACCGACAGGGAGGAGCGTGGCGGCGAGGTGGTTTGTCATCTGCTGGCCCATGGCTGCCATGTCGTAGGTCCACATGAGTCGACCATTGACGAGTCCGTAGAGGCGCTCACCCGCGCTGTAGTCCTTCGCGGAATCCGTGCGCGCTACGACATCCGTGCGAAGGGTCGCTCGAGCGCCCGTGATCACGGCGTTCTCGATACCGGTTACCTCGACCGAACCCAGATAGATCTCGGCGTAGCCGGTGGGATGCGCGAGCGTGACCTCGACTCGCTTATCGGGCTGAGGACGCCAGAATCCCGACTCCGTCGCCAACGGTCGAACGCGATTCCCATCCTCGTCGAGCAACCAACTGCGCGAGAAGTAACTCACGAACGGACGCCCGTCACACTGGAAGGAAACCTCCTGGCCGAATCGGAAGTCCTCGATGGTCGGGTAGTGACCCGTTCCCACGCCCACCCAGGTTCCGATCAACCACGAGATGGGGATGATCGGCTCAGGCAGGTCGACCGACGCCATGACTATCCCTGACCCTTGAAGAGAGTGACCACGACGCTGAACGCGACCCACGCAACGGACCCGATCGCGACGATGAGAAGTCCTGTGGTGAACACTTCGAGCACGTCGCCACATTACAGCCGGGCAGGTGCGCAGCCCCAGCGCGCGATGAGGTCCACCGACTCCGGGGAGATCCCGGATTCCGCATGACGGAGCCCGGGGACGATTACTACCGACCTCCGGGGGTTTGCCTCCGAGGCACGCTCCAAGGCGCGCGGATGTTCCATGGGGAAATAGTGATCGGCATCGCCATGCACGATCAGGAACGGAATGTCGATGAGTCCTGCCGCCTCCTCGGGTGACACGGGCGGCGGTGTCGGCCACGGTCGGTGGGTGATCGCGGTGCCTCGAGCCCGCATCGCCAGACGGCCGGCCGGACTCTCCACTATGGCGTGCACCACGCGCATGATGCGCGTGCCGCGATAGAACCAGAACGCCGGGGCGCTCACGCTGGCCACGGCATCCACGCGATGGCGTGGGGCGTGGTGCTCGGCGGCGGCCCCCGCCGCATGCCGGACAACCACAGCACCTCCCATGGAGAAGCCGATGGTCACAACTCGATCGACTCCCTGGTTCCGCACGTATTCGACCGCCGCGTCGACATCTAAAACCTCGTCCATACCCAGAGTCGTCTCGCCCGTCGATGTGCCATGTCCGCGCATATCGATCGCGCACACCGATCCATACCGTTGGAGAACCGAGGTGATCGCCGCCATGCGGGGGGTGCTACGACTTCCTGTGAATCCGTGGACAACCACGAACGCCGTGTCCTGGGCACGAGGAAGCCAGGTAGCCCCGATGCGCACGCCATCGGCGGTTGTCAGGTGCACGTCGACCACGGGGGGATTGTTCCGCACGCGTCCACTATCCTTGCCCCTTCGCGCGAATAGAGGAGGCTGCATGCGGCTGATCCTCCTCACGCGCGGCATGGAGTCCAGCGCGGAAGTGCTCCCCTCCCTTGCACTACTCGCCCATCACGTGCGCACGATGGCCGCGGAGCCCACTGCGCTTCTGAGCACACCGGACGCCGATGCGCTCCTCGTGGACGGCCGGCGCGACCTCCCCTCGGTACGTAGCTTCACCCGTCTGCTGCGTCAGGGTGGAGTGACACAACCGGTGATCCTCATCGCAACAGAGGGCGGCCTCCCGGCGATCCAGTGGGACTGGGGCATGGACGAGGTGATCCTCGATACGTGCTCCCCCGGGGAACTCGAAGCCAGACTTCGCCTGAGCGTGGCGCGCATCGCTGCACCGGGATCACCGATCGGGGACGGCACGGAAGAAATCCGCAGCGGGGATCTGCACGTGGACGAGGGTGCCTTCAGTGCGACGCTCCGCGGGCGCCCGCTTGATCTCACGTTCAAGGAGTTCGAACTCCTGAAGTTCCTTGCTCAGCACCCGGGCCGAGTGTTCACACGTGCGGTCCTCCTCCAAGAGGTGTGGGGTTACGACTACTTCGGCGGCACACGAACAGTCGACGTCCACGTTCGACGACTACGCGCAAAACTCGGAGTGGAGTACGAATCACTCATTGGCACGGTCCGCAATGTCGGCTACCGCTTTGTTCCCGAGCGTCCGGATGCGGCAACCATCGCAACGCTCGACGTCGATGAATCCTCCTTCGTCCAATAGCGCCGACGATTCTCTGATCGAGGTGCGGGAACACCTCGACTCCTCCGAGGTGGCCGCCGTCACCGAATTGGTCCGATCCGCCACGAATACCGATGGCGTGTCACCGCTCAGTGAACACGTGTGGCTGCACCTCCGCCATGGAGGCGATGATCATGATCACCACTTCCTCGTCCGCAACGCGCACGGGGAAGTTGTCGGTTACGCGCATCTCGACACCACGGATGCCGTGGCTGGATCCTCAGCGGAGTTGGTCATCTCACCTGAGTCACGACGTCGCGGACTCGGACGCATGCTCGTTGAGCAGCTCATCGCCGAGACTCCCGATGGTCGCCTCCGCCTCTGGTCCCACAGTGAAGGCGATGCGGCATCGGCTCTCGCCACGAGCCTCGGTTTCGACACGCTGCGCGTGCTCTGGCAGATGCGTCGCTCCCTGCGTGCACCTCTCCCCGATGCGATGTTCCCCGCGGGAGTCACAGTCGCACCGTTCCGACCAGGCGTCGATGACGACGCGTGGCTGGAGTTGAACGCACGTGCTTTCGCATCCCTTCCCGACCAATGCTCCTGGACGCGCGAGGATCTCGCGGCGCGGATGGCCGAGCCGTGGTTCGATCCGAACGGCTTCCTGATGGCCTGGTCCGGGTCGACGCTGGTCGGTTTTCACTGGACCAAGGTGCACGGAGAGGATCATCATCGCCACGAACCGATCGGCGAGGTGTACGTGCTGGGGGTCGATCCCGGCCTGCAGGGTCATGGCCTGGGACAGGCCCTGACCGTCGCCGGTCTGCGGCACCTCCGCGAACGCGGACTGGATCAGGTCATGCTCTACGTCGATCACACCAACCAGTCGGCGATCTCGCTCTACTCCCACCTTGGATTCGTGCGATGGGATACCGACGTCCTCTATCGCCGCTCCACCTGATCCCTCGTTCATCTTCCTGTGGGAGCATCCCCACGTGACCCTGCAAGACACCGCGACCCTCACGGCGGCCGAGGATCCGGATCAGGCCAAAGACCGGCGCTTCCTCGACCGTGAACTCTCCTGGCTGGCGTTCAACCAGCGGGTACTCGAACTCGCCGAGGACGAGCAACTCCCCCTGCTGGACCGGACCAAGTTCGTCGCGATCTTCGCAAGCAATATGGACGAGTTCTTCATGGTGCGCGTCGCAGGGTTGAAGAGGCGTATCGCGACGGGAATCGCGCGTCCATCGGCGAGCGGCCGCGGCCCCAAGGAGGTCCTCGAGGGGATCTGGCGTCGCGCATATGAGTTGCAGCAGGCGCAGTCCGACCTCTTCGCACGCGTGATCCGTCCGGCGCTGGACCGCAACGGGATCGCACTCCTGGGCTGGGAGGAGTTGACCCCGGCGGAGAAGAAGGAGATGGACGTCCTCTTCGACTCCACGGTCTTCCCCGTGCTGACACCGCTCGCCGTCGATCCCTCGCATCCATTCCCGTACATCAGCGGCCTGTCTCTCAACCTGGCAGTGGTCGTGCGTAACCCTCAGACGGGAAACACCCTCTTCGCACGCGTCAAGGTTCCGCCACTGCTCCCCCGCTTCTATGAGGTGGGCCCCCAGCGGTACGTCGCGCTGGAGGACGTCATCGCCGCCCACCTCGGTGACCTCTTCCCCGGTATGGAGATCGTCGAGAACCACGCCTTCCGAGTCACCCGCAATGAAGATGTCGAAGTCGAAGAGGACGACGCCGAGAATCTCCTCAAGGCGCTCGAACGGGAGTTGGTCCGCCGCCGTTTCGGACCTGCAGTCCGACTCGAAGTGGTCGAGGACATCCCCCACCACGTATTGGAACTCTTAGTCAGCGAACTCGATGTAAGTGACCAGGAGGTCTATCGCCTTCCCGGCCCGCTCGACCTCACCGGACTGTGGACGCTGGTCAATCTCGATCGACCGGAACTCAAGCAGCCCAAATTCGTGCCCCGGACCTCACGTCAGCTCTCCGGGGTCGAGACATCGAATGCTCCGGACGTAATCGCCGCGGTACGAGAACACGACGTGCTGCTGCACCATCCCTACGACGCCTTCTCCACGAGCGTGCAGCTCTTCCTCGAACAGGCAGCCGCCGATCCACATGTGCTCGCCATCAAGCAGACCCTTTACCGCACGTCCGGTGACTCCCCGATCGTCGACGCCCTGATCCGGGCAGCCGAGAGTGGGAAACAGGTCCTCGCCCTGGTGGAGATCAAGGCACGATTCGACGAGCAGAACAACATCGAGTGGGCCCGCAAGCTCGAGCAGTCCGGCGTGCACGTCGTCTACGGCCTCGTCGGACTCAAGACCCATAGCAAGCTCTCGATGGTTGTGCGCAACGACGGTGACCAACTGCGCCGCTATTGCCACATCGGAACAGGCAACTACCACCCCAAGACAGCACGTCTGTACGAGGATTTCGGACTGCTGACATGCAACCCCGATGTCGGCGAAGACGTATCGAACCTCTTCAACGTCCTCTCCGGATACTCGATGAACACCGACTACAAGCGACTCCTCGTCGCGCCGCACTCGGTGCGTAATGGCCTCCTCACGAGGATCGAGCGCGAGATCGAGCACCACCGTGAAGGACGCCCAGCAGGCATCCGCTTCAAGTGCAACTCCATCGTGGACGAGGCCATCATCGACTCGCTCTACCGGGCCTCCTCGCAGGGAGTTCCCGTGGAGATCTTCGTGCGTGGAATCTGTGCCCTCCGCCCGGGAATGCCAGGACTCAGTGAGAACATCCGCGTGATCAGCATCCTGGGTCGTTTTCTCGAGCATTCACGGGCCTACTGCTTCGCCAATGGCGGGAACCCATCCGTCTGGATCGGGTCTGCGGATCTCATGCACCGCAATCTGGACCGTCGCGTCGAGACGCTGGTCAGCTTGGCCGACCCGGAACAAATCGCCGAGGTTGAGTCGATGCTCGATTTCGCTTTCGATCCGAGCACGGCCCGATGGGAACTCAACTCCGATGGAACCTGGACGCGATTCCTCCTCGATGCCGAGGGCCGTCACCTGAGGGACTATCAGGAGACCCTCATCGAGGTGACGAGCAAGCGCGGAACGTCGCTGTGACCGAAGAGTTCCGCGAAACCGAGTTCAAGTTCCGGGTGGAACCGGACTTCGTGCTTCCGGATCTCACAACGCTGGGCTTCCGTGTCGACATCCAACCTGCCTTGACTCTGGATGCGGATTACTACGACACAGAACGAACCACGCTCCTGCGCTGGGGCGTGACACTCCGGCGTCGATCGGGCGGAGCGGATGACGGCTGGCACGCGAAGGTCCCCGTCCTCGGTGCCGATCACACCACCCGAGACGAGATCCGCGTCTCCGCGATGGGCGAGTCCGTGCCCACGGAACTCGTGCAGATCCTCACTCCGCTCCTACGTGGGCAGGACGTCGTGCATCGCGCACACGTCATGACCCGGCGAACGCCCTACCTGATCTCGTCGTCCGCACACGAAGCTCTCGTGGAACTCGTCGATGACCACGTCGATGTCTCCGGTGCGGGGACACACTCAACATTCCGGGAACTCGAACTCGAACTCGTGGCCGACTCGCCGGCTGCGCGCGCAGCAGTCACGCTTATCGGAGACCACCTGCGCCAGGTCGGTGCCGCACCAAGTTCGGTGAGCAAGGCAGCGTCAGCCCTGGGTGATCTCGGGCCGGCGGATGTCCCCGAATTTCCCACGGTCGGACCCGACGGGCTCGCGGTCGATGCTCTGCGATCGGTCCTGGCACGTCACGTCCGTCATCTCGTGATGGCGGATGTCGCGGTGCGTCGAGACCTGCCCGATTCCGTGCATCAGATGCGGGTCGCGGCCCGCAGACTGCGCAGCACCTTCAGCACCTATCGGGCGCTCCTGGATTCAGACGCGGTGGCTCCGGTGCGGGAAGACCTGTCGTGGCTCGCCCGTGAGTTGGGGGCTGTGCGCGATACCGAAGTGATCTATGCCCTGCTCACCGAGCTCGGATCCGAGCTCGGTGAGGAAGAGGACCGCCAGGCAGCGCGTGACGCTGTGGATCGCTGGTACGACAAGCGGATGCCCGCAGCGCGCGCCAGTGTGATGGCAGCCCTTCGTACTGATCGCCACGATCAACTGCTGGACGATGTGATCGCTTTCGTCACCGAACCGCCCGTCACCGACGACGCGTTCCGTCCAGTCGAGGAAGTGCTGCTCCCCCGAGTGCGACGCACGTGGCGCCGGCTCGCGCACCGGGTCGATGCACTCGATGTGGCCGCGCCGGATGAGCAGTGGCATGAAGTGCGAATCCTCGCCAAGAAGGCCCGTTATGCCGCCGAGGGCCTCAGTCCGGTCATGGGCAAGCACATGCGAACGTGCGCAGGCGCCTTGGCGGAGGTCACAGACCTCCTCGGTACACACCAGGACGCGCACGTGGCCCGAACCGTGCTGCGCACACGTGCCACAGGATCCGAGACGAGTGCCCAGGAAGCCTTCGCCCTTGGCATGATGAGCCAGCACGAAGCGGAACGGCAGCAGGATTTCCGTCAGGAATTCGGGCGTCTCTGGCCGGGCGTTGTGCATGCGGCACACAAGGCAGGACTGGAGTAGACGTGGTCGAGGACATCCTCCGCGCGGCGGGGGTGGTCGTTCTGCGCGGCAAACCTCGCAAGCGCGAGGTTCTCACCGTGCATCGCCCCCATCGCGCCGACTGGTCGCTCCCGAAGGGCAAAGTTGAGTTCGGGGAGCACATCCTCGCTGCCGCGATCCGCGAGTGTGATGAGGAGACCGGCTACCAGGTGAGCCTGGGTCCGTGTGTCGGAACCATGGAATACCTCGCGGCCGGACGCCCCAAGCGAGTCGACTACTGGCTCGCTGACGTGGTCGGTGATGAGGGCTTCGCCCCCGACGACGAAGTGGACTCGATCGCGTGGGTCCCCATCAAGGACGCCGCGTCACACCTCACCTATCCCGCAGATGTCGAACTCGTTCAACGGGCAGCGTCGATCCCTCCCACCACACCCTTCGTGATCCTGCGTCATGCCAAGGCGATCAAGCGCTCGGACTTCACCGGGAGCGATGACGATGATCGCCCCCTCTCCGGCCGCGGCCGCGGCGAGGCGAAGGCACTCGCTCCCCTCCTCGAAGCCTTCGGTGTTCGAAGCGTCCATTCCTCGTCAGCCAAGCGGTGCACCGCGACCGTGCGACCCTTCGCTAGGAGTATCGACGTCGAGACGGTTCTGGAGCCAGGACTCACCGAGCATGCGCATGATGGGGATCCCGAGGAGGCAGCTCGGCGCATGATCGAGTTATACGACAGGAACGAGGCGACCGTCGTGGTCAGCCATAGGCCCGTCCTCGCCACCCTCCTGCATGCGCTGGCCGCCCGCGTCGGCATGCCCGACGACGACAGCTGGGATCCCCGTCTTACCCCTGCGGCCTTCGTCGTGATCCACCGCGACTCCCGCGGTGGCATCATCGGGGTCGAGAGGTATCCCGCACCGGAACGAGCCTGATCCGAGGCGGTCCGCGGGAATGTCAGGGAGCTGTGACTGATCGGACGTCGACGTAGGCAGTGGCCCTGACCCGAGAGCCCTCGGCTCGGGACACCACGAGGCGCACGGCACACAGGCCCGGGGCTCGCATGCGCACACGATCCCCGCTCACATCGCAGATTCGTCGGGACGCGGGCGCCACGCGCATAGCGATGCGGTCACCGGTCCTTCGCGGGATTCCCGCCCAGGTTTCCAGCCGGGTTTCGCGGACCCTCGTGCCGACGGCGGTAACGCCATCCACGGGGACGACCTCCAGGGGCGCGGACGCGTTACTCGTTCCGATCGCGTTGGTGGCCGTCACGGTCACCGTGACCGGTGCGCCTGCTGGGACGCCTTCGATGACACAGGTGGTACCCGTCGTCGAGCAGGAACTCTCGCCGGCCGTTGCCGTGTAGCCCGCGATCGGCGAGCCGTTGGCCGAGGGTGCCGTCCAGCGGACAGCGACGCGACCCAGGGACTCGGCGCTGACTCCGACGCCTGTGGGTGGATTCGGCGCGGCAGCGGGAACGGGAACCACCGAGCGGATCCAGTCAAGGTAGGTGGTCACCCGGGTGTAGATCCCCGGGAAGGTCGCCTGCCCGCAATCGTTACCGATGCTCGTCACACCCGCGAGGGTCGGTGCTCCTGCAGCATCGATCACGAAGGGCCCGCCACTATCCCCTTGGCAGGTGTCGATCCCTCCCTGGGGAACACCCGCGCAGATGGTCGCGCGCACGTCGTACCCGGTGCCGTAGTCACCACAGGTCCCCCCTGCGGGACCGACGAGCACCTGGACCGTTGCCTCGCGAAGATCGGTGACCGCTCCGCCGCCGAATGACGTGGCACCCCATCCCGTGACCTTCGCGGGTGTGCCGACGGCAGGCCAGCTCAACGGGTCCTGTGTCGTGGGCAGCGCGATGATGCCGATCCCGTCACCCGGCGTGACCGGCCTCCCGAGTTCGATGAGCGCCAGGTCTGCCGTGTATCGCCGCGAGTCGTAGTTCGGATGGATGATCGTCCGGATCACGGGATACTCATCGGAATCAGAACGCTGACTCAGATTCGCCTCACCGATGAAGACTCGTGGCGCCGGCGCACCCGCGAGGCAGTGCGCTGCGGTCAACACCCACGTCGAGGCAATCAGCGATCCACCGCAGAAGGTGTTGTTCCCGATGAAGAGCGCGACCTGCCATGGGGCCGACGCACTGGAGACGGGCGTACCGCCGACGACGCGCGGATGGATCATCGACTGAGCCTGCACGGGGGCGACACCCGCAAGGAGCGCTCCGCACAGGACCAGGGTTGACCAGATCATCGTGATGGGCGACTTCACGAGACGGCGGTCACACCCTTTCCCAGCACCACGACCCCGCCGTCACTGACCGTGTAGATGCCCCTATCGCGCTCGAGGTCGACTCCGATCTGGGCGTTGTCCGGGATGGTGACGTTCTTATCGAGGATCGCGCGCCGGACCACTGCATTCCGACCGACCCGGACACCCGGCATCAACACGCTGCCTTCGATGTAAGCCCCCGAATCGATGGTGACATTGGATGAGATCACCGACGTGCGCACATGCGCACCGCTGATGATGCTGCCGGCACCGACCATGGACTCGTGGGCGTTTCCACCCTCGACGAACTTTGCGGGTGGGAGTGGGGTGATGTGGCTGAGGATCGGCCATCTGCGGTTGTAGAGATTGAAAATGGGGTGGACGGATACGAGGTCCATGTGGGCGTCGTGATAACTGTCGAGTGTCCCGACATCACGCCAATAGCCGCGATCGCGCTCCGTGGCGCCCGGGACGACATTGTCAGCGAAGTCGTAGACCTGCGCCGCACCTCGGGCAGTGAGCATCGGGATGATGTTGCCGCCCATATCGTGCAGCGAGGATGGATCGGCGGCATCTTCGCGCAGGGATTCGAGCAAGACATCGGTGCTGAAGATGTAGTTGCCCATCGAGATGAACGATTCGTCCTCGCGACCAGGGATCGCTGGCGGATCCGACGGCTTCTCCAGGAAGTTCTCGATCGTTCGGCCGTCAGGTCCGACCTGGATCACGCCGAATTGATGAGCGGTTGTCCGCGGCATTCGGATACCCGCCACCGTGACACCTGCGCCGCCCTCGATATGCGCCTGGATCATCTGCATCGGATCCATCCGGTACACATGGTCCGCACCGAAGACCGCCACGTGCGTCGGTGCCTCGTCGAATACCAGGTTGAGGCTCTGGTAGATCGCATCCGCGCTTCCAGTGAACCAGCGTGGTCCAAGTCGCTGTTGAGCCGGCACGGGAGTGACGTAGTCGCCGAGGAGCGTCGGCATGCGCCAGGTCTGCGTGACGTGACGATCCAATGAGTGGGACTTGTATTGGGTCAGAACGCATACTCGACGGAGTCCGGCATTGATGAGGTTCGACAGGACGAAGTCGATGAGTCGGTAGGAGCCACCGAAGGGGACCGCGGGCTTCGCGCGATCGGCGGTGAGGGGCATGAGGCGTTTGCCCTCGCCACCAGCAAGGACCATGCACAGGACGTGCGGATCCGCACTCACGGTGCGAGCCTACTCTCGATCGGGGCCTAGGCTCCCTGCGTGCACGGGGCCGGGAATCCATCATGAGTGATCTCGTGGAACCGCTTCCCGGAGTCCGCCGCTCCCTCACACCACATCGGCTACGCGGTTACCTGCTGTACCTGGCCGCAGCCCTCTTCTTCGCCATCAACGGCACGGTCTCGAAGACCCTGCTACTCGACGGGCTCGACCCTGCACGGTTATCCCAGCTACGCGTCACCGGGGCATTTCTGATCCTGCTGGTATTCGTCGCCATCACCCGACCACGGGCACTGCGACTCCGACGCCAGGAGATCGTTCCCTTGCTCGTCTACGGCATCGCCGGCGTGGCGATGACCCAGTACCTCTACTTCGTCGCCCTGCAATACCTGCCGGTGGGTGTGGCGTTGCTCATCGAGTTCACCGCACCGATCCTGGTGGCCCTGTGGTTCCGCTTCGGCTATCGCGAACCCACCCGCGCCACCGTGTGGCTTGCGCTCGTCATCGCACTCATCGGATTGAGTCTCGTCGCCCAGGTGTGGCAGGGGTTCACACTGAATCCCGTCGGTGTTCTCGCCGCAGCAGGGGCTGCGGTGGCACTCGCCATCTACTACGTCCTCGGTGACCGTGAGGTGCGTCGACCAGAACCGCGCGATCCGGTGTCACTGACCATGTGGGGGTTCGGTGCGGCGTCACTGTTCTGGGTTGTCGCACAACCCTGGTGGACCTTCCCCTGGTCTACGTTCGTGGGGACCGCGCCGGTGGAGGGTGCGTCCGTTCCGCTCTGGATCCTGGCGACGTGGATGATCGTCCTGGGCACGATCATCCCCTTCTGGCTCGTCGTGGTGGCCTTGAAGTACCTGCGGGCTTCGCAGGCATCCACCGTGGGACTGACCGAACCGCTGCTCGCGATCCTGATCGCGTGGATCGTCTTGGGCGAATCTCTTACCTGGATCCAGATCGTCGGTGGGGCCCTGATTCTGGGCGGAGTGGTGATCGCTGAACGCTCCCGGTGAGTCACTCGGGTGCGAAGAAGCCCATACCTTCCAGGACGTTGACCGCATGACGACCGCTCAGACTGATGTGCTGCTCCATTGCCCGCTGTGCTGCCAGGGTGTCGCGCCGTCTGAGTGCTTCGATGATTTCCTGGTGTTGCCGGTCGGCCTCGTCTAGCCACGTGTCCGGGAAATCCACGTAGGGCATCGGGAGCGAGCGGGAGAGAAGCCCGACCATGCTGGTGATCCGCGCGCTTCCCGCCGCCTTGTTGATGATGCGGTGGAATTCGTCATTGAGTTTGCGCTGCTCGTCGCGGTGTGACGTGGTGTGCATCCGACCGTGCACATCGACGAGGCGCTCGATCTCGGAGTCCGTCAATCGCGCAGCTGCACGGGCCGCGGCCAGGCCTGCGACTTGGCCGAAGAGTTGGTAGTGATCAAGAACGTCCTCGCGGTCCATTTGCGCCACGAATGCGCCGCGTCGGGGAATCGTGTTGATCAGGCCTTCCTTGTCCAGGCTGATCAACGCCTCACGCACGGGCAGCCGGCTCACACCGAGTTCGGCTGCGATGGCGTCCTGGTCGATGCGGGTCCCGGGGCGTAGCTCCCCCGACATGATCCCGTCCCGGATGTATTCCGATACATCCTCGGAGAGGTTCCGGCGCCGCGGCACACGTCGGGAGTCGCTCATGTCAGATCGATCCAGGTGGTCTTGAGGTCGTAGAACTTGTCGAGTGCATGCAGGGACTTGTCACGTCCGAATCCCGACAGCTTCACCCCACCGAACGGCACCGTCATATCCCCCTCTTCGTAACAGTTCACCCAGACTACGCCGAACTTCAGACCCCGGGCGAAGCGATGTGCGCGGTTGAGATCTGTCGTCCACACCGCAGATGCGAGGCCGTACGGGGTGCCATTCGCGAGTGCGAGCGCTTCCTCTTCCGTGCGGAAGGTCGTGACAGCCAGCACGGGTCCGAAGAGTTCCTGCTGCGCCAACAGGGTGTCCGGGGCGACGGCGTCGATCACAGTGGGCGGGTAATAGGCGCCACCCGTATCCACGAGTACCGGACTTCCCCCGGTCAATGTCTCCCCAGAGGCGCGCACGCCTTCGACGACCATGCTGTGGATCCGATCACGATGTTCCAGGGTGACAACGCTTCCGAGAGGCACATCGTGGTCGAGGGGATTGCCCGGTTGCATGGTCGCCGCAACGTCGAGCACGGTTCGGACCACATCGTCGTGCACGGACTCATGGACGAGAAGGCGTGAGCCGGCCGTGCACATTTGGCCTGCGTTGTAGAAGATCGACCAGGCCGCTGTCCGCGCAGCCTTATCCAGGTCGGCATCGGGGAAGACCACGTTCGCCCCCTTCCCCCCGAGCTCGAGCCACACCCGCTTGAGATTCGACGACGCCGAGTACTCCATGAACCTGCGTCCGATATCGGTCGAGCCGGTGAAGGTCAGTACGTCAACATCCGGATGGCGCCCCAGTGCCTGACCGGTGATGTGGCCGGGGCCGTTCACCACGTTCAGCACTCCATCAGGCAGTCCGGCCTCCATACCGAGTTCGGCGAGGAGCAGTGCGGAGATCGGCGACTGCTCCGCTGGCTTCAACACCACGGTGCATCCTGCGGCGAGGGCGGGAGCGAGTTTCCACGCTGCCATCGTCAACGGGAAGTTCCACGGCACCACCGCGCCCACCACACCGGCAGGTTCGCGTTGCACCATCGCCAGCGCATCGGGTGAGACATGGGGCAATTCGTCGACAACCTTGTCGATGGCCTCGCCGAACCACTGCAGGGTTCGGATGACGGCCCGCATATCCACTCCGTGTGCTTCGCGGGCCGGTTTGCCCATCTCGAGTGCGTGGGCGAGGGCCAGGTGATCCCGATGCTCGTCACACAGGCGCGCCCAGCGCAGCAGGACCTCCTTGCGCTCCGCCGGCGCCTTCCCCGACCAGCGTCCGTCCTCGAATGCGCGTCGGGCGGAGCGCACCGCACGGTCCACGTCGCCCGCATCGGCCGCCGACACCGACCCCAGCACCGATCCATCGATGGGGCTGATCACGTCGAATGAGTCCGATCCCACCTGCCAGGACCCGTCGATGAGGAGGCCGGTGGGGAATCGGAAGGACGGGATGAGGGAGCGCCAGTCGGTCATAAGCCCATTCTTGCCGCGTCTGGCTTGTATTTCTTATCAATGATACAAATTGCCTATGCGGTTCGAGTCACAGCACGACGACCTGCGCGACGGTGTCCGCGCCATCTGCGAGAAGTTCGACGGCCCCTACTGGCGCGGGCTCGAGCCGGACGGCTACCCCACGGAATTCGTCGATGCCCTGACCGACGCCGGATACCTCGCCGCCCTCATCCCCGAGGAATACGGCGGTGGCGGCGCGACGCTGACCGAGGCGTCGGTGATCCTCGAGGAAATCGCGGCGTCGGGGGGGAACCCCTCTGCCTGCCATGCGCAGATGTACATCATGGGAACGCTGCTGCGTCACGGCAGCGAGCACCAGAAGCGGGAGTACCTGCCGCGGATCGCATCCGGTGAACTGCGCCTACAGGCATTCGGCGTCACCGAGCCGGGTGCGGGATCGGAGACCACCCGTATTCGCACTCGGGCGGAGCGCACGGACGATGGATGGCGCATCAACGGACAGAAGATCTGGACTTCACGCGCGCTGCACTCCGATCTGATGCTGCTCCTCGCACGCACCACCCCCTACGAGCAGTGCGCGAAACCCACCGAAGGGTTGTCGACGTTCCTGTTCGACATGAGAGATCTTCCCGGACTGACGATCACGCCTATCCCGACGATGATGAATCACAACACGACCGAGGTGTTCTTCGACGATGTCGTAATCCCTGCCGACGCACTCGTCGGTGAGGAGGGACGCGGCTTTCGATACATCCTGGACGGGATGAATGCAGAGCGGATCCTCATCGCCGCAGAGTGCATCGGGGATGGTCGCTTCGTACTGGAGAGGGCTGTGGCCTACGCGAACGAGCGTGAGGTCTTCGGTCGCCCCATCGGCTCCAATCAGGGCGTGCAGTTCCCCCTCGCCCGGGCCTACGCCCATGTACGTGCGGCTGACCTCGTGCGTTTCGAAGCCGCGCGGCTGTACGACGCGGGAGAGAAGTGCGCCGAGGAAGCGAATATGGCCAAATACCTGGCATCGGAGGCCTCCTGGGCTGCGGTCAACGCGGCGTTGGACACACATGGTGGGTTCGGATTCGCCGTCGAGTACGACATCGAACGTAAGTTCCGCGAGACGCGGCTGTACCAAGTTGCACCGATCAACAACAATCTGGTGCTCGCCTACCTGGGCCAGCACGCACTGGGATTACCCAAGTCCTACTGATCCCCCAGCAGTTGCGCACCTCGGGCGCGCACGCGTGCGAGAACATCAGGGTCGTGCTCATCGAGCGCCGGAATCCAGTCGGGGATTCGGATCTCGTCGACGAATCCGAAGGGGGCATTGATCATCTCTATCGCTCCGTGCTCGGTGCGGACGCTGTGAAAGTGATGGCGTTCGCGTAACTGCGCGTGCTCCCAGACACCTCGGAGGTCATTGACCTGTGCGAACGCCGTACGGCCCGCCTTGAGACGTGCCCGCGCCTCCTCCGGGGACACGGAGCCCAGAGTCGTGGAGATGAGTGCCTCGAGCGCGTCAACGTTGCGGATGCGATCGGCATTGGTGGCGAACCGGGGATCGGCCCCGAGTTCGGGCGCCTGCACGAGGTGGAGGGCCATGTCGCGCCATTCGCGGTCGGACTGCACCGCGATCAGGAGGGTGCTGCCGTCGCTGAGCGTGAACGTCCCATACGGGGCGATGGCGTGGTGTCGGCGTCCGGTTCGGGGTGCCTGGCCTCCGCCGTAGACCGCGGCATACATGGGTGCGGACACCCACTCGGCGAGACAGTCGAGCATGGAGATCGAAATCGCCGAACCCTCACCCGTGCGCTCGCGCTTGACCAGGGCGGCGAGGATCGAGCTGAGTGCGTACATCCCCGAGGAGATGTCCGCCACGGAGAAGCCGACTTTGCTCATCTCCTCATTGCCCGTGACAGAGAAGACACCCGCCTCGGCCTGGATCGCAAGGTCGTAGGCCTTGTCCGCACTCCGCGGTCCACCCACGCCGTAGCCGGAGATCTCGCAGGCGATCACATGCGGGAAGCGGGCGTGGAGAGAGGTGACATCGAGGTGCCGTCGAGCGGCCGCCTCCGGGGACAGGTTGTGCAGGAAGACATCCGCGCCGGCGATGAGTTCGTCCAGGAGGCGGGTGGTTCCGGGGGCGTCCATATCGACGGCCACCGAATGCTTCCCGCGATTCGCCCAGACGAAGAACGCGGAGGAGCCTGCCACGACGGAGTCGTAATGCCGGGCGAGATCACCCTCGGCACGTTCGACTTTGATGACCGTGGCTCCGAGGTCGGCGAGCTGGCGGCTGGCAAACGGCGCAGAGATCGCCTGCTCCATCGAGACTACGACGATGCCGGCGAGGGGCGTGTCAGCGCTCACGCGCTACATCCTCCAGGAACCAGTCGACGAGGCGCGCGCAATTAGCTTCGAGTTCCTGGCGTCGTACGTCGAGGTCATGGAGGATCTCACTCGCCGACGTTCGCGCGGGAATGTGATCTCCCCCGATCTCGGTCCAGGTACGCACGAGCGGGATCTCCGCTTCCGGGTGGAATTGCGTTCCCACAGCACGACCGAAGCGGAACAACTGCGGGGCGTTCGCATTACGCGCCAGGACCGTGACGTGATCGGGCAGCGTGGTTCGATCCTCGTGCCAGCTGAACCATGGCCCACGTGGTATCGCGGCAACGTCCGAGTGGATGTCGATCAGGCCGATCTCGTCCGCTCCGGCCGGTGCGCGTTCCACGGAACCACCGAGGGCCTCGGCCAGGAGTTGGCCGCCGAAACAGACGCCGAGGTAGGGGATGTCGCGCTCCACCATGTCCGAGATCAGCGCAATCTCAGGCTCCACCCAGGTGCGCACTCCGGGGTCGTAGGCGTTACAGAACGAGCCGAACGACATCACCGCGTCGAAGTCCCCAGGATCGGGAAAGGTCGTGTTGGGATTCGCCGGATCTTCGAGGACGATATGCGTCTGTGTCTCTATCCCGCGCTCGCGCAACAAGCGCCCGATGACACCCGGTGACGCCTGGGGTTCATGGCTGATGAGCAGAACCCGCATCGTCAGATCACTGCTCGATACCGGGCGATCTCCCACTCGGACACACCCTCACCCGCGGCGTTGTGCTCGAACTCATCCGCTTCGCGATTCTGCATGATCAGGAAGTTCTCGACGAACGTGTCACCGAATGTCGCCCTCGTGAACGGTGAGTCGAAGTTCTCGATGGCGCCACGCAGACTCGTTGGGAGACGGTCCCAGGACTCGTCGGCATGGGGATCTCCCACGACCTGCGGAATGAGCGGGTAGTCACTCAGAAGACCATCCATTCCAGCGGCCAGGCACCCGGCGAGCACCAGATACGGATTGGCATCGGCCGCCGCCCACCGCACCTCGAGTCGGTTTGCCTCCCCGGCTCCCACGATCGAGCGGACTCCCACCAGGCGATGGTCGAGTCCCCAGGTCACCTGGGTCGGAGAGAACGAGTAGTCCTCCACACGCTTGTAGCCGCTGATGGTGGGAGTCATAACCAACTGCAGCTCCTGGTGGTGCGCGAGGAGACCGGTGAGGTACTTGCGCATGGTTGCGTTGCCCACCACGGAATCCTCGTCACGCTCGGCGAAGACATTGACCCCATCACGGGAGAGGGACTGGTGTACATGCATGCCATTACCGGCCTCGGTGAGGTACGGCTTGGCCATGAACGTCGTGTTGATGCCATGTCGCTTGGCGACGAGGCGCACGATGTACTTGAACAGCACGGTGGCGTCGGCCATCTCCATGATCGGTCCGTACCGCAGGTTGATCTCGGTCTGGCCCGGGCCGTACTCGACATTCGAAGCTTCGACTTCGATTCCCGTGCGGCGAAGTGACTCGCGGATATCGAGCATGAAGTGCTCCATCTCCGCACCGCGGGCGATGGAGTAGCAGTTGATGTCCGAGTACAACGGTTGCCAGTCCGATGTGAAGAAGTGGCACTCGAGTTCGGTGGCAGCGTTCACCGTGAACCCCTGATCGGAGAAGCGCGCGATCTGACGCTTCAGCATGGCGCGCGCATCCATCTCGATCGGCGTGTGCGAGTTGGGATGGAAGGTGTCGCAGATGACAACCGCGACTCCATCGGTCCATCCGGCGATGCGGAAGGACTCGAGATCGGGCACCGCGTGCATGTCCGGGAACCCATCGGTCTCGTCGACCCAGGGAGTGCCGAAGATGAAGCAGGTGGGATCCCAGGTGTAGACGACATTGGCGATGGCGTAGCCCGCGCCGCGGAGGAATTGCCGGGTGGGGACACGCTTACCGCGCGGGATTCCCCAGGTATCGACGAAGAGGCACTCGACGGTGTGGACGTCGTTCTCCTCACACAGGCGGGCGACGTCGGCCCAGGTGCGGGTCACTTCCGGTCCTTTCCTAGAAATCTAATACTTGATAAATGTAGTGTGCGGTGAGGCCGTCGGAGGCGAAATCGTGAAGGGATCCCCATGCGCGCTGTGGTGCTGACCGAACCGGGCACACCCCTGGAACTGCGGGAGGTGGCCGACCCCCGCGGGGACACGGTGGTGGAGGTGCTCGCCTGCGGGATCTGCCATTCGGACCTCCATGCGGCCGCCGGTGACTATCCGACCCGCCTCCCGGTCATCCTCGGGCATGAGGTGGCCGCACATCACCCCCGACTCGGCCCCGTGGTGGTCTACGCGTGCTGGGGTTGCCGGAAGCCGGACTGCTGGGCGTGCTCGTCCGCACAGGAGATGATCTGCCCGAACGCAACCGAGGCCGGCCTCCTCCGCGACGGCGGTTACGCCGAACTGATGGCCGTGCCCGACGAGGGCTACCTGGTTCCCCTCGGCGACCTCGACCCCGCGCACGCCGCACCATTGGCCTGCGGGGGTCTCACCGCGTACCGCGCCGTGAGTCACGTACTCCCCACGCTCCGGGAAGCACGGGCGCCTCGGACGCTCGTGATCGGCGCCGGTGGCCTCGGCCAGTTCGGTCTGCAGTTCCTCACGGCCCAGTCCGACGCCCAAGTCACTGTCGTGGATGCATCGGCGACCAAACGTGAGATCGCCCGCGCACTCGGGGCCCACGCTGTCGTCGCACCCGACGAGGTGGAGGGAACTTTCACTGCCGTCATCGACTTCGTCGGCGCCGAGGCGACTCTGGCCACCGCACGCGATCATGTTGCACGCCAGGGGATCGCCGTCGTGGTCGGTCTCTACGGCGGAACCATCCCCTTCGGCTTCGGTGCTGTCCCGCACGAGGCCCGCTTCATGACGTCGGTCTGGG
Source organism: Rubricoccaceae bacterium (assembly GCA_040381195.1). Taxonomy (GTDB): domain Bacteria; phylum Actinomycetota; class Actinomycetes; order S36-B12; family S36-B12; genus VGCC01. Next base: position 34,554 of record JBEIHR010000004.1, read on the forward strand.
GGACACGTGCGCAGTTGGGAGAACTCGTGGAGCTGGCACAACGCCACCCGCTCCACTCGCCGATCGAGGTGATATCGCTCGCAGAGGTCCAGCGCGCCCACGAGCGACTCGCCGCCGGTGATGTGCAGGGCCGGTTCGTCATCGTTCCCGGGGCGCGCGGATGATCGACATCACCGATCCCGCCACGTACACCCACGGGATCCCCCACGACGTGTTCCGGCAGATGCGTGACGCGGAACCCGTGGCCTCACTCATGTACGAGGGTCGGCCCTTCTGGTCGGTAACGCGATACGAGGACCTGGTCACGGTGACTCGCGATTCGACGACGTATTCGAGTGCCCGAGGCATGTCGAACATCTGGGATCTGACCCCGGAACAGATGGAGGCCCGCCGCTCACTCATCGATACCGATCCCCCTGAGCACGTCCGACTCAGAAAACTCGGGATGCCGGCATTCACGGGTCGACGCGTGCGCGATTACGAGTCGACGACGCGCAGCATCACCGGTTCCCTGCTGGATGCCGCGCTCGCCCAGCAGGACATCGACGTCGTGGAGGCCATTTCGGCTCCACTGCCCATTCGCGTGCTCGTCGGCATCCTCGGCGTCCCAGCCGAGGACGCGGATCTCATGGTCGAGCTCAGTGATCACCTGGTGTCCGGCGGCGCGGAGTTGCCCCCCGACGCCTACGGAAACACCACTCCGCTGGAACTGCTTCCCTTCAACTCACCTGCGGCCTTCGCACTCTTCGACTATGGCAGGAAGTTGGGTGAGGAACGCCGCCGGAGTCCGCATGACGACGTGGTTACCGCCTTGGTCACCGGCATGGTGGATGGTGACCAATTGACCGAGGCCGAGTACGCAAACATGTTCCAACTCCTGGTTTTCGCCGGAAATGAGACCACCCGAACTGCCATCAGCAACGGAATTCGCGCGTTCATGGATAACCCGGAGGAGCTCGAGAAACTGCACCGGGATCCCGCGCTGATCCCGAACGCGGTTGAGGAAGTCATCCGCTACGCGACGCCGGTGCTCCACATGCGACGCACCGCCACCCGCGACATGGTTCTCCACGATGTGGCTATCGCCGAAGGCGACAAAGTGGTGATCTGGTACGCATCGGCGAACTTCGATGATCGGATCTTCAACGACCCGCTGACCTTCGACGTCGAGCGCCCGATCAAGCCGAAGATGGTCTCCTTCGGGGCCCAGGGCCCGCATCACTGTCTCGGCGCACCACTCGCTCGGCTCGAGATCCGCATCCTCCTCGAGGAGATCGTGGGGCGTGGAATCCGATTCGAGCCCACCGGGCCGATGGTGCGGACCCCCTCGAATTTCGTCAACGGCATCACGTCGCTTCCGGGCCGGCTCGTCACCCGATCCTGACATTGCGGCGCAATGGCACCACGAACGCCGCCTGGGCCAGACAGAGGATGGCCAGCACCGAGTAGATCAGGGGCCACGAGTCGGTGGCAGCGATCAGTGCACCGATGAGAAGGGGTCCCAGCGCGGCAAGGACGTAGGTGACGAAGAAGACCATCGCGGTAAGGCGAGCGGAGCCAGCAGCATCACTGCCGTACTCACTCAACAATGCGAGCACGAGGGCAAATGAGCCACTGAGAGTGAACCCGAAGATCGCCAGGACGGGCAACGTCGCACTCCCGGGCGCGAATCCGATCACTACGAGCATGGCCGAGGCGACCACGACGACGCTGGTGAGCAGGAACCGGCGGCCCCGCACGCGGTGACCGATCCACGGAAGGGCAAGACCCGCGACGATGGTGCCCACGATGTACACACCGAAGAGTCCACCCGCGGCCGACTGCGAGTAGCCACGCTCGACGTAGGACGGTGCCAGCCAGGCGACGGTGCTGTAGAACACGATCGAGTTCGTCGCCGAGTAGAGCGTCAGCGCCCAGGCGCGGTGATCACGCCAGGGCAGCTCTCGGATGCGCACCGGGGATGTCGCGGTCGCCGCCTCCTGTGGTGTGGGAGTCCACCACCAGAGGATGGCGGCGATCGCAGCCGGGAGAGCCCACACGGCCAACGCCAATCCCCATGAACCGAACCACAGCGCGAACGTGGGGGTCAGCGCGCCGCCGAGTGCGGCACCGGTGAACATGACCGCAGTCCAGATCCCTGAACCGAGGCCGGTCGCCGCCGGCATCACCGAACGCACGAGGGCCGGCACCAGTCCCGAGACAACCGCGATCCCCACGCCGACCAGGAAGGCCGCAACGAAGAGCACTTCGGGAAGGGACTCCCATGCGCGGACCGCCAGACCCCCCGCGAGGAGCACGAGCCCCAGTGCCAGCGCCGCACGTATCCCGATACGCCGGGCGATGCGTGGAACCTGGAGCGCGAAGACACCCATACACAGGACCGGGATCGTCGTCAGCGCACCGAGGGTGACGTCACTCCACCCCGTCGATTCCTGGATGCTCTCGAGAACCGAGGGAACGCTGGTGAGGCCGACCCGCAGGCTGAACGCGATCACCGCGATGACACCCATGACGGTGATGACAGTCGGGCGCACCTTCGCGTTCGCGGTCATCGCTAGCGACCCTAGGCCTCATTCCGGTGGGAAACAAGGAGGGGGGCGCGGAACGCGCCCCCCTCCTCGACCAGTGCTCTAGCTGGCGAAGTTGTGCACAGCGTCGTAGTTCTCCTTGCCCTTGCGACTCACCCCGATGATGAGGCCGACGAGGAACATCGCGAAGGGCAGCAGGATCAGAATCCACCCTGTCGTGTTGTGTTCCCAGGCGAGCGCATCGGGAGTCGATGACGTTCCGGAGAACAGGTTGAAGTGCGCCATGAGCATGTACTCACCCACAGCAAGGCCGATGATCGCGATGATGGGTGCGATCTTCGTTTGCCACAGGCGGGAGTCCTGCTTGGTGCGCGCGAAGTACACGATCACCGCGAGGCTGACCAGGATCTCGGTCAGCACGATCGCGATCACCGCAACGGCTCCGAACCAGTAGAAGATGTTCAGGATCGGATCCCATGCGAAGATCATCGACAGCACGACGATGATCACACCGAGGACAGTGACCAGTGCGGTCGCCATGATCGGCGCCTGGGCCTTGTTGGTCCGCGAGAGCGCCTTCGGGAGGACTCCCGCACGACCCATGGCGAAGAAGTACCGCGCCGCACTGTTCTGGAAGGCCAACGTCGCCGCGAACAGCGAGGTCAGGATCAACCAGCTGAAGATCTCCGTCAGCCACGAACCCACGAACTCCGTGCTCAGGCGGAACAGGATCGCCGAAGGATCGGCGAGCGGGACTCCGTCGATCGCGGTGACCTCGAATACCTTCGCTTGGATATCCGTCGCACCGAGACCGGAGACCAGCGCCCAGCCGACGAGTGCGAAGAGGACCGTCACGAGGAGCACCGAGGTGTACGTAGCCCTCGGCACCGTGCGCTTCGGATCCTTCGACTCTTCGCCGTAGATCGCGGTCGCTTCGAAGCCGATGAAGGATGCGAGTGCGAAGGCGAATGCGATACCGATACCGCCCGGAATCGCTTCGGTGAAGATGCTCGCCGGTGAGAACGAAGCGCCGAAGTCGAGGCCGTCGGGTCCGCCGCCCTGGAAGAGGATGGCGAGTGCCAACACCACCAGCCCGAGCAACTCGAGGCCGAGTAGCACACCGAGCACTCGCATGCCCACATCGACCGACGCGGCCGAGAGCGCGAAGACAGCGGCCAGGATGACGAATGCGTAGACCCACCACGGCAGGACCAAGCCGAACTTGGCCTCCATCTGGAAGGTGAGCTGTCCGGCGAGGAAGCCCAGAACACCCCACATGACCGCGATGTATGCGACCACGGAGGCGAAGGCGGAACCCACACCCCAGGTGATGCCCAGACCGCGACCCACGTATGCGAAGAACGCGCCGGTGTTGGTGACGTAGTGACTCATGGTGGCGTAGCCGACGCTGAAGATCAGCAACAGCAGGCCGACGCCGACGTACATACCCGCGGCACCCGATCCGACACCGAGGCCCATGGCGACGGGGAAGGCACCGGTCATGCCCGCGAGTGGCGCGGCTGCTGCCACGACGAAGAAGACGATGCCGATCAGACCGAGGGTGCCTTTTCTCAGACTGGTGGACTTCGTCTCCGGATCACCAGGCCGCAAGGCCTGATCTGACGAGGGAAGGTTTTCCCGCTGTGACATCTCTCCTCCGATGGTCGTACGGGTCCGAACGTGTCCCAAGGGTCCTGTATCAAATATTCGTCGTCAAGCGACTCGGCCGATCCGGGGACTATTTCTCCACTATTCCGAGGCCTTGAGGCGGTGGCGCTGGAGCTTGCCGGTCACCGTCTTGGGCAATTCCGGCACGAACTCGATGAGTCGGGGGTACTTGTAGGGCGCGATCGTGGCCTTGACGTGGTCCTGGAGTTCCGCGACGAGTGCGTCCGATCCGGTGTATCCCTCGGCACAGCGCACGAACGCCGCAACAATGGTGCCGCGATCCGCGTCCGGAGCCCCCACGACCGCAACCTCCGCCACGGAGGGGTGCATCAGGAGCGCGTTCTCCACCTCCGGTGCAGCGATGTTGTATCCGCTGGAGACGATCAGGTCGTCCGCCCGTGACACGTAGGTGAAGTAGCCATCTGTGTCCCTGGTGTAGAGGTCGCCGGTGATGTTCCAGCCACCTTGCACGTACACGGCCTGTCGATCATCGGCGAGGTACCGGCACCCCGTTGGGCCGCGCACGGCAAGGCGGCCCACCGTGCCGGCCGGTACGGGCACGAGGTCCGAGTCGAGGACCGCTGCTTCATAGCCGGGCACCACGCGACCGGTGCATCCCGGGCGGACGTCGTCATCGGCCGCGGAGATGAAGATGTGCAGCATCTCGGTGGCGCCGATCCCGTCGATGAGCGGTACCCCTGTCGCATCGAACCAGGCGCGCCACGTCGACTCGGGCAAGGTTTCCCCAGCAGACACGCACCGGCGTAGTGAAGACACATCGTGCTCGGAAAGCATGGGGATCATCGCTCGATACGCGGTGGGCGCAGTGAAGAGGCAGGTGATGCGCTCCCGATCCACGGCGGCAAGCAAATGCGGCGGCGCACCGTTCTCCAGCAGTACCGCGGATGCACCGATGCGCATCGGGAAGATCACGAGTCCACCGAGACCGAAGGTGAATGTGAGGGGCGGACTTCCACCGAACACATCGTCTGACGTGGGCTTGACGATGTGGGTGCTGAAGGTGTCGGCGATCGCGAGGATGTCTTGGTGTTCGTGCATCGTGGACTTCGGCTTGCCGGTCGTCCCGGAGGTGAAGGCGAGAAGCGCGATGTCTTCGGCAGCAGTATCAGCAACCTCGACCAGGGGATCAGCAGCGCGCGTACGCGATTCCAGGGAATCGGGTGCGCCGGATCCGACGATGATCGTCGAACCGGTATACGCAGCGGTCCGCTTCCACTCATCGATGAAGCGATGGTCGACCACCGCGACACCAGGATTGGAGATCTCGACGATCGGATCCAACTCCATCGCACGGAGCAGCGGAGCCGTGGTGACGACAACGCCCCCGAGTCGCAGGGTCGCCAACCAGGCGATCACCAGCCATCCGTTGTTCGGCGCACGAAGGAGTACACGCGTGCCCGGAATTACCCCCGCCGACTTCAGGATGGATGCGCACTTCTGCACAGCCGCGAGCAACTCTCCGTAGGTCCAGGTGCCGTCGGCCGCGATGAATGCCGTGCGGTCAGCGCCATACCTCTCGATGGTGCGGTCGAGAAGCTCCACGCACGCATTGATGCGCGCGGGCTCGGAGTCACGAAGGAGCACGGGCCACTGATCCCGCGGGGGCAGATGATCGCGGGCGAATGTGTCGACGTGGCCCGTCGGCTCAGTCATACAGTCGGGCCTTGCCAATCCGCTCGAGGGCGACCTCTGCACTCCACGGGAGCATGAGGGAACCGAGTCGCGAATCGCGATACATACGCTCCAAGGACAGGTGCTTGAGCATCGACTGCCCACCACACACCCGCACCGCGATACTCGCCACCTGGTTCGCGTGCTCCATGACCGTGTAGACCGCGGCCCACGCCTGCACCATCGTGTCGACATCGGGATCGAGGTGCGCGTTGTCGACCGCGGTACACAACAGCGCGCGGCTCTGTTCGAACTTTATCTGCATCTCGGCCCACCCAAGCTGCTTGATCGGGTTGTCGCGGCGCCCTGTGCCGGACGCGGCACCCGGCACTTCACCGCGCAGGTAATCCCGGGTGAAGTCGATGATCCCTTGAGTGAGGCCGAGGTAGGACGGTGCGAGGGACATGAAGAGGAAGGGATAGCGGTTCGCTGCCTGGTCGTACATCCCGCCCGGCATGATCTCGTCGTCGAAGGGGACGAACACTTCCTTCAGCAGGAGAGTGCGCGAGACGGTGCCACGCATCCCGAGCGGATCCCAATCGTCGACGATCTCGACCCCGGGGGAATCAGCGCGCACAGATAGCAGGCGCAGGAACTCCTCGCCGGGAACCTGGCAGGTGACGTTGTAGCGGTGGGCCGCTCCCGATAGCGACGCGAAGATCTTGCGCCCCGTGACCAGGTACCCGCCGTCGGTCAACTCGGCCTTGGTCGCAACGCCGGCAAGGGCCCCCGGGTTCAGACCCTCGCTGAATGGTTGCGAGTGGATGTCGCCGTTCTCCACGACTCCGCGGAACATCTCCGCCCGGCGCCGCTCGTGCGTCTCCCGTTGCTCGGGACTCATGTCCAAAAGGTCGCTGACCTCACCGGCCCAGAGCATCGTCGCGTTGTGCATATTGAAGGTGAGCGCGGTCGACCCGCAGTACCGTCCGATCTCCGCCGACACGCGAACGTAGTCGGCGTAACTGGCACCGAGACCCCCGTACTGGGCGGGTACGCACAGTGCGAGGAACCCGGCATCGCGGAGATCGGCGAAGTTGGCAAAGGGGAAGACCGCGTTGCGGTCGATATCGACCGCGCGCTCGCGGAAGACCGGTCCGAGTTCGCGAATGACGGCGACGAGCTCGTCTCGGGACTTCGTGGGGCCCGAGGTTCCGGTCATACCGGTGTGCACCCGGGTGCCTTCATGGGCTGCGACAGGTGGTGTCATGACGCGATCGTGATGGACCGCGGAACTTTTGTCAACAGCGTTGACAATAGTGTGTCGGGTGCCTACCGTTCCCACGTGATCGACGTGGACGCCTCTCCCGTGGCGTGGCGGGAGGCCGGCGCGGGCCCGGTGGCCCTGTTCCTGCACGGGCTCGGGGGTGGTCGCACGGCATGGCGTCCGCAAATGGAGGTGCTGTCCGGACTGCGGCGCTGTGTCGCCTGGGACGCACCCGGATACGGCGCGTCGGAACCGGTTCTCGACACCACCTTCGATGCCTACGCCCGAGCTGCGCTGGCGTTGATCACCACCGTCTCCCCCGATGAGCCCGTGGACCTGGTGGGCATGTCCTTCGGGGGGATGATCGCGCAGTACGCCACGGCCCTGGCCCCCGACCGCATCCGCAGCCTGACCCTGTTGTGCACGAGTCCCAAGTTCGGGCTCGACGGCACGGATCCGGACGAGTGGCGTGCGGCGCGGCTCGCGGGTCTCGAACAGATGGGCAGCCCGGCAGCTGCCGCCCCCCTCATCCTCCCCTCACTCGTGGGGCCGAACGGCGCGCACGTGGTGCCGGAGGCGATCGAGGCCATGGCCCGCGTTCCGTTGGCAGGCCTCCTCGACTCTTTGTCCACGATCGCCAGCCACGACAGCCGGGCCCTCCTCCCCACCATCACCACCCCCACGCTCGTACTCGTCGGAGAACTCGACGATGAGACTCCGGTGTCCTACGCCCACGCGATCGTGGACCTGCTGCCGCATGGTCGCCTCGAGGTCATCCCGGGGGTCGGTCACCTGCTGAACCTCGAGGCCGAGGATGCTGTGAACACTGCGATCGCACGTCATTGGCAGGAGGTCATGCCGTGAGGACGGGAAACACCGAGTGGCGCTGGGTGCAGCGCTTCGCACAGCAATTCGCGCTCAACGGCCTGAAGCCCGGCGACGAGTGCGTGATCCTCTCCGAAAGCGACAGTCGGCCCGAATTGGTGGCTACATCGATCCTCGCTGCGGAGTACCTCGGTGCGCGACCGTTCGAAGTCGTGATGCGCACTCCGGCCAACGGTGGGCCGGTCGCCTTGCGCTCAACAGGGACGTCCCTGGCACTCAAGGGTCATGCCGGAGCCGTGGCAGCCGTCTCCTCCGTGCCGCTCGTCATCGATGTGACCGTCGAAGGACTCCTGCATTCGCGGGAACTGCGCGACATTCTCGGAGCCGGAACATCGGTATTCATGATCAGCAACGAGCATCCGGAGATCTTCGAGCGCCTCCCCCACGACGAGGACATGGCGCGACGCGTAGCGAAGTCGCATGACGTGCTTCGGTCGTCCAAGGTCATGCGTGCGACCAGCGATATCGGCACGGACATACACGTCGAACTTGCCGACGCCTTCACTGCGGGATCCACGGGCGTGATCCAAGGACCGGGGGAGATCGCCCACTGGCCCGGCGGACTGGTGCTCGCATTTCCGGCACGCCACCGCGTGAACGGGCAGATCGTGTTGGCACCAGGAGACATCAACATCACCTTCAAGCACTATGTGCAGGATCCGATCACGTTGACAATCGAAGATGACTTCGTGGTCGCAATCGAGGGCAAGGGCTACCAGGCTGAAATGTTGAAGTCCTACATGTCCGCCTTCGATGCTGATGCCTACGCCACCTCACACATCGGCTGGGGTATGAATCCCGCTGCACGTTGGGACTACCTCGAGCTCTACGACAGGTCACAGTTCAATGGAACCGAGGCCCGCGCATTCGAAGGCAACTTCATGTACAGCACGGGCGCCAACGAGAATGCGGAACGCTTCAGCGTGTGCCATTTCGACATTCCCATGCGCGAGTGCAGCGTGTTCCTGGATGATCACCAGGTCGTGGATCGGGGACGCCTGGTGGGTGTCGCCGCGGGCGAGGAGGCGTAGGCATGTCGTCGCAGATCGACATCCTCTTCCCGGATTTACTCGGGCTCGCACATGGCAAGACCGTCCCCGCCGCGCGTCGTGACTATCCCACCCACTACGCCATCACGGTGATGGTGCAGGGCCTAGATCTGGAGTTCCTCGAGACTCCGAACTACTCCACCAGTTCCGGTTTCCCCGATATGGAAGCGCGTTTCGAGGACGGGACTCTGCGGCCTTGGGGCAACCGCCAGGTCGGCATGGCCCTCCTCCACTTCGCCGATGGCCGCCCACTCCCCCTGGACTCACGTCGCGCGCTGCGGTCGGTGATGGACCGCTGGAGCGAACGCGGACTCACCCCGGTGAGCGGATACGAGATGGAGTTCTTCCTCCTCGCGGGCCGCACACCCTTGACCAAACTCGCGGTCCCCGACCATCGGGTCTACGGAATCGGACCAGGTGCCGATCCCACGGGCACCCTCGAATTGATCGCCGAGGCCGCTGAGGCTGCGGATCTCAAGGTGGAGGGAGTCAACAGCGAGTTCACCCCGAGCCAGGTCGAGGTGTCCCTCCACTACCAGGACGCGATGAGTGCGGCCGACGCTGCATTCCTCTTTCGAATCCTGGCCCGCGAGGTGGCGCGGCGCAACGGGATCGACATCACATTCATGGCTCGGCCCTTCGGTGATGCGGTGGGTAGCGGCATGCACGTGAACATGAGCCTGAATGACGCGTCCGGGCGGAACGCCTTGATCGACGAGTCGGATGCGAATGGTCTCTCCACTGTCGCGAAGTCTTTCGTCGCCGGGCTCCTCGATCACCACGAAGCACTAGCGGCCTTCGCAGGACCCACGGTGAACTCCTACAAGCGGCTCGTGTCGGGCATGTTGAGCGGCTACTGGGCCAACTGGGGCTTGGACAACCGCATCTCATCCGTGCGCATCCCAGGACAGCGCGGCGCAAGCACGCGGATCGAGCACCGAATGGCAGATGGGGCCGCCTCGCCCCATCTGCTGACGGCAGCACTCTTCGCCGCCGGTCTCTCCGGTGTGGAGCGGAACCTGTCACTCCCCGACCCACAGGTCGGAGACGCTGATGCAGCTCCGAACACGGACCGCCACACGCCGCACTCGCTCCCCGAGGCCCTCGATGCACTGGAGGCGGACGCGGTCCTACGTTCGTACTTCCATCCAGACCTCATCGAGGTTTACGTGGAACTCAAGCGACGTGAGTGCGCGCGCTGGAATGCCGCGGTCACCAACTGGGAACAGGACGAGTACTCGCGCGTCTACTGACTTCCGGTCAGTCCATCGATCAAGGCATCGAGTCCCGCAGCGAACACGAGATCGCTTGAGGGATAGAGCTTGTGGGCCATCCGCACGGATGCGGGGTACTGCTCAGCCGGAAGACTCGCATAATCGGCGCGCCAGGTGCGGTACGTACCGCGCCGGTCTGCCCCTGGAGCAGCAAGTGGACCATCGAGTGTCGCGGAACCGATCGTGTACTCGATGAGAACGTGGTACGCGATGATCGTCTTCTCCTCGCTGAGCCCACATCGGGTCAAGGCATCGAGCATCACCTCAGTAATACGTAACTCATTCCCGCGACGGGTGGGCCCGAAGGCCGTGAGCGTGAGTGCCACCTGACTCCGCAGCATCGTCTTGCGTAGCCGCGTGCACATGCGCCGAATATCGTCCCGAGCATCCTTCGAGGTCACGAAACCGCGGGTCACGGGGGCCAGGGCTCGGTCCCCCACCTCGCGGAGGAGATCGTCCTTGTCATGAAAGTGCCGATAGATCGCCGTCGCATCGACCCCCAGGCGGTCACCGAGTGCCCGGAGGCTGAAGGTTGCGGCGTCGGTCTCGGCGAGGAGATCGAGGGCGGCTTGACAGATGGCATCCCGACTCAGTCGGGCAGGACGTCCCCGAGCTGCGCGCGCCACACGCGAAGGCTAGCGAGTGGAGGGCTGCACAAAAACCGTTCGGGACCGAACAGTTCTGGGTAGGCTCTCCGCATGGCTGGATTCCTCCCCCCGTTCACCCCTGACGGTCGCACCGCGCTCGTGCCCCCGATGCCCTGGTACTACTCGGGCACCCTGCTCACCGTTGAGTACCGCACAGATCCGGCGAACGTGCGCGCGATCCTCCCGGACGAACTCGACCTCGCTCCGGAGGATCCGGGAGCCGTCGCGTTCATCTGGGCCGATTGGCAGTCCTGCAGTGCCGACCGCGAGGAACTCCTCGATCCGTCGCGTGCGCAGTACCTCGAGGCATTCGTCGTCGTACGCGCCGCCTACCAGGGCATCACCTATAGCCGATGTGTGCTCATCTGGGTTACGACGGACTTCGCTATCGGCCGCGGATGGTTCCAGGGGTATCCGAAGAAGCTCGGAAGCATCTACGTCACCCGCGCCTTCAACCACGGCAAGGCGTCGCCGCGCGTTGCCCCCGGAGGCACCTTCGGGGCCTCTCTCGCTGCCTACGACCACCGGCTTGCATCGGCAAAGGTGACATTGCGTGAGAAGTGTGAGAAGAACGGCTTCGTCAACGGTCACCCCATGGTGCATCACCGTTACATGCCGTCGATCACTGGTCAGGGGATGTCGCTGTCGCAGATCGTGACGATGGGTGGAGTGGATGCCGATCTCGGCGATCCATGGCGTGGCGACGCCGAGCTCGAACTGCACGACTCACCCTGGGATCAGCCCGCACGTTTGCTCCCCGTCGAGGAGATCATCGGCGGGTACTACCGCGAGGTCGGCGTTACCTTCGCTGGAGGAACGCTCCTGACAGACAACTCTGCTTCGATCTGACGTATATCCCATGACACCACCGCGCATGGTCAGTGTTCTCACCGAGAACCACACCATGCTCGATCCACGTGACCTGCGCGGGATCGTCCGGATGGCTCAGGAGGCGGAAGACGCCGGCTTCGACATGATCATGGTGAGTGATCACGTGCTCTTGGGACCCAGTGCCGGCAGCGAAGGCCGCATGGCGAATCCGCGCGACTACGCGATGCCCGGCAATCAGGATCCGGCCACACCCTGGCCGTCCAACATCGTCCTGCTCAGTGCGATCGCCGCGGCCACCACACGCATCCGCATCGGAGCAATCGCCCTTATCGCCCCGCTGCGTCACCCACTCGTTCTCGCGCATGATCTCGCTGCACTCGACCTCATGTCCGAAGGACGGCTCGTGATCCAACCCACGGTCAGTTGGCACCGTGATGAGTACGCGGCACTCGGCGTCGACTTCACGTCCCGCGGTCGGATCCTCGACGAGGAATTGGACATCTGGTCGAAGGTCTGGTCAACGTCACCCGTGACACACCGCGGTGAATTCTTCAGCTTCGACGACGTCTACCTCGAACCCAAGCCGATGCGTCCGGAGGGTCCGGCGATGTGGTTCGGAGGGGAACGGGTCCACCCGAAGATCATCGAGCGACTCGCCCGTTACGGCTCCGGCTTCCATCCGGTGGGCCGGGTGCACGAGGATGATGTTTCGCTCCTCAAGTCCAGCCTCGCCGAACTCGGACGCAGCTGGGAGGAGTTCGAGCTTGTCGGTGGAACACGCGTCACATTCCCGGACGACCACTCCGTGGCGCCGCTGCCAGAGGCACTCGAGGAGATCCCACGTCAAATGGCGCTGGGATTCACCACTTTCTGCATCAAGCCGAGCATCTTCATCGACGATCCGACGGACCACGCGCGGTTCTGCCACGAGGTGATCACGCGGGTCACTGCTCAGTGATCACACGGGAGCGAGTACCCGAATCCCATACGCCGTGCAGGCTTCTGTCAGGCGCTTGTCGTAGGTCACCACGGATTCGAGATGCGCAC
>JBEIHR010000005.1:0-47271 GCA_040381195.1 Rubricoccaceae bacterium
CGACTGCCGCAATAGTAGGGGCGCTTTCGAGGACCCGCAGCGAGAGACCGTGCGACGTCCATCACAGGCTCACCCGGCGAGCCGGGACGTCAGCGGCCGTTCACCTGAGGGTCGACCTCCACGAGGATCTTTGGCCTCACCCTGCGTCCGGTGAGGAGGGCGTCAGCCGCCTCCGGGAAATCCGCGAAAGAGAACCGACTATCGACGAGCTCCCCCGGCCGGATCACACCGGCCGCCATGAGTCGAAGGACCCGGTCGTACTGCTGGACCCCATGCAACACACCGGTGACCGTCATGTTCTTGAGCACCACCGGGGCAAGGGAGAACCCATCGACCGTCTCCGCGGATACGCCCGCCAGTGCCACACGGGCACCGGCATCCGCGATACGCACCAGAGCGTGGGTCGCCGAGGCATCTCCCACGAAATCGATGATCACGTCGTAGGCATCCGCGGGTGCATCGGCGAGTGGACGTGCGGTCGCGCCGAAGCCGGCCATCTGTCTCACTCCGTGCTCGGATGATCCGAAAGCGTCCACCCGGGCACCCATGCCAACGAGCACCTGCACAGCCACCTGGGCGAGGGTTCCTGTACCGATCACCGCCACCCGATCCGACTCGGTTGCACCCGTCACGGAGATGCTCTCGAGCGATGTGACCGAGGGTTCACACAGCGCCGCGTCCGCGAGCGAGACCGAATCCGGCACCGGCGTGAGATTGGCCGCGGGAATGGTGATGAACTGCTAAGCCGCCCCAGGGACCGTCCCCCAGACACCGAGTTCGCTCCTGTCCCGGCATTGATTGATCGAGCCGGCTCGACAGCGGTCACAGGTCCGGCACGGAATGAACGGGTGACCCACCACGCGCTCTCCGACATACCGGCCCTTCACGCCGTCCCCGAGGACCTCGATGACCCCGGACCACTCGTGCCCGACAACGAAGGGATGTTTCTGCTTTCCCTGCAGAACGAAAGGGCTCGTACCCGCGATGAGCGCGGCATCGGTGCCGCAGAAGCCCACGTAGGCGATGCGCACCATCACCTCATCGGACAGGGGTGGGCGCACCGGCCATGGCTCGACCGCCACCATCCCCGGTCCACAGACAACAGCGGCGGAGTTCTCCACGCGTGGAACCTTCACAGGTCGACGGCGAAGTACTGCGTCTCGAGGAACTCGTGGATTCCCGCGAACCCACCCTCGCGCCCAAGACCGGATTCCTTCATCCCACCGAAGGGAGCCGCTGGATCCGACGCGATTCCCCGGTTGATCGCGACCATCCCGGATTCGATGCGCCGGGCCACGCGGATCCCCTCGCCCGCATCGCGTGCGTAGACGTAGGAGATCAGTCCGTACTCGGTGTCATTGGCCATCCGAATCGCCTCGTCCTGGTCCGTGAACGTCACGATCGGCGCGATGGGCCCGAAGATCTCGTTGCGGGTCAGTGTGGATCCATGCACGACGTCTCGAACGATGTGCGGCGCGATGAACGCCCCACTCGCGGGTGCCTCGGAGACCGCGATCGGCTCGGCGCCCTCGGCCGCTGCCTGACCCACGAGATCGAGGATCTTGTCGCGCTCCTTGATGCTCACCATGGCACCGAGGTCGTTGCCCTGGTCGATTCCCGGTCCGATGCGCAGCGCGGTCAACGCGGCACTGAATCGCGTCGAGAAGGCATCGACCAAGGATTCGTGAACGTAGAACCGATTCGCCGCCGTGCACGCCGAACCACCATTGCGCATCTTGGCGATCATCGCCCCCTCGACCGCCTTGTCGACGTCGGAACCTTCCAGGACGAGGAACGGTGCGTTGCCCCCCAATTCCATGGAGGAAGGAAGCACACGGCGGGCGGTCTGCTCGAGGAGCAACTTGCCGACGTACGTGGATCCAGTGAACGAGAGCGTGGCCACACGCGGATCGGCCAGGATCGCTTCTGAGACGGGACCGGACTTCGACGTCGTGATCACATTCAAGACACCGTCGGGAAGTCCGGCGCGCTGCATGACGTCGGCGATCCATAGCGCGGTGAGCGGCGTCTCCCCCGCGGGCTTGAGGACCGCAGTGCATCCCGCGGCGAAGGCGGGCGCCAACTTGCGCGTTGCCATCGCTGCCGGAAAGTTCCACGGCGTGATCATGTAGGCGACACCCATGGGTTGGTGATCGACGATGATCGTCTTGTCCCGATTGGGCGCGTAGCGGAAGTCACCCTGGATACGCACCGCCTCCTCGGAGAACCAGCGCAGGAATTCCGCGGCATAGACGGCCTCGCCCATCGCATCGCGCCAGGCCTTGCCGTTCTCCAGGACGATCAGGCGGGCGCAGTCTTCGACCTCGGCCGTCATGATCTCGAAACTGCGGCGCAGGATCTCCGCACGTTGGCGTGCCGGGGTCTGACTCCAGGAGCGGAAAGCAACGTGGGCGGCAGCGACCGCCTCGAGCGCGTCGGACACCGTGGCGTCGCCGATTTCCACCAGAGTCGCGAGGGTCGCCGGATTCGTCACCGGCAGCCGCCCCGTGGACTGCACCCACTCGCCCCCGATGAGCAGGCCGGTCGGGGTGCGGGTCGGAAGGGTGTCCACGCTCATGGGTGTCCTCTCTCTCCTCGTCGCCAGTGTCCCAGCCGCGCGGGGTGCGCGGTTGCGCGGCCTCGGACCGGCTTACCATGGCCGGGATGCGCCGGCTCCTGGTCATTCTGCTCGCCCTGGTGGTGCTCGCCCCGGGGGCTCAGGCCAACCCCACGACCAGTCCCTCCCCGAGTCCAACGACCAGTCCCTCCCCGAGTCCAACGACCAGTCCCACTCCGACGGTCAGCCCGAGCCCGGCACCCACGGTGAGCACGGTGCGGGTCAACCCCGGCCCCGAGGCCGATCCGCTCCCCGAGGTCTTCGCCCGTTCCTGGGTGCTGGCCGACGCAGAAACCGGAGCGATCCTCGCCGAGAAGAAGATGGACACCCCGCGTCGACCCGCGAGCACCCTCAAGGTGCTGACGGCGCTGACCCTTCTCCCACGCCTGGACCCCGATCAGACCTACGTCGTGCGCAAGAAGGAAGCCGAGGCGTACGGAAGCCGCGCCGGAATCGTCCGGGGCAAGACCTACACGATCGATCAACTCATGTACGGCCTGCTGCTCCCGAGTGGCAACGATGCCGCCATCGCCTTGGCCCGGGCGAACGGCGGGGTCCCTGAGACGGTCGCGCAGATGAACCAGGTGGCTCGGGATCTCCAGGCCAACGACACCACCGCGCGTAATCCCAGCGGGCTGGACTCCCCCGGACAGCTCACCACCGCGTACGACCTGACGGTGATCGCGCGCGCCGCGCTCGAGCGTGAGGACTTCCGAACGTACGTGAGTGCCTTCCGTGCAACTATCCCCGCGAAGGGCAAGAAGTCGCGCACCATCTACAACCAGAACCGACTCCTCACCGGTGGCTTCAAGGGTGCGATCGGGGTGAAGACGGGATTCACGAGCAAGGCCGGTCGGACGTTCATCGGAGCAGCAGAACGGAAAGGCGTCACGCTCATCGTCACCGTTCTCGGGTCGCGGGAACCCACCGCGGACGCCGCACGGAAACTGCTGACCTGGGGCTTCGCGAACGTGAACGATGTGACACCTATTGCTTACCTTCCCCCGGTGCCCCAGGCCGCGCCCGTCGAGGACGCCACCCAGGTCGTCGTCCCGGTCGTCGCGGAGGTGCAGACTCCCGCCGCCGCGCCCGCACCCGCGCCCACGACCACCGAGATGAGCAGCATCCCCGTCGGGGTATGGGGCTGGCCCCTCCTCGTGGTGTTCCTCATCGGGTTCGCCCTGGTGAGTTGGCGCCAGGCTCGTCGACGCCGCCGGGTCTAAACCTGGATGAAGCCGACCTTCTCGTAGACATCCCGCAACGTGGTCGAGGCCGTGGCGCGCGCACGCTCAGCGCCCACCGCCATCAACCGGCGGAGTTCCGCGCGGTCGGCCAGAAGTTCCTGCGTGCGAGCTCGAATCGGTGCGATCGCATCCATCACGATGTCGGCGGTCTCCGACTTGAGATCCCCGTACCCACGACCCTCGTACGAGGCCACGATGTCCGCCATCCCGCGACCCGTCAGCGCCTGCTGCATCGTGAGAAGGTTCGCGACCCCCGCCTTGCCGACCGGGTCGAATCGGATCTCACGCTCGGAGTCCGTCACAGCGGACTTGATCTTCTTACGCGACACAGAGTCGTCATCCAGGAGGAACACGCACCCACTCGGCGAGGACTTGCTCATCTTCGCGCTGGGATCTTGGAGATCAACGACCTTGGCGGTCTCCTTGATGATCATCGGCTCCGGCACGGTGAACGTCGGACCGAACGTGCCGTTGAATCGCTGCGCGAGATCACGGGTCAATTCGAGGTGCTGGCGCTGGTCCTCGCCGACAGGTACGGCATTTGCCTGGTAGATCAAGATGTCCGCGGCCTGCAGGATCGGGTAGGTGAAGAGGCCGACGCTGCTGCGCTCGGCTCCCCCCTTGACGGACTTGTCTTTGAATTGCGTCATGCGACTGGCCTCGCCGAAGCCGGTCTGACACTCCAGCACCCACGCGAGTTGGCTGTGCTCGGGCACTTGGCTCTGCACGAAGATCGTGCTGCGCTCGGGGTCCAGTCCCACGGCGAGCAACTGGGCGAACGATGCGAAGGTGCGATCCCGGAGGATGCCGGGGTCGTGTTCGACGGTGATCGCGTGCTGATCCACGACGCAGTAGAAGCAGTCGTGGGTTTCCTGCATGCGTACCCACTCACGCAGGGCCCCGAGGTAGTTGCCGATGTGGAAGGAGTCGGCCGTGGGCTGGATCCCGGACAGGACTCGGGGCCGCGCGGTCATGTGCTCATTCTGGCAGCCGCGTGACGTGCACCTTCGCGATGCGGCGCCCATCCATTTCAGTGACTTCGAAGCGGAGCCCCGCGGCATCCACGGCATCTCCCGGGGCTGGTAGCCGCGACAGGTGAGACACCAGGAAGCCCGCAACGGTTTCGTAGGGTCCGTCCGGCAAGGTGACGCCGCATTCATCCGAGAAGTCCTCGATGTTCATCAGGCCGTCGACGGTGATCTCGCCGACGATCCGCGGGGCACGCGGTGCCTCGGCAACGTCGTACTCGTCCTTGATGTCCCCTATGACCTCCTCGACGAGGTCCTCCAGGGTCACGATCCCGGCGGTTCCGCCGTACTCGTCCTGCACGATGGCGATGTGCTGCCGGAGCCGACGCATCTCCGTGAGGGTGCTGAGGATCACCTTGGTCCCGGGGAAGGAGGTCACCGGCCGAGCCAATTCGCCCAGACGCACTTGACGCCCAGACATCGCCGGATCGAGCAGGTCCCGGATGTGCACGAATCCGACGACGTCGTCGGCCGAGCCTCGAATAACCGGGTAGCGCGAGTGTGGTTTGTCCGCGATGACGGCGACCGCGTCACTGAGCAGCAGACTCGCATCGAGGAAATCGACCTCGGTGCGCGGGATCATCACCTCGCGGAGCTCGCGATCGCCCACTGCGAAGACGTCGTCGATGAGCGCTCGCTCCTCCGCACTCAGGTCCTCGTGCGCGGCAACGAGGTCACGCAATTCCTCACCGCTGATCTGATCCTTTGCCTCACGCGGGTTGATGCCGAACATCCGCACGATCGCGTTCGTCGAGGCCGAAAGGGCAACGATGAAGGGGCGGAAGACTCGCGCGATCACCGTGATCGGACCAGCAACGAACAGGGCGACTCGCTCCGCACGCTGTAATGCGATGCGCTTCGGGACCAACTCACCGAGGACCAGTGACACGTAGGCGATGAGGATCGTGATCAGGATGAAGGAGAGCGCGCCCGCCCAGGCCGGACTCCACCCCCAGGACTCGAAAACGCTCGCGAGCTGCGGGGCGATCCGTGAGGCACCGAAGCCGGCGGATACGAACCCGGCCAAGGTGACTCCGACCTGGACGGCCGCGAGGAAACGGCTCGGGTCGGAGACGAGGCGTGCGAGTCGGGGGCCGCGTTTCGACGACTCCTCGAGTCGCTGCACCTGACTCTCACGCAGGGAGACAAGGGCAATCTCGGCCGCAGCGAAGAATCCGCCCAGCAGGACGAAGAACAGCACCACGACGACGTTGACCCAGAGGTCTGACACGCCGACAACAATAGGATCTACACGTGGTGGAAGACGCTGGGGCCGGTCACGAGAAGTTCATTGATCGTCTGGCACTCGAACAGATCGACCGAGACATCTTCACCGGTCATTGCCACTCGGGAGCACCCCTGCGGGCGTACGGGGGCCAGATCGCAGCACAGGCGTTGATGGCCGCGGGCCACACGGTCGAGCAGAAGGACCGCTTCGTCCACTCCCTGCACTGCTACTTCCTGCGCCCGGGGCGCACGAAGGACTCGATCACCTACCTCGTCGATCGACCCCGCGACGGTAAGTCCTTCTCAACTCGAATCGTGCGCGCGGTCCAACATGGCGAGACCATCTTCATGATGACGACGTCCTTCGCCACCATCGATGCCGGTCCGTCGCATCAATTCGATATGCCCGAGGAGAGTCCCCCCTCGCAACTCTCCGAGATCGACATCCCCTCGGCGATACTCAGTCCCGGTGTCACCCTGGAGGAATGGGACTACCCGAGCGAGTTCCTCATTGAGTTGCACTCGGCTGACGACTCCGACGCCTCACTCCCCCAGGTTGACGGCAAATACGAGCGCACCCAGTGGGTTCGCATCACCCAGGAACTACCCCACGACCCGCTCGTGCAGGCATCGGCCCTGACGTACCTGTCCGACATGAGCATGGTGCGCATCGCGGTCGCTCCGCACCGCGAGGTGAGTGACACGCTGCAGCGCGCCTCCATCGACCACGCGGTCTGGTTCCACGGGCCGATCAATGTCAATAGGTGGTTGCTCTTCACCCAGGACACCCCCGTGGCCGGGGGCGGCCATGGCCTTGCACGCGGACTCTTCTACGACATGGAGGGGCGCCTCATCGCCTCCGTGGTGCAGGAGTCCCTCATGCGCACCAAGCGCTAACGCATCGCCTTCTGCAGGTTGGCATCGATCGAGGCCAGGAAGTCCTGGGTCGTCTGCCACGGCTGATCCGGTCCAATGAGAAGGGCGAGGTCCTTGGTCATCTTCCCCTCCTCGACCGTCTCGACGCAGACACGCTCGAGCGTCTGCGCGAACGCCGTGACGTCCGGTGTCCCGTCCAACTTCCCGCGGTGCTCGAGGCCGCGGGTCCACGCGAAGATCGAGGCGATCGGATTGGTCGAGGTCGGCTTGCCCTGCTGATGCATCCGGTAATGGCGGGTGACGGTTCCATGCGCCGCTTCCGCTTCAACCGTCCTACCGTCCGGTGTCATCAACACCGAGGTCATCAGACCCAAGGATCCGAATCCCTGCGCCACGGTGTCGGATTGCACGTCGCCGTCGTAGTTCTTGCATGCCCAGACGTAGCCCCCCTCCCACTTGAGTGCGGAGGCGACCATGTCGTCGATCAACCGGTGCTCGTAGGTGAGGCCGGCCTTCTCGAATTCGGCCTTGAACTCGGCGTCGAAAACCTCCTGGAAGAGATCCTTGAAGCGACCGTCGTAGGCCTTCAGGATCGTGTTCTTGGTGGACATGTAGACCGGGAAATCCCTTGACAGGCCGTAGCGGAACGAGGCGCGCGCAAAATCGCGGATCGAGTCGTCGAGGTTGTACATGCCCATGGCGACGCCGCTTGACGGGAAGTCGAAGACCTGGAACTCCATGGGAGTGGAACCATCGGCCGGAGTGAAGGTCATGGTGAGCGTCCCAGCAGTGGGGACCTTGAAGTCGGTGGCCCGGTACTGGTCACCGAAAGCGTGACGTCCCACGATGA
The DNA here is from genome assembly GCA_040381195.1 of Rubricoccaceae bacterium. GTDB lineage: Bacteria > Actinomycetota > Actinomycetes > S36-B12 > S36-B12 > VGCC01. The sequence goes on from JBEIHR010000005.1 coordinate 7,843, forward strand.
TCGGCTTCGTCCATGTGGGTACAAGGCGCGGAATGTTGTTGATGATGATGGGCTCGCGGAAGATGACGCCGCCGAGAATGTTCCGAATCGTTCCATTCGGCGACTTCCACATCTTCTTCAGGCCGAACTCCTCGACCCGCGCCTCGTCCGGAGTGATCGTGGCGCACTTAACCCCGACCCCGTACTTCAGGATGGCGTTCGCAGCGTCGATCGTCACCTGATCGTCGGTGGCATCCCGGTGCTCGATTCCCAGGTCGTAGTACTTGAGGTCCACGTCGAGGTACTTGAGGATCAACTCGTCCTTGATGAATTGCCAGATGATGCGGGTCATCTCGTCGCCGTCGAGCTCGACGACCGGATTCACGACCTTGATCTTCGCCATGTCAGAGATCCTTCACATCGGCTTGCTTGGCCTTGACTGCTTCGTAGGCGGCGACCAACAGGGCCTTTTCGTCATCGGTGAGGGGTGTTTCGACGATACGACGAATTCCTGTCCGTCCAAGCTCGGCCTCGACGCCGAGGTAGGCACCGGAGAGTCCGTACTCACCCTGCACCCACGCGCATACGGGCATCACCGCACCGGAGTCCTCGTGGACTGCCCGCGCCATGCGTGCTGCGGCAGCCGAGGGTGCGTAGTAGGCGGAACCTGTCTTGAGCAGCCCCACGATCTCGGCGCCACCGTTGCGTGTCCGGTCGACGAGGGCGTCGATGCGCTCCTGGGAGATGAGTTCGCTCAGAGGCCGGCCGTTCACGGTGCACACGGATGCGACGGGCACCATGGTGTCGCCGTGGGAGCCGAGTGTGAGTGTGGTGACCGCGGACACAGGAGCATTGAGCTCTTCGGCGACGAAGTGGGTGAACCGCGCGGTATCCAACATCCCAGCTTGACCGATCACCCGGTGATGCGGGAATCCGGTGACGATCTGGGCCAGCGCGGTCATCTCGTCGAGTGGGTTCGCGACGTTGATCACGACGGAGTCCGGAGCGAACTTCTTCACGTTCTCAGCAACCTGGCGCATGATCGTGGCGTTCGTCTCGATCAGGTCCATCCGACTCATGCCGGGCTTCCGCGGCAGACCCGCGGTGATGACGACGATCTCCGAACCCGAGATGGCCTCGTAGCCCTCGCCAGCGGGACCGGTTGTCTGGCCGACCACGGTGGTCTCGAAGCCTTCGATCCACCGCGACTGGTTGATGTCCAGGGCCAGGCCCTCCGGCTTGCCCTCCAGGACGTCGGTGAGCACCACCGTCTCGAAGATGTCGTACTCGGCGAGCCTCAGCGCCGTCGTCGAACCGTAGAAGCCGGCCCCGATGACCGCGACCTTCCCACTGCGTGCCATGTCTGCCTTTCCTGGCGTCGGATGCGGAGGAGAATTCCGGGAGTCAAGATACTTGCACGCGAGTAGCCGATTCCGAGCGGCCTCGTGCGTGTACGGTCAGTGAACATCAGTGGGGAGGCCGCATGACCTTCGACCTCAGGATTCAGCCCGACGTCGCGGACCTGGCCCTTCGCGTACGCGCGTTCATCGATTCCCAGATCATTCCCCGCGAAGCCGAACTCGAGTCGGCCGACCATGGCCTGTCCCCGGAGTTTCGCCGGGAATTGCAGGAGTTGGCTCGCGCGGCGGGCGTCTTCGCTCCCACCGCACCGGTAGCCCTCGGGGGACGCGGGCTCGACCACCGCTCCATGGGCCCGGTCCTCGAGGAGTGCGGGCGCAGCCTCCTCGGGCCCGCGGCAATGAACTGCTCAGCACCCGATGAGGGCAACATGGCGCTGCTCGAACTGATCGCCACGCCGGAACAGCGCACGCGCTATCTGGCGCCACTCTGCGCGGGTGCGATTCGATCCTCCTTCTCGATGACCGAGCCGGCTCCGGGTGCTGGATCCGATCCGCGACTGCTCGCCACCGAGGCCTCCCGTCGCGGCGACACCTGGGTCATCAACGGGCGGAAGTGGTTCATCACCGGTGCCGACGGCGCCGCCTTCAGCATCGTGATGGCGCGCACGGAGGGGGGTGCCACCATGTTCCTCGTCGATGCCGATAACCCGGGCATGCGCATCGACAAGCGCCTTGCCACCATGGACAAGGCGTTCAGCGGCGGGCACTGCATGGTGGAGTTCGCCGATTGCCAGGTCACCACAGACAGCATTCTTGGCGAATTGGACAAGGGTTTTGACTACGCCCAGCTGCGTCTGGGCCCCGCGCGTCTCACCCATTGCATGCGTTGGCTGGGCGCCGCCCGGCGCGTGCACGAAGTGGCGACCGCGTACGCCATCGAGCGACGTATGTTCGATGAACGGCTCGCTGATCTCGGCATGGCTCAACACATGCTCGCCGATAATGAAATCGATATCGCGGCATCACGTCAACTGATCTGGCACGCTGCGGGGGCACTCGATGCGGGATTGCCCGCGCGCGCGGAGACGTCCATCTGCAAGACATTCGTCGCTGAGGCAGTGTTCCGGATCGCCGACCGCTCGATGCAACTCTGCGGCGGCTCGGGAACGCTGACCGATCATCCGATTGCGCGGATCCTCATTGAGAGTCGCGCTTTCCGTATCTACGACGGACCGTCGGAGGTGCATCGGATGTCGATCGCCAAACGCGCCGTGCGCAGATCGAGCAGAGGGGATCTTCCCGGGGACTGGCAGTGAGCGCGCTCCCCCTCGACGCGCTCACGCCGTGGCTCCGTGACTCCCTCGACATCACCGGGGACCTGACCGCGACCCTTCTCGCTGACGGCCGTTCGAACCTCACCTATCGGGTGACCGATGCCGCTGGACGGTCCTGGGCCATCCGGCGGCCACCCCTGGGACACGTCATGCCCACCGCACACGACCTCACCCGGGAATTCACCGTGCTCAGCGGCCTCTTCGGGAACTACCCGGTGCCGCGACCCTGGGTGCTCTGCACCGACGAATCGATCCTGGGAGTTCCCTTCCTGGTGATGGACTTCATCGAGGGCACCGTGATCGCCGATCGCGAGCGCGCGGACCACCTATCGGAGGCGCGGGCCGACCACGTCTGTCGACTGCTGGTGGATTCACTCGTAGCACTGCATGCGGTCGATGCGCAGGCGTGCGGACTCGGTGCCTTCGGGAAACCGGAGGGGTATCTGGGACGTCAGGTGCGCCGTTGGGGTGAGCAGTGGCAACTGTCCAAGACCCGTGAACTCGAGTCGATGAACGTCATGGCGCGGTGGCTCGAGGAACGCCTGTCGATGCTCCCCTCGGACCTTCCCTGGTCGATCGTCCATGGTGATTTCCGACTCGACAACATCATCCTCGCGAAGGACGAGTCGGAGGTGCGTGCGGTTGTGGACTGGGAGATGTCGACACTCGGCGACCCCATCGCCGATCTCGCGGTCACCCTCGTCTACTGGACGGAATCCGGCGACGGACTGCGCTCGGAGGTTGCCGTTGCACAGGGACTCACGGCGGGCCCGGGCTTCTGGACCCGCGAGCAGATCGTCCAGCACTACGCCGATGCCAGCGGCCGCGGCATGGACCACCTCGGATTCTGCCTGGTTCTCGCTTGCTACAAACTCGCGGTGATCATGGAGTCACTCACGTACCGGGCCCGAATGGGTATGCAGATGGGGCGCACGGTGGAGCAGGGCGAGGACACCGATCACGCGGTCGTGGCCCTGGCTCGACTCGGAGAGCGACTCGTCGATCAGCCCACCGTGGACACGCTGAGTAGTTGAATGTTCTAGTTGGGAGCGGGCACGATGAACGCGAAGATCGTGATGGCAAGCCCCAGTATCCCGAGGATGGCGACGTCGACTCGGCGGGACCGCACAGCCAACCATCCGGCCTGATCCTCCGGGAGGAGGAGCCGCAGAAACGCTGCGAGGAGAACACTCGCACCGAGCACCACCGCACCTCGTCGGAATGCATCCAGTGCAACGAGGATCAGCGCCGTCGCCACACCCACGAGCACGAGGGCGAGTGGCCACCACTGATCCCGCCGGAGGGGGGTCACACTCATGTGCGCTCCGCGGCTTCCACGACGTTCTGCAGGAGCATCGCCCGCGTCATGGGGCCCGTGCCTCCGGGCATCGGTGCCAGCCAGCCCGCAACCTCACGGACGCGCGGATCGACATCACCCACGAGCCCATCCGTGGTTCGCGTGATCCCGACATCGAGAACTGCGGCTCCCGCTTTGACCATGTCCGGGGTGATGAGATGCGCAACCCCTGCTGCCGCGACCACGATGTCGGCGCGCCGGATCTCCCCGGCGAGGTCCCGGGTACCGGTGTGACAGAGGGTGACCGTCGCATTCTCCGAGCGACGAGTCAGGAGCAGTCCGAGTGGTCGACCGACGGTCACACCACGCCCGACTACTACGACATGCGCTCCGGCGATCGGAACGTCGTAGGCACGCAGGAGCTCGATGATTCCCCGGGGTGTGCACGGCAAGGGCGCTGGAACACCGAGAACGAGACGACCAAGGTTCATCGGGTGGAGGCCGTCTGCATCCTTGCCGGGGTCCATGGCCTCGAGGATCCGGTTCGCATCGAGGTGCGCTGGAAGCGGTAGTTGCACGATGTAGCCGGTGACCGTTGGGGCCGCGTTCAACCGCGCGATCTCGGCGGCGAGTTCTCCCTGACCGGTGTCTGCGGGGAGGTCCACCCGGATCGATGCGATGCCCACCTCGGCGCAGTCACGGTGCTTCCCGGACACGTAGGCATGGGAGCCGGGGTCGTCACCGACGAGGACGGTCCCCAAGCCCGGACTGATCCCGCGCGCCTTCAGCGCCGATACCCGGTGTGACAACGAGGCCTTCACGGTTGCGGCGGTCGCCTTGCCATCAAGGATCACCGCGGTCATGGCGCAATCCTGTCAGGAACAGGACGCCTACCCCCGGTCGAGATCACGACGGCGACGAAGGCGAGCACTACACCGAGGATGAGTCCGAGATCGACGTAGTCGGTGAAGATCAGATCAAGCACGATCGATCCAAGGAGCTGTCCGGCGATCGCGAGCAGGGCCTGGCGCAGGACACCGACACGGCCGACCACCCAGGCCGTCGTCGTCACGAAGATCACGCCGATCAGGCCGCCCGTGTACAGCCACGCGGGGGAATCGGTTGGGATGGCGAGGTTCGTGAGACCCGTGGACGCCGCGATGCCGACGGCGATGACGAGCGCGCTCGTGCCGACGATGAAGTTCATCCACGCCGCGACCAGCGGCTCGCCGGAGACCGCGCTGACACGGCCGTTGATGGCGGCCTGGACTCCCACGGCGCCGCCCGCCACAAGACCCATCACCACGAGCAGGAGTGAGAGCCCGTCACCACCCCATCGCCCGGTGACCGCACTCCCGACCGCAGCGATCGCGATGATCGCCGAAATCACCCGAGCACTCGACACCGGCTGTCGGCCGTAGGGACCCAATCCCATGCGGTCCACGATCAGTGACGCCGTGACCTGACCCGCGACCGTGGTGATCGCGAACAGCGCCACGCCCCCCACGGGGACCGACATGCTCTGCGTGACCACGAAGAAGGCACCGAGGAGACCGCCGAATACCTGCCACCGTGGGATCCCGCCCGAGCGGGTGGCGACGACAAGGACGCGCATTCCGGAACGCATGCGCGCCATCGCAAGGCCCATCAGGGTGAGAACGACCAGGCCGACGCCGAAGGAGATCAGGGCAGCTTCGAGACCATTACCGAGCACATCCGCGAGCGAGCCGTTCACCTGCGACTGGAGGGCGGCCAGGGCTCCCACGGTGATTGCCGCGGACATGGGCCAGAGGGGTCGATGGGCAGTCATGTCAGTGGAAGAAATGCCGCGTACCGGTGAGGTACATGGTCACTCCGCGGGTCTCGGCGGCCGCGATGACTTCGGCATCACGTACGGACCCCCCGGGATGCACCACCGCAGCGATCCCGGCATCGAGCAGGACCTCCAGTCCGTCGGCGAAGGGGAAGAAGGCATCGGAGGCCGCAACCGAACCTGCGGCTCGACCCCCCGCACGCTCCACCGACAGGCGCGCTGCATCCACTCGGTTCACCTGCCCCATGCCCACACCGACTGCCGCACGATCGCGCGCGAGCAGGATGGCATTGGACTTGACCGATCGGCAGGCCCGCCAGGCGAATTCCAGGTCCGCGAGGACTGCGGGATCCGCGGGCCGGCCACTGACCAGGGTCCACGCACGCGGGTCATCGCCCGGCGCGTCGATGCCGTCCAGCGTCTGGGCGAGCATTCCCCCGCTGACGGTGCGGACCTCGACATGCCTGCCCGGATGCGGTCCGGGCACACGCAGGATGCGGAGGTTCTTGCGCTGCATGAGCAGATCGAGCGCGTCTGCATCGAACTCCGGGGCGACGATCACCTCGGTGAAAACCTCTCCGATCGCTTCGGCCATCGCGCGTGAGACCGGTCGATTTGCTGCGATCACGCCGCCGAAGGCAGAGACCGGATCGGTGGCATGGGCCTTCCGGTACGCGTCGGCGATATCGATCCCCATCGCGATCCCGCATGGATTCGCGTGCTTGATGATCGCCACCGTCGGTTCGACGAAGTCGAAGGCAGCACGCCGAGCAGCATCGGCATCCACCACGTTGTTGTAGGACAAGGGCTTGCCGTGGAGTTGCTCCGAAGTCGCTATTCCCGGTTCATGCTGCGCAGCGAGGTAGAGCGCCGCGGATTGGTGCGGATTCTCGCCGTACCGGAGGACTTCGCCCCGGTTCCACGCCTGGGCCGTCCATCGCGGGAAACTCTCCGGGTCCGCCTGTCGCATCATCCAGCGACCCACGGCGATGTCGTAGGTGGCGGTGTGCGCGAAGGCCTCCGCCGCGAGCTCCTGACGCTGGGCCAGGTCGAAACCACCGGAGCGCACCGCGTCGAGGACGTCCTGGTAGCGCCTGGGCGAGACGACGACCGCCACGTTCGCGTAATTCTTTGCAGAGGCGCGGATCATCGCGGGTCCGCCGATGTCGATCTGCTCGACACACTCCTCCACCGATGCTCCCGATGCGACCGTCTGCGTGAAGGGATAGAGGTTCACGACAACGAGGGTGAATGGCTCGATCTTGAGGTCGGCGAGCTGTTGCCGATGGGAATCCTGGCGAAGGTCTGCCAGGAGTCCTGCGTGCACACGAGGGTGCAATGTCTTCACTCGGCCGTCGAGACACTCGGGGAACCCGGTGAGTTCTTCAACCGGCATCACCGGGATCCCCGCCGAGGCGATGAGCGACGCCGTCGATCCCGTGGAGACGATGGCAACGCCGGCCTCGTGCAGTCCAGCGGCGAGGTCGACCACTCCGTGCTTGTCGTATACCGATATCAGGGCCCGCGTGATGGGGATGCGATCAGCCATGAGTCACTCCGGCAGGTTGCGCCACCCAGGACCCGACCACATCGACGAGGAGGACCCGCTCGACCTCCTTGATGCGCTCGTGGAGGCTCACCTCATCGTCTCCGTCGCGCACCTCCACGGGTTGCTGCGCGAGAATCGGTCCGGAGTCGACGCCGTAGTCGACGACGTGCACCGTGCACCCGGTCCACGTCACCCCGTACGCCAAGGCATCACGCACCGCATGAGCGCCGGGGAATGCGGGCAGGAGAGCTGGATGCGAGTTGATGATGCGGCCGGCATACGCATCGATGATGTCCCGACCGAGCACCCGCATGAAGCCCGCGCACACGATCAGATCCGGGGTCTGGCTTTCGATTTCTCCGAGCAATTCCTGATTCCACGCCTCGCGATCCTCCCCGAGCGGGACAGCGAATGTCGGGATCTGGCGCGCGCGGGCCCGATCGAGCGCCCGGCAGTCGGGAACATCCGACCCCACGCCCACGATGTGCGCGCCGATATGCGAGTCGAGAAGGGCCTGCAGGAGCGTGCCCGATCCGGATGCCAGGACGAGGACGCGGGCCACGAACCGACCCTAACGGCACCGTGATTACAGGACGGTTTCCGAGTTCATGTGGCGATAGAGATTGGCGGTCACCAGGGCCACGAATGGCAGCGCGATGAGGGTGAGCAGGCCGAAGAGCATGGAACCAACAAGGAGGACCGTCAGATTCAGCGCCATCGCCACGAACGCGGCACCCAAGTTGGCACGCACGATACGAACACTGCCGGCGAAGGACGCCCCGAGTCCCGTTCCCCGATCAACCGCGAAATAGGGGGCGAACTGCAGGAAGAGGATCACGAGGATGCCGGGGACGATCAACAGGAGCACTCCGATACCGACCAGCAATGAGTACACGATCTGCGTGACCAGGTACACCGCCAGGTTCTGTCCGCTCAGCAATGCGTCGAACGCTGGCGTACGTCCCTGAGTCGACCACAGTGCTCCACGGATGACACCGACCGTGGTCAGGTAGATCAGCACTTGAAGGAGCAGCACGATGCCGATCGACGTCAGAGCCGGACTTCCCAATGCTGACGTGCAGGCAGCCTCTTGGCCCGGGGTTTGGGGATCGACGCACTGCACCAACAGCCCCTGCAGGGGTTCGAGGCTGATGACCTGCAGGAATTGGGCCGCGGTCACGACGGCCGCAAGGGCCAAGAAGGCGAGGAAGTTCCGTCGGAAGGTGTCCAGGGACCAGCGCAGCGCCTGACCGATGTCTACCGAGGGACCCACAGTTCTCCATCCACCTTTTCGAGTATGTCAGGTTCAGCCACACTCAGCGTTGGACGGCGTGGACGTCGGAGGAGCAGTGCGGTGGGCAGCATGCCCACCACGAGTCCGATCCACGCCAGCGACGCGGCGAACTCCGGCAGCGGGCCCAGGAACGCCAAACGCATCTCCCCGAGTGAGCCTGATGCCAGCCATGCAAGCACGGCCATCATCAGCGCGGCCACAGTCGCGGCAAGGAGCGCAATCACCAACCGCATGAGCGTCTGTTCAGCCGACGCACGGCGCGCGATGAAATAGCCGGCAAGTAGTCCGCAGGCCACCGTTATGCAGGGGTAGAGCCATGCGAGTGGGACCGCGGTCTCGGGGAACGCAGCGATGATCGGGATGAGCGGGACGTCGGCGGGCGATGTCACGGCGAGGAACGGACTCACCAACGACTCCGAGCCGAGACTGAAGCCTGCGCCCAGGATGTAGGAGACCGCCCAGAGAAGGAGCGTCGGTAGGAACGCCAGGGTGATGAGGAGGAGCGACACTGCTCCGACGAAGCCCGTGCCGATCGCCGACTGAACCTGCAGCACGTCGGAGAAGCGCGCGATGAGCCATCCGATCAGGAGCAGCGCGCCGGCCCCGAGGAGCGACGCGATTGCGACCACCGCCGCGTGCAGCACTGTCATCACCCAGGAGGGAATGTGTGTGCGGACGTGCAACGCGATGCCGCTCGACCGGCGCGCACCGATAGCGCCGGCGACAAGCGCGATGAGCCCAGCGTGCAGCGCGACTCGCGGCAGTGATGCTGTCCACTCAGCAGAGCGAGTGATCACCAGGACACCGGTTGCGAGCCCCGCGTAGCTGATCGCGAGGGTTCCGACTCCCACCAGGTACTCGATCGGGTTACCAACCCGGGAGGAACGACCCCACCAGGCTCCCGCACCGAAGGCCAGCAGCGCGACGCCGATGGTCAGCCCCCAGGGCACCAATGTGTAGTGGACCGTCTGGGCGGTCAGCATCACCCCGTGGACCGGCGCAGACCACAGGACACCCGCGAGCGAGAGCCAGGCGAGCACACCGGACTGCTCCTCGGGCGCACTCATCGCGGTCGCGGTGACCACCAGGGCAACCACGAGGTAGCCGATCACCGCGGCCACCAGGGCTGCGAGCATGGCGAGCGCGACACGGCCGGCACGGGGCGCCCAGACCCGCAGGTGATTCACTCCCCCAGCGTGGCAGCCGAGCCGCCCGACGCACTGGATGCCACACCGATCACCCGCGTATCAGCAACCACACGGACGCCACGACACTGAGAGCCAGGGCGACCTGGACGAAGAGGGTCTGATCCATGCGCTGGAACACCTTTACTCCCACGAACGCACCCACCGCGGTCAACGGCGCGAAGAGCGCGCCGATCATGAGCGACTCCGACGTCACCAACCCGAGCCCCACCACGAACGGGACCTTGCTCAGATTCAGGAAGAAGAAGAACCAGACGGACGTCCCCATGAAAACCAGCATCGGCACCCGCATGCGGACGAGATACACGCTCATCGCGGCACCGCCCGCATTCGCGGCGAGGGTCGTCACCCCGGCGAGAACACCGAAAAGGGCTGCGATGACTCGGTCCTTGGCGGTCACCGTGGATGTCGGAGCCTCCAGCCCACCACGCATTCGGATCCATTCCAGGATCGCCGAGATCAGGATCAGTCCTCCGACAACCCGGCCCACCGTCGTGATGTCTGCGTAGACGAAGAGGGCTGCAGTCAACGCGAATCCGACAAGTAAGCCGGGAATCAGACGAAGCAGCAAGCGCCACTGCACGTGCTGGCGGTAGATCGCGAGCGCGATCAGGTCACCGAAGATCAGAAGCGGAACCGAGAATCCTGCGGCCACCGTCGGAGTTAGGGCCAAGGCCATCACCGGCCCGGTCAGGACACCAAGAACGGGCATCGCGGTCTTGGAGATGCCGTAGAGGAATACGCAGAACCCCACCGTGATGATCAGGACCGGAGTCCAGACCTCTGGCATCAGCCGCGCATGATGTCGCGCATGAGGCGTGCCGTGGCCGATGGTGTCTTGCCGACACGCACCCCCACCGCCTCCAGTGCCTCCTGCTTCGCGGCGGCCGTTCCCGCGGAGCCCGAGACGATGGCCCCCGCATGCCCCATGGTCTTGCCCTCGGGAGCGGTGAAACCCGCGACGTAGCCGACCACCGGCTTCGTCACGTTGTCCTTGATGAATGCGGCGGCGCGCTCCTCGGCATCTCCGCCGATCTCACCGATCATCACGATCGCGTCTGTATCGGGGTCGTCTTGGAATGCAGCCAGCGCGTCGATGTGGGTGGTGCCGATGATCGGATCGCCGCCGATTCCGACGCACGTGGAGAATCCGATATCGCGGAGCTCGTACATCATCTGGTAGGTCAGCGTTCCCGACTTGGACACCAAACCGATGCGTCCGGGCTTCGTGATGTCGGCCGGAATGATCCCCGCGTTGGACTGGCCGGGACTGATGATCCCGGGACAGTTGGGCCCGATCATCCGCGTTGCATCCGAATTCACGGCGTACTGGAAGAACTGCGCGGTGTCGTGGACCGGAATCCCCTCGGTGATGACGACGCAGAGCGGAATACGCGCGTCGACAGCCTCCTCGACCGCCCCCTTCGCGAACCGCGGGGGGACGAAGACAACGGAGACATTGGCACCTGTTGCGACCATCGCGTCGCCGACGGAGTTGAACACCGGGATGCCATCGACGTCCTGGCCGGCCTTACCGGGGGTGACACCGGCCACGACGGCGGCGCCACTGGCGACCATGCGCCGTGTGTGCTTGGTTCCCTCGGAACCGGTCATCCCCTGGACGAGGATCTTGCTGTCGCTATCGAGCCAAATGGCCATGTCCCCTACTTCCCCGCCTTGGCGGCTGCTGCGAGTTCGGCCACGCGACGTGCTGCGTCGTCCATGGTTTCCACGAGTTCGATGAGCGGGTGGTGCGCCTCGGTGAGGATGCGCCTGCCCTCCTCTGCGTTGTTGCCGTCGATGCGACACACGATGGGCTTCGTCGATGCGACACCACGCTGCTCAAGGACCTTCAGCCCCTGCAGGATTCCATTCGCCACCGCATCACACGCGGTGATCCCGCCGAAGACGTTCACGAAGACCGCTTGGACGTCCGGATCGTTGAGAACGATGTCCAGGCCGTTGGCCATGACATCCGCGGAGGCACCCCCACCAATATCCAGGAAGTTGGCGGGTCGAACGCCACCGAACTCCTCGCCCGCGTAGGCCACGACATCGAGGGTGCTCATGACAAGCCCCGCTCCGTTGCCGATGATGCCCACATCACCCTCGAGTTTGACGTAGTTGAGGTCGAGCTCCTGCGCACGCAACTCGATCGGATCCGTCGCTTCGCGATCGACCAGGTCCGCATGGTGCGGATGGCGGTATCCCGCATTGCCATCCAATGTGACCTTGCCGTCGAGCGCGAGAACTTCACCCGTCGGAGTGAGAACGAGGGGATTGACCTCAACGAGGGTTGCGTCCTCTCCCACCATCACATCCCAGAGCGAGACGAGGATGTCGGCCACCGGGGCCGCGATCGCCTCGGGGAACTTCGCCGCGGTGACGATCTCCCGTGCCTTCGCGGGTGTGACTCCGTCGAGCGCGTCGACGCGAACCTTGGCGAGCGCCTCGGGCTTCGTTGCAGCGACCTCTTCGATGTCCATGCCACCCTCGACACTCGCCATCGCGAGGAAGGAGCGGTTCGCGCGGTCGAGGAGAAACGAGACGTAGTACTCCTCGGCGATGTCGGTTGCCGGTGTGACAAGAATGCGCCGCACCACATGGCCCTTGATGTCGAGGCCGAGGATCCCTTGGGCCTTGACGAACGCGTCGTCGGGTGAGTCGGCGAGCTTGACCCCGCCGGCCTTCCCGCGCCCACCGGTCTTGACCTGGGCTTTCACCACGACCGGGGCTGCGATCGCGTGAGCAGCCGAGCGCGCCTCCTCCGCTGTGACGCACACGTGACCGTCGGTCACGGGGACTCCGTGTGAACCGAACAGTTGCTTGGCTTGATACTCGTACAGGTCCAACGTCGCTCCTCGTGGTGTGTTCGCGCGCGGGCACTAAGCCTAGGAGGCGGCGGGAACTCGCTCGCGCACCCAGTCGACGACGTCGTGGGTGGGTGTCCCGGGAGTGAAGATTCGCGCCACGCCCAAAGCTTCAAGTTTCGGAATGTCATCGTCGGGGATGATCCCGCCACCGAAGACGACGATGTCCGTGGCGTCACGCGCGGCGAGCAACTCCATGACTTCCGCGAAGAGAGTCATGTGCGCACCCGACAGGATCGACATACCGATGAAGTCCGCGTCCTCTTGGATCGCCGCGTCGACGATCTGCGCTGGCGTCTGATGGAGTCCGGTGTAGACGACTTCGAACCCGGCATCGCGCAGGGCCCGGGCGATCACTTTCGCGCCCCGATCGTGGCCATCGAGACCGGGTTTGGCGACCACGATTCTCACCGGCGCACCCATCGAACCTCCTCGTCACGAGCCTACCCGCCGGATGTGACCGGACTGTGGCGACCGTCGAAAGAACACTAGAGTGCACGTGTGGGAGGCATTGGGGAGACCCCCGCCTGGACCTGGGTGCGCACGCCGCGGCGTGCGACCCTGCGCGACCAGGTCGCCGAGCACACCACCCCCCACGAAGTCACCCAGCGTTCCGATCGCCTCGATGGCACCGTCGGCGTCCTCGCCCTCCCCGAGTCGCGCATGGTGTTCGTGCAGTACGGCGGCCGCGTCGAGGTCGAAGCTCCACCCACGGGTGATCGGATCGTGGCCACGGTTCCCCTGGGACCCATGGGTGTCCGCTATACCGACGGCCGCCCCGGCACTCGAGATACCCAGACCGTCGTGCTGGGACAGGCGTGCAGCACGCTCATGGACCCGGATCCACACGCAGGGGCACTCGTGATCTCCAGCGACCCGATCCGAATCCAGGAGCATGCGCGAACGGTGTGGGGCCCCGATGTGGGACTGGATCCTGACCCGGGCGCGATCACGTCCCCGCGCGTAGTGGAGCGCGCGTGCCGTCAGATCTGGACAGTCACGTCCACCCTCCCCGCGAGCACGCCCGCAACGGTCATCGCATCCCTCGCCCACGCGCTCGATGACATGTTGATGAGCGCATTGGTTCTCGCATGGTCTCCCACCCGAAACGTTCCGACACCGCGAGGTCGGGTGGCGCACGTCCTTGACTGGCTTCGGTGCAATCACGGCATCTCCGTCACCGTGTCTGACATCGCGCGCGCGGTGGGCCTCAGCGTGCGTCAACTCCAACAGTCCGTCCATGACGAGTTGGGCTTGACTCCCATGCGGCTCCTACGCGATGTCCGGCTCATGGACGCGCACCATCGCCTCCGGGCCGCGCATCATCAGACTGCAACAGTGGCCTCCATCGCGCACGAGAGCGGCTTTGCGCATCTGGGACGTTTCTCCGTGATGTATCGCGAGCGATTCGGTGAGAGTCCGTCGGTAACACTGCTGCGAGATACCGCGCCATGACAAATGTCGCTGTCGTCTACTACTCGGCTACCGGGAACATCTCCGCGATGGCACATGCTCTCGGCCAAGGAGCACGCGAGACAGGCGCGGAGGTCCGGGTCCATAGGGTTGCCGAGACGGCCCCTGCAGAGGCGATCGATGCGAATCCGCGGTGGCGGGCCTTCCTCGATACGAATCGGGACGATCCTGCGACGCTCGATGATCTCGCGTGGGCCGATGCGATCGCCCTAGGTTCCCCCACCCGCTTCGGTGCCGCAGCCGCGCAGTTGAAGTCCTTTCTCGACACCACGGGGGGGCTATGGGCTCAGGGTGCACTGGCGGGGAAGGTGTGCACCGCGTTCACCAGTTCGTCCACGGCTCACGGGGGACTCGAGTCCACGATCCTGGCGATCAACAACCACTTCTACCACTGGGGTTCCCTGGTCATGCCGCTCGGTTATCGCGATGCACACGTGATGAAGCGATCAGGTAATCCTTATGGCGCATCCTTCGTTTCCCGCGGCGGGGCCGCCCCCGACAATGACGCACTCACGGCAGCCCGGATCCAAGGGGTCCAACTGGCGACCGTGGCATCGGAGTTATCGCGGGGCCGTGAACAGGGAGAATCGTGATGTCCGAGATCCGGATCCTCGCCATCGGAGGAAGCACCCGCCCGAACTCGTCGAGTGAGAAGGCACTGCGGATCGCGGCAGACGCGGCGCGCGAGGCGGGCGGCACGGTAACCGTCATCACGAGCCGGGATCTGATGCTGCCGATCTACGACACGGAATCCCAGGAACGTGATCCGAAGGCCGTCGCCCTCATCGACGCCGTGCGATCCGCGCACGGCATCATCGTGTGCAGCCCGGGGTACCACGGCGGGATCAGCGGCATGATGAAGAACGCGCTCGACTACATCGAGGATTTGGGTCGGGAGGATCCGCCCTACCTCCACGGTCGTGCGGTCGGCTGCATCGCGGTTGCGTACGGCTGGCAGGCGACCGTGTCCACACTGCACCAACTTCGTCAGGTCGCGCACGCACTGCGCGGGTGGCCCACGCCCTTGGGAGGGACCATCAACGCATCCGTGACCGAATTCGCCGCGGATGGTTCACTGACCGACACATCAGCACACGAGCAACTGCGCACCGTTGGCACCCAGGTTGTCGAATTCGCCCGAATGCGAGCCGCCCACGATGCCGCACAGTGATGACGACCACGGATTGACATGAACGAGCGCGAGATCAGCGCCTTCGACGGGGAGCCGACAGACATCGCGGTGCGCGCCACACGACCGCAGTCACTCCTGATCACGGTGTACGGCGCATACAGTCGATCCCTCGGCGGCTGGTTCGCCGTCAGCACCATTTTGCGTCTGCTCGGCGACATGGGGATTGAAGATCCCGCTGTGCGCAGTGCGCTCTCCCGGTTCAAACGACGGGGGATCCTGATGGCGGATAAGCGTGCAGGCGTGGCGGGCTACGCACTCAGTCCCACCTCGCGCCGCACCTTCGACGTCGGCGACGCTCGGGTCCTCGAGCGTCGGGAATTGCCCCGCGACGAAGGATGGGTGCTCGCCGCCTTCTCGATACCCGAGAGTGCGCGTGATCTGCGCTATCGACTGCGATCACGACTTGCCAAGGTCGGCTTCGCGCAGGTCACCGGCGGCCTCTGGATCGCTCCTCGGGCGCTGGAGGCGGATGTCCGCAACGTGGCCGAAGCGTTGAGCGTTACCGACTTCGTGGATGTCTTCCGCGCCGAGCACGTCGCATTCCGACCAACCCCCGAGGCGATCCGAGAGTGGTGGGATCTCGACGGCATCGCCGAGCATTACAAGGAATTCGTCCGCGAATACTCGCCACTGCGATCGGCGTACTCCGGGGTACGCGGCCGCGTGGAAGGTGCGCGTGCCTTCGTCGACTACACCCGGGTGCTCACGTCGTGGCGGATGCTCCCCTACATCGATCCCGGACTACCGATGTCGTACCTCCCCCGGGACTGGGCCGGACAGCCGGCGACGGAACTGTTCTTCTGGTTCCACGATCACCTCGCTGAGGCCGCGCAGCAGTACGTCGTGGACCTCTGTGAGGACCGGCAACCCGGGTGATCCTCATCACCTCGTGGGGATCTTGCGATCGTCACAAAAGGCGTAGGGTGGCGGCGTGACCAGTCGACCCGGCTACAACAACATCATCCGGCTCACCGCCACACCCGAGGCTCACGCATCGGGAGCGATCGTGACCGCGGTCACCGGGACCGGTGCGGTGATCACCGCACTCGACCTCGTCGACCCGGGACATGAGACCGTGAAACTCGACCTGAGCTGCATCGTGCGCGACTCCGACCACGTGCGCGAACTCCGCGAGGTCCTCGAGGCCATCGACGGCGTCACGGTCGACAAGATCAGTGACTCCACGTTCCTCATCCACCTCGGCGGCAAGATCGGCGTCAGCCTCAAGGCCCCACTCCGCAACCGCGCCGACCTCGCTCGCGCGTACACCCCCGGTGTGGCACGGGTCTGCATGGCGATCCATGAGAACCCCGCTGATGCGCGCAACCTGACCATCAAGCGCAACAGCGTCGCGGTGGTCACGGATGGCTCGGCGGTTCTGGGCTTGGGAAACATCGGCCCGGAGGCAGCGATGCCCGTCATGGAGGGCAAGGCCGCCCTCTTCAAGCGCTTCGCGGACGTCGATGCCTGGCCGATCTGCCTGGACACCCAGGATGTCGATGAGATCGTGCGCACGGTGGAGGTGATCGCCCCAGGCTTCGGCGGCATCAACCTCGAGGACATCGCCGCACCGCGCTGCTTCGAAGTGGAACGTCGCCTCAGGGAGAAGCTGAACATCCCGGTCTTCCACGACGATCAACATGGAACCGCCGTCGTGGTCCTCGCGGCACTCGAGAACTCCCTACGCCTGGTCCACAAGGAGATGTCCAACCTGCGCGTGGTCATGGTGGGCGCCGGCGCTGCAGGTGCGGCCGTCGCGCGACTCTTGCTGGGAGCTGGCATCAAGGACATCGTGATGTTCGACTCCCGCGGCGCAGTGCACACCGGGCGCAATGACCTCGATCCAGACCGTGCCCAACTGGCGCGGGACACGAACCCGCACGGTCACACGGGTTCCATATCGGAGGCAATGGTGGGGGCGGATGTGTTCATCGGCCTCTCGCAACCCAATGTCATCACCACCGAAGACGTCGCCGCGATGGCCCCTGATGCCATCGTGTTCGCTCTGGCCAACCCGGATCCCGAGATCGATCCCGTGGAAGCTGCGCGGTACGCGAAGGTCGTCGCCACAGGACGCAGCGACTACCCGAACCAGATCAACAATGTGCTTGCTTTCCCCGGGATTTTCCGCGGAATGCTCGATGCCAACGCGCACAAGATCACCGACGACATGCTCGTGGCGGCAGCGCGCGCTATCGCCTCCGTCGTGAGCGATGAGGCTCTCTCCACTGTGTACATCGTGCCGAGTGTGTTCGATCCGGCGGTCGCCCCGGCGGTCGCCGACGCGGTCGCACGCAACGTGCGCCGCGGCTAGAACGTGCCCGACGGCTTCCACGTGCCGTAGACGCCACGCAGCACGTCCGCGATCTCCCCGACCGTCGCGTAGGCGCGAACCGCGGTGACGCACGCCGGAACCACGTTGTCCCCTCCCGAGGCCGCCTCTCGCAGTTCCTCGAGGCCGCGGTCCACCGCGGCCTGATCCCGTGTGGCGCGGACGCGTTCCAGGTCCCGAACCTGCGACCGTTCGCTCTCCGGATCAATCCCGAAGACCTCGAAGGAGACCGGATCGGTGACGAACCGGTTGACACCCACGACGGGCTTCTCTCCTGTGTCGACGGCCAGGGCCTGTTCGTAGGCACTGTCGGAGAGGGCGGTGGCGAAGTATCCGGACTCGATGCACGCGAGAGCCCCACCCTTCTGCTCGATGCGATGCATTTCGTCGAGGATCTCTCGCTCGAGTTGGTCGGTGAGCGCCTCCAGTACGTAACTCCCGCCGAGCGGGTCTACGAGTCCGGTGACACCTGTCTCGAAGGCCACGATCTGCTGGGTGCGCAGCGCGAGGGTCGCAGCGGACTCGGTGGGTACGCCCAGGGCCTCGTCGAAGGCACATACATGCATGGTCTGCACGCCACCCAAGGCCGCCGCCAAGGCCTCGATGGACGTACGCACGACGTTGTTCAACGGCTGCTGGGCCGTCAAGGACGACCCTGCGGTGAAAACGAAGATGCGCAACTGCTCCGACCGCGGATCCTTCGCCTGATACGTCTCCCGCATCAAGCGGGCCCACACCCGGCGCGCGGCTCGGAACTTGGCGACCTCCGGCATGAAGTCCATGTTGCTCGACAGGAACGTGAACAGGGTCGGCGCCACATCGTCGACAGTGAGCCCCCGTGCGATCGACGCATCGAGGTAGGCGCGCGCATTGGCGAACGTGAACGCTATCTCTTGCACGGCACTCGATCCCGACTCTCGGATGTGGTACCCGCTCATCGCCAAGGACACCCATCTCGGGATACGCCGTGCGACATGCTCGATCACATCCACGGACAACGTAAGGCCGGCAGGCGCCGGAAAGATCTGTGTGCCGCGCGCGAAGTACTCCTTGAGGACATCGTTTTGGATGAACATGCCGAAGACATTGGGATCCACCCCACGCTTCTCCGCGAGGGCCTCGAAGAGTGCGGCCCAGATGTAGCCAATCGAATTCGCGGTGGTGCGCACCTGGGTGATGCGCTCCAACTCGATTCCTTCCATCAACACCTCGATGTCGGCCAAGCTGTCGATGGCTACACCGACCTTGCCCACTTCCCCGCGTGCACGTGGATTGTCGGAGTCGAGACCCATCTGGGTGGGGAGATCCAAGGCGACGCTGAATCCCGTGAGGCCCTGCGCGAGCAGCGCCTTGAATCGGGCATTGGTCTCCGCCGCCGTGCCGAATCCGGCGTACTGGCCCATGGTCCAGACACCCGGGTCCGCAGATATGCCCCGGGTGTACGGGAACTCCCCCGGCTGCTCGGTCATGCGCGCCCCTCCGCATTGAGTTGCTCACGCAGGACCTTCTTCGCGATCTTGCCCGTGGAGTTCAACGGGAACTCGTCCACGATGCGGATGTCCTTCGGCTTCTTGTAGGAGGCCATGGTGGCGCGGCAGTGGTCCAGCACCTGCTCGGTGGTCACCGAAGCACCCGGGAGCACGGTGAAAAGCGCCGTGACGTGTTGACCCCAGTCAGGATCCTCGACACCCACCACAGCGACCTCGTGGACACCGGGGACCGCCGCGATGCAGTCCTCGATCTCCCTGGGATAGATGTTGTAGCCACCGGAGATGATCATGTCGCCTTTGCGATCCACAAGGAAGAGTCGCTCATCGGAATCCACGCGGCCCAGGTCACCTGTGTACAACCAACCATCGCGCACAGCCTTCGTCACTGTTGGATCCTCTGCAGCCTGTCCGTAATAGCCACGCATCACGTGGTCGCCACGGGTGATGACCTCACCGATCTCACCGACGGGTACGTCGATCCCACCCTCGTCGACGATCCGGACCTCCACACCGTTACACGGAATCCCGGCGCTGGTCAGAACCGCGGGGTCGCCCGCGATACCTCGCGCATGGTCCTCCGGCCCCAGCACCGTCACCGGCGGGATGGCCTCCACCAGCCCGTAGTACTGCGCCATATTCGACGTGATCCGCTCGAAGCACTGCCGGATCTGCTCGGGTGGCATCGGGGCGCCTGCGTAGCCCAGCATCTCCAGCCCCGCCATCCGCTCGCGCGAGATATCGGGCAGGGCCAGGAGTCGCGCGACCATCGTGGGCACCATGGCCGTACCGGTGGCGCCACGGTTCTCGATGGCATCGACGACAGCCTCGGCATCGAAGGAGGGGTGCACGATCTGGGTCGACCCGAAGGTGAAGCAGGGGAGGACGAACAGGCCGCTCGTGTGGGTGACCGGACCGGCATGGAGCCACCGAGTGCGCTCGTCCGGAAGCTTGCCGAAAAAGTCAGTGATCATGTTGTGCAGGCTCGCCATGCGATTCCGGTGGGTGCGGATCGCCCCTTTCGGCCGACCGGTGGTGCCGCTCGAATAGTTCAGGGAGACAAGGGCGTCAGGATCGATCGATAGGAGCAGGGGCTCCCCGGACTGCTCGGCGAGGAATCGTTCGTAGGGCGTTGCGTCGGCATCACCGTTGATAACGATCACGTGATCTACCAGTGCGCGAACGTCGGCGGCATCGTCCCAAAACTTCGCGTCCAGGATCAGGGCGCGCGGAGTGCAGTCGGTGGCGATGCGCACCCAGTCCGATGGATGGAGCCGGTAGTTCAGCGCCACGCGGCAGAGCCCTGCCGTACTGATGCCGAGGTCCGTTTCGATGTAGGTGTTCTGGTTGGACTGGAGGTCGAGTACCCGGTCACCCGTCTCCAGGCCGAGAGCGCGCAGGGCGCGGGCAAGCTGCATGACTCGTGCACCGGTGCGTCCGAAGGTGCTCTCCCCTTCCGGCCCGATCAGCGCGATGCGATCCCGATATCTCGTCATCGACCGTGACACCAGACGTCCGACATCCATGTCAGCTCCCCTCCTGCGGTGAGGCGTACATCGCGTCCAGGATCCAGCAGCCATCGGCAACGGCGGTCACCGGGTTGAGATCCAGTTCGAAGCCCGCGGGCCACGCTCGCACACCGTCCGCGATGCGGGCGATCACATCGACGAGGGCTGCACGATCAGCGGGGGGTCGCCCACGGACCCCGCCGAGGAGTCGTCCGAGGACGGTGGCGTCGAGCATCTCGTCGATATCGGAATCGGTGACCGGGAGCAGCCGCACGGCAGCGTCTGCGACCACCTCGGTCAACACTCCGCCGACACCGACGGTGAGGACCGGACCCAGAGGACTGGGTGCGACACCGACGATCACCTCAATTCCACCGGGAACGAAGCGCTCGACGAGCACATCGCCTCCCAGTGCGGAAAGTCGCGTGAACACATCGCCGATGTGCTCTGCATCGACATCCAGGACCACTCCGCCGGCATCGCTCTTATGCAGGAGACCGGGGACGACCGCCTTGAGCACCGCGCGGCCCCCGACCCGGGTGAGGGCGGCGCGCGCCTGATCCGCGGAGGTCACGAGAACGGACTCCGGGACGGGGAGACCGTGGGCGCCGAGGATTTCCTTGAGGTCTTTCTCCGACGCGCCTGCCGGTGGGACCGGGATCGTCGTGTGACGCGCCTCCGCCCGGAGGCGTGGTCCGCGCGACGTGGCGCGCAACGCCGCCAGTGCAGCGATGGCGCGCTCGGGCGTGGGGTAGACCGGGATGCCGGCGTCCGCACGGAGGCGGGCACCTTCTGGTGCGAGCGCCGCTGATCCCGTGCGGACGGCGATCACGGGGAGCGCGGCCGACGCGCGCACGGCGCCTAGGGCACGGGCGATGCGCGCGACGTCGTCACCGACGAGCACGGCGAAACAGGCCACGATCGCATCGACGTGGGGGTCACGTGCGAGGCGCTCCAGACACTGCTCGAACAGTCCCGGCTCAGCCATGACCGCCGCGGTCACGTCCACTGGATTGGTTGCGTTGCCATAGACGGGAACGATGGCCTCGAGATCTCGCACGGTGGACGCGTCGAGTTCAGTGAGGGTCAGGCCCTCGCGCTCGATGGCGTCGGCCGCGAGGATCCCACTGCCCCCCGACGTCGTGATGACCGCCACGCGCGCATCGCGCAGGACTCCGCCTGTGGCCAGGAGGGCCCCCGCATCGAGGAGCGCATCGATGTCGCGCACGCGGGCGATTCCTGCGGACGCGAGTGCTGTATCCACGACCGCATCCGGAGCAGCGAGCGCACCCGTGTGCGATGCAGCCGCTGAGGCTCCCGCGGCCGAGCGGCCGGCCTTCACCATCGCGATCGGCACGCGGGTCGCGGCCGTACGCAAAGCGTCGATGTCGGACAGGGATTCGACGTACATGAGGAGTGCATCGATCGAGTCCTCGGTGGACAGGGCCTCGGCGACATCGGTGGCGGTCACGTCCGCCTCATTTCCCGTGGTGACCGCGATGCCGATCGGCACACCTCGCTCGAGTCCGAGCGACAACGTGCCGAAGCCGAGTGCACCGGATTGACTCACGAGCCCGAGGCGTCCGGCCGGAAGCGGGGTTGTGGGCGAGGAGAACACCGGGGAGAAGGTGGCAAGAACCCGGCTCTCGCCGCCTACTGCACCGATGCAGTTGGGTCCCACAAGTCGCATACCCGACCTGCGCGCGATGTCGACCAACTCGCGCTGCGCGGCTTCCCCCGCGCTGCCCGCCTCGGCGAATCCCGAACTCATCACCACGCAGACGGGGACATCCGCAGCTGCGCAATCGCTGACCGCGTCGCGGACAGCGCTGGCGGGAACCATGACGAGGGCGAGATCGATGGGTCCGGGCACCTGCGCGAGCGATGTGTACGCAGGGATACCGAGAACGGTCCCACCCTTGGGGTTGATCGGATAGATCGTTCCGGCGAAGCCGTAGCGCTGCAGATACTCGATCGGCAGGCGCCCGATGGCACCCGACCGTTCGGTGGCGCCGATGACCGCGATCGAGGATGCAGCCCACAGTGCCCGCAATTCGGCCTGCAGGGCGCTCACGGCAGGATCGCGATCCCCTCGATCTCGACCACTGCAGCGTCGTCCCACAGCCGAGTCACACCCACGAGGGTCATAGCGGGATAGTCGCGGCCAACGAGACGACGCCAGATCGCGCCGAGGTCACGCGCATGTGCGCGGTAATCGACCGGATCGACGCTGAAGATCGTCACCTTCGCGAGGTGCTCGCCCCCACCACCGGCAGTGCGCAGTGCGGTCATCAGGTTCCCGAGAGCAACTTCGAACTGCTCGACGATCCCCGCACCGACGATCACCCCGTCTGCATTCAGTGCGGTCTGGCCTGCGAGGTACACGGTGCGACCGGATGCGCGAACCGCGTGCGAGAAACCGATGGGCGCAGCGAGCTCCTTCGGATTGATGCGCTCGAGGCTCACGACTGCACACTCCCCCCGTCGATGACGATCCCCTGGCCGGTGATACCGCCGGTGTCCGCGACGAGCATGTCCACGACGGAGGCGACTTCATCGGTGGTGATGAGTCGCTTGATCGGATGACTGTTCTCCAGGGTGGCGCGCGCAGCATCCATGTCGATTCCGGTCTTGGCGACGATCGCTTCGAGAGCTCGGTCGGTGAGAGGTGTGTCGACATAGCCCGGGCAGACCGCGTTGACCGTGACGCCGGTCGTGGCGAGTTCCATCGCCACGGATCGCACGGCACCGAGTACGCCGTGCTTGGCCGCCGAATAGGCGGTGATGTAGGGGGCGCCGATCTTCGAGGCGATGCTCGCGATGACGATGATGCGACCGAAACCCGCCTGCTTCATGGGGGGCACGGCGGCACGGATGAATCGGAAGGGGGCGGTGAGGTTGACATCGAGCATCTGCTGCCACAACTCGTCATCGGTACGGTGGATGGGCGCGGAGATTGCCTCGCCGGCGTTCAAGACCGCGACGTCGATGCCACCCCACGCAGCCACGACATCGGCCACGAGACGGTCGGGTGCACCCGGATCGGTGACGTCCGCGGGGAGGACCAACGTGGGGACGTCCAGGGAGTCGGCCAGGGACTGGAGGTCTCCCGTGGAGCGCGCGGTGAGGGCGACCTGGTGCCCGGAGGCCGCCAGGTGTTCCACAATGGTGCGACCGATGCCGCGACTTGCACCGGTCACCAGACACCGGAGGGGAGGACGCCGGGTCATCGAGCCGCCTTTCCGCCCCTGGGCGATAGTGCGCTTCCTTGTCGATCGGCAATAATACGCTACATGCCACGTGCCGTCCTCGTCGAAGCCCGCAGGAGCGTCTTCGGCAAGAACCGGGGGGGACTGAGCCACATCCGCCCCGACGATCTGCTCGCGACGGTACTCGCCGGCCTCATCTCCGGGGTCCCCACCCTCGATCCCGCCCGGATCGACGACGTCGTGATGGGCGATGCGAACGGCGCCGGTGAGGACAACCGGAATGTGGCCCGGATGTCGGCCCTGCTCGCCGACCTCCCGGTGACCGTGCCGGGTGTCACCGTGAACCGACTCTGCGGCTCCGGTGCGGAGGCAATCGTCCAGGCCGCCCGCGCCATCCGCGCCGGCGACGCGGACATCGTGGTCGCCGGAGGGGTGGAGAGTATGAGTCGCGCACCCTGGGTGGTGCAGCGGACAGACGAGCCCATCGGCCCGGACACGAAACTCGAGCAGACGACTGTCGGGTGGCGCATGGTGAACCCCCTCTTCCCGACGCACTGGACCGACAGCCTTGGTGCGTGCGCACAACGCAGTGCCGAGGAACTCGGCATCACACGCACCGAGCAGGACGAATGGGCGCTGCGGTCACACGAGCGTGCGGCTGCTGCCTGGGACGCCGGCCGTTTCGACGGGTATGCGCTTCCGGTGAACGGACTCACCCGTGACGAGTCGATCCGGCCGGACACCAGCCTCGCGAAACTCGCCGAGCTGAAACCCGCATTCACCCCCGACGGCTCCGTCACGGCGGGCAACTCCTCCCCCATCACCGATGGTGCAGTCGCGACGCTCCTGACATCCGACGACATCGCCGCTGAACTCGGGCTCGATCCGATCGCGTCGATCACCGCATCCGCCGTGGTTGCCGTCGATCCGGATCGATTCGCGGGCGCACCCGTCCCCGCGGTGCGCAAATTGCTCGCTCGGACGGGCCTGCACGCCTCAGACATCGACCTGTTCGAGATCAACGAGGCCTTCGCCGCCATGGTCCTAACGGTGCTCCGCGAGGCGGACGAGATCGACGTGGCCAAGGTCAACCCCCACGGGGGAGCGATCGCCATGGGGCACCCGGTTGGCGCTTCCGCGGCCCGCGTCGTCGCAGACACGGCACGGGAACTACGCCGCCGGGGCGGGGGTCGCGGTATCGCCACCGCCTGCATCGGCGTAGGTTTGGGAATCGCGGTTCTCGTGGAGGCGACATGATCCGGATCGAAGACTTCAGCGACATCACCTACCAGGTCGTCGACCACGTCGCCGTGATCACGATCAACCGCCCCGACCGGTACAACGCTCTGCGCGGGCGCACGGTCGACGAACTCATCTACGCCTTCCGGTACGCCTGGGTGGACTCGAACGTCGGTGCGATCATCCTGACCGGCGCCGGGGAGAAAGCCTTCTGCAGTGGCGGGGACCAGAAGGAACGTGCGGCCACAGGTGGTTACGGGGAGACCGAGATGGGCATGTTCGAAATCGAACGCCTGCACCGGCTCATCCGCGAAGTGCCCAAGCCGGTTATCGCAGCCGTGAACGGTTTCGCGATCGGCGGTGGGCACGTGCTCCATGTGCTCTGCGATGTCTCGCTCGCATCCTCCACCGCGCGCTTCGGCCAAGTCGGCCCACGCGTCGGCAGCTTCGATGCGGGATTCGGCACCGCCTACCTCGCACGCGTGGTCGGAGAGAAGCGGGCACGCGAGATCTGGTTCTTCTGCGATCAATACGACGCGGCCACCGCCGAGCGCTGGGGTCTGGTTAATCGCGTCGTCGAACCATCTGAGCTGATGCCCCTCGCACTGGAATGGGCGCGCAAGGCCTGTGCGCTGTCCCCCACGGCGCTCAAGACGCTCAAGCACTCGTTCAACGCGGACACCGACCACATCGTCGGGATTCAGTCGCTGGCCTTCGACGTCCTCGACCTCTACATCGACACGCCGGAGGCCCAGGAGGGCGGGGCCGCCTTCATCGAGAAGCGTCCCCCGGACTTCGGCAGGTTCCGCTAGCCGACAGCGGCCGCGACGAGGGCACCCGAGCCGCCGCCCACACCACCGCCCGGCCATGTCCCTGCACCGCATATATAGAGGTGATCCACCGGGGTTCGATGACGCCACCATCCGGGAACCGGACGGAGGAAGAAGAACTGGGCCGGGTGGTGACTTCCCCCGAGGGAATCCCCGCGGACGAGGTTGGCATTGGCCCGCTGCAGGTCCGTCGGCGTCAGTACCTTCCGCCCCAGAATGCGCGAGCGCAGACCGGGGGCGTACTGCTCGATCTTGTCGATCACACGATCGGCGTACGCCTCTCCGATGACATCCCAGGATCCCTCACGCGGCTCGAGGGGCAATACGCGTACCTGCACCCAGAGGACGTGCTTCCCCTCGGGCGCGCGACTCGGGTCGGACACCGTGGGCTGCCCCACGACGAGTGTCGGTGAATCGGGGAGCAGACCCGCAGCAGCCTGTGTGTAGGTCATCGCCATGTCGTCGAGGTAGGGACCGATGTGCACGTAGTTGAACTCTCGGGCACCGGAAGCAGTCCACGCGGGTAGATCATCGAGTGCGAGGTGGATCATCATCGTGGCCAGGCCGGGGCGGAACTCCTCCGCGCGTGCGACGTCCGGTCGAGTGCGCTGGTCCTCCGGCAACATCGCTGGGATCAACCTCGGATTCACATTCGCGATCACCGCACGCGATGCGCGGTGCTCCATGCCGCTCGCCGTCCGGACACCCACGGC
The DNA here is from genome assembly GCA_040381195.1 of Rubricoccaceae bacterium. Lineage (GTDB taxonomy): Bacteria > Actinomycetota > Actinomycetes > S36-B12 > S36-B12 > VGCC01. The sequence continues at coordinate 34,528 of JBEIHR010000005.1, forward strand.
GCGACCACTCTCGACGATGATGCTGGTAACGCGCTCGTTGCAGACCACGCGCCCGCCACTCTCCTCGATGACACCGACGAGGGCGTTGATCATCGTGTCAGCGCCACCCTGACCGATCACCATTCCGAACATCTGGCCGCCGATGGTCTCCAGGAAGGAGAAGAGTGCACCGCCCGAGAGATCGGGGGCGAAGTCCAGGTGCATCCCCCACGAGGCCATGAGAGCACGGGTCTTGGGCGAGCGGAAGTTCTCCTCGGTGAAGGCCCGCGTCGAGGCGAGGGCCAACCGTGCGATCTCGAGCACACCCGTCGTGCCGAATTGCCTGCGGGCCTTCCACAGTGTCGTCGCCAGTGACCGTGAGGGCATCTCCGCACCCAGCACGCCGATGAGGGTTGGTGCCACCTCCCCCAGATACCCGGTGAGGCGCTGCCACGACTCGACGTCCTCGGGAGCGACCGCCGCGAGGTTCGCGACGGTGCGCGCAACATCGGCCTCCACCCCGAGCATGGTCCCGTCGGGGAAGACGGAGCAGAACGGCTTTTCCGACGGAACGAGGGCGAATCCGTGGGCGGCGAGGCGCTCGCCGAGCGCAGCGTTGATCGGTCCACCGGCGAAGAGGCCCAGGTTCATCGCGAACAGGTCGTGTCGGAAGCCGGGGATGGTGACCTCCGCGGTCTGCACCGCACCACCGGGGACCGGATTGGTCTCCAGCACGAGTACCTTCCGGCCCTTGGCGGCAAGGAGTGCCGCGGCGGACAGGCCGTTGACTCCGGCCCCGATGACGATGACGTCCGGCTGCATTCCCGGATCATATGGAGAACTGACGACCGACACGCCCGCGATATACGGTGTGCCCGGAGGTGGGTATGGACCAGCGCGACGCGGTGATCATCGGATCAGGGATCAATGCCCTCGTCGCGGGAGCGATGCTCGCCCGTCGGGGCTGGGCTGTGACCCTCTGCGAGCGCAACCCCCATCCGGGTGGTGCGATCTGGACTTCGACCGATCACGTTCCCGGGTTCACGATCGAGCTGCTCTCCAGCTGGCATCCCCTCTTCGTCGGCGGGCCCGCGTACGCGGATCTTGCCGCCGATCTCGCCGCCCGGGGACTGGAGTACCGCAACACGGAACTGCCGACGGGCGTCGTGTGCGCCGACGGGAGTGCGGTGCTCTCGTCGAATCCGGAGATCACTGCGGCACAGATGTCGGAGTTGGGCGATCTCGACTCCTGGAATGCGCTGATGGCCGACTTCGGCAGTAAAGCCGACCTCGCATTCGGATTGCTCGGTACGGATTTCTGGCGTCGTTCCGCGTGGAAGTTCGGGTGGAAGGCCTACCGCCAACTCGGCCGTCAGGGCTTGATGGCCAGCGGTGCCGATCTCCTCGAACCCGCTGCACCCTGGGCCGAGCGCACCTTCAGATCCCCCGTGACGCGCGCATTGCTTGCACCGTGGGCGCTCCACAACGGACTCGGTCCCGACGATGCGGGTAGCGCGTTCATCACCACGGTCATTGGCGCTGCGATTGCGATGGGCGGCATGCCGGTTCCCGTCGGTGGTGGACGCAGCCTGGTGAACGCACTCGTCTCCCTCATCGAGGACAACGGCGGCACCGTGCTGTGCAATGCCGAGGTAGTGAAGGTGACGGTGCAGGGCAATCGCGCCACGGGAGTGGCCCTCGCCGACGGAACCTCGATCGGTGCGCGCCGGGCAGTTCTCGCATCGGTCACACCCCCCGCGCTGTACGGCACCCTGGCACCGGAGGCCGATGCCCAACGGAGGGCAGCGGCCGATCGCTTCCGCTTCGGCCGTGCCGGTTTCCAGGTCCACATCGCGCTGCGCGAGCCACCTCGGTGGGCGGGCGATCCGCGCATGGCCGACACCGCGCTAATCCACATCCTCGACGGGATGGACTCCCTATCGGAGTCTGTGAACGCTGCCAATCGCGGATACCTGCCCCGACGCCCGACGATCGTCGTGGGCCAACCCGCCACTGTCGATCCCTCACGGGTCCCGGACGGACACGGTCTCCTCTGGATTCAGTTACAGGAGAACCCGCGTCATGTGCTCGGCGACCTCGCCGGGGAGATCGATCCAGGCGATGGGACGTGGACTCCGAGACTGCGCGACGCCTACGCCAATCGCGTGATCGGCATCCTGGAGAAGCACATCACGAACATCCGCAGTGCCGCGATCGCGCAATTCACCATCGGCCCCGCCGATCTGGAGGCGATGAACGTCAACCTCGTCGGTGGCGACCCCTACGCGGGCGATTGCCGGGTGGACCAGTACGCACTGTGGCGCCCCCTGGCCACCGCGACCGGACACAGCACCGGGATCGACGGCCTCTGGCAGATCGGAGCGTCAACCCACCCGGGTCCCGGCCTCGGGGGAGGCTCGGGCTACCAGGTGGCGTCGAGACTGCTCGGGAACTAGCCCGCGACGAGTGCGAGCACGCGGCAGGGGCTGCCCGACCCGTTGACGATCGGCAGCGGTGCCGCAATCACGACCGCACCGGTTGTCGGCAACTTGTCCAGGTTGCGCAGCTGGGTCAGGCCGTACTTGTTCGCACCCATGAACATCGCGTGACACGGGAACGGCGGATCGAAGGCGAAGGCGCCACCAGCATCCGTGCCCACCGTCTCGACACCCCAGCCGAGGATGTCGGTGTTCTCCGCGATGTACTTCGCCGCCTCGGGAGTCACACCCGGGGTGTGCGGGCCGTTCTCATCGGCATTCGCGAACTTGGCCGGGTCGTCGCCGTACTGCGACCATCCGGTGCGGAACAGCACCCAGGCGTGCTTCGGCAGCGGACCGTTGGCAGCTTCCCATGCCTTGATGTCGTCGACCGTCAGGCAGTAGTCGGGATTCGCGGCCACCTCGGCGGTCTTATCGATCACCACTGCGGGTCCCACGAGACGCTGAGCCGGAACCTGGCTGACGTCATCGAGATCCTTGCCGGAGATCCAGTGGTTGGGAGCGTCGAAGTGCGTACCGGTGTGCTCTCCCGTGTGGAAGTTGTTCCAGTACCACGCCGGGCCACGGTCGTCATAGCGGCTGATCTCCTCGAGCGTGAACACCGCCGTCTGACCCATCTCCGGGGGTAGGCCGAGGATCGGGGTACCCGAGTGGAGCGGGGAGGTGAGGTCGATGACCGTCACCGAACCGTCCACGATGCCTGCTGCGAGTTTCGCAAGATCGGACATGAGTCTTCCTTTCGTGATGCGGGCGTTCGCCCATTGTTGTGCCCTAGACGGTGGGCCGCCAGCGCTTCGGTCGATTGATCAACTCGGCCTCGGGGACCAACTGGAGACGGGGCTTGGGATCCTCGGCACGGCCGGCCGGAGGCTTCCAACTGCCCCCGACATACGGGGTCGGCCAGGGCACCTTCACCCCCTGATCTGCGGCAGCGTGCAGGGTCCATTGGGGGTCGTACAGGTGTGGGCGTCCGATCGCGCACAGGTCCGAGCGTCCGGCTGCGATGTTCGTGTTGACGTCGTCGTAGGAGCTGATCGCACCCACGGCCATGGTGTCGATGCCAATGATGTTGCGGATGCGATCGGAGAAGGGTGTCTGGTACGAGCGTCCGTACTCGGGCTTCGCATCCGGTGTGGTCTGTCCCGAGGAGACGTCGATGACGTCGACACCGTGATCCTTGAAGGCCTGGGCGATCACGAGGATGTCTTCGAACGTGATTCCCTCCGGCACCCAATCGGATGCGGAGATGCGCACGAAGGTCGGGCGATCCGCGGGCCAGGCGGCACGTACCGCGTCGAAGACTTCCAGCGGAAAGCGGAGGCGGTTCTCGATCGAGCCCCCGTACTCGTCGGTGCGCTGGTTCGACACCGGTGTGAGGAAGCTCGACAACAGGTACCCGTGTGCGCAATGCAGCTCCAGGACGTCGAATCCCGCCCGTGCCGCGCGCACGGTGGTCGCGACGAACTGATCGCGCACCATGTCCATGTCCGCGCGCGTCATCTCGGCAGGAACCTGGCCATGTGGGAGGTAGGGCAGTGGTGAGGGCGCCATGATCGGCCAATTGCCCGAGTCAAGCGGCTGATCGATCCCTTCCCACATCACCTTCGTGGATCCCTTGCGACCGGAATGACCGATCTGGATCCCCATTTTCGCGAATGTCGTGTGGCCGAAGTCCACGATGCGCGTCCAGGCGGCCTCCTGGGCGTCGTTATAAAGGCCGCCGCATCCCGGAGTGATGCGTCCCTCGGGTGACACGCACACCATTTCGGTCATCACGAGGCCGGCGCCACCGAGGGCCTTGCTGCCCAGGTGCACGAGGTGGAAGTCACCGGGTACTCCGTCCACGGAGGAGTACATGTCCATCGCGGAGACGGCCACTCGGTTCGGTAGTAGCACGCTGCGCACCTGGTATGGCAGGAACATCGGAGGTACGGAAGCTGTGCCCGCCGGAACTCGACCCCGCGCGATTTCGTGCTGCAGTAGCCAGTCGTCCACCTGCTGCACGAAGTTGGGATCGCGCTCACGGAGGTTTCCGTAGGTGATGCGACGACTCCGTGTCATGAGGTTGAAGGCGAATTGCACGGGATCCTGGCCTGAGTACTGCGAGAGTTCCTCGAACCACTCAAGACTCGCCTGCGCCGAACGCTGAGTGCTTTTGATGACCGGCCCGCGCTCCTGGTCGTAGGCCTTCAGGGCTGCGTCAACGGTGGGCTGCTCTCGCAGGCAGGCAGCGAGGGCCAGCGCGTCCTCCTTGGCCAACTTGGTTCCCGATCCAATGCTGAAGTGGGCGGTGTGCGCCGAGTCGCCCATGAGCACCAGGTTCTTGTGCACCAAGGTCTTGTTGCGAATCGTGCGGAACGTCACCCACTTGCTGTTGTTGGCAACCAGGGAGTGCCCATCGAGGATGTCGGCGAAGATCTCCTTGACCTTCGCGATGCTCGCCTCGTCACTCACGCCCGGTGGGAGTGAATCCGCATCGACGGCGTCGAAGCCGGCGTTGCGCCATACGTCCTCGTGCATCTCAACGATGAATGTGCTCATCGTGGCATCCATCGGATAGGCGTGGATCTGCATGACGCCGTAGGGGGTATTCCGAATGAAGAACTCGAAAGCTTCGAAGACCAGATCGGTACCCAGCCACATGTACTTGCAGATGCGTGGATCCATCGTGGTGCCAAACTCATCGGCGAACTTCTCACGCACGGCGCTGTTGATTCCGTCGCATGCGATGACGAGGTCGTACTCGGCCATGAGCTGCTCAACCGGGGGCGCCTCGGTCCGGAAATGAATCGGTACTCCGTGGCTTGTCGCACGACGCTGCAGCACGTTCAGGAGCTCCTTGCGACTCATCGCCGCGAATCCATTTCCCGCCACCGTGAAACGGACACCGTCGATATCCACGTCGACGTCATCCCAGTACGCGAAGGAGCGGCCCATGTCCTCGAAGACCGACGGGTCCGATGCCTTGATTCCGCTGAGGGTCTGGTCGCTGAACACGACGCCGAAACCGAACGTGTCGTCGGGAGCGTTGCGCTCCCACACGGTGACGTCCGTACTGGGGTCGAGCTGTTTGATGAGGCTCGAGAAATACAGGCCGCCGGGTCCCCCACCGATCACCGCGATCCGCATCCTGGCTCCCTCACAGTCTCGCGTATTTGTGACTATCGACAATAGTACGGTATATCGATCTCCGCAGGGAGACGTCGATTGTGCGGGAGGATGCCCCATGCGCTTCACGGGAAAGGCCGCCCTGGTGACCGGCGGTGGCGGTGGGCTGGGCCTGGCCATCGCCGAGGCCCTTGCCCGGGAGGGCGCCTCGGTGGCGATCCTCGATGCGAATTCCTCCGCGGTCGAGGCCGGCCTGCAGGCACTAGTGGGAACGAGCGCCCGGGGTGAGGTTGTGGATGTCCGCGACGGCGAGGCCGTGCGTGCCGCGGTTGATTCCATAGCCGCCGACTTCGGTCATCTCGACATCCTCATCGCCGCTGCAGGTGGGTCGCTCGGCACACCGCGTGATCTCGAGGAGATCTCGGCCGATGACCTCGACCTGGTCATCGATGTGAACATCAAGGGCACCTACCACTCGGCTGCAGCAATCGTGCCGCACATGCGCGCCGCAGGCGGTGGCTCGATCGTGACCTTCTCCTCGATCGGCGGCCGGAGCACGAGCCCGGTCACCGGGATCCCCTACGCGGCAGCCAAGGCGGGCATTCTCGGATTGACACGTCGACTCGCCCGGGAGGTCGGGCCCGACAACATCCGGGTCAACGCCATCGCCCCCGGCCTGTTCCTGACGGGCAGACTCCAAGGCATGTTCGACGCGATGAGCGAGCACGATCGCACCGAGGTCCTCGATTCGATTCCGCTGCGAAGAATGCCCGAGATCTCCGAGTGCGTCGATCCCGTGCTGTTCCTCGCGAGTGATCAGTCGTCCTACATCACCGGTGCCGTGCTGGATGTCAACGGCGGTCGTTTCATGGCGGGTTGAGAGTCTCGAACTCCTCCAGCGTCACCCGCGGCACTTCTACGATCGCACCCAGTGCACTCCACTGACTGCCCCCGAGACGCGCCACCGGGTCCACGCGCGTGACGTCCACACTCGCTCCCACGAACACATCCTCGGAAACCGCGATGTGGATCACCTCTCCCAAGACGAGGATCCCGTTTCCAACGTTTCGGATGTCGATGCACCGGCACTCAAGCGCGTACGGTGAGTCGGCGACCCTGGGTGGCGCAACGCGCACACTCGGCTCGCGAGTGAGCCCGACACGATCGAACTCACTGACGCCGTGGGGGAACTCCACCGAGGTCAGATTGATCTCCTTGATCATCGATGCAGGTGATCCGCACACGACGAACTCCCCGGTCGCACGGATATTGCGGACCGTGTCCTTCTCACCCATCGAGGAGATCATGACGATCGGTGGCGATGTGCTCACGATTTGGAAGAAGGAATGGGGAGCCAGGTTGTCGGCGTGATCCGCAGACAGGGTCGAGACCCATGCGATGGGTCGCGGCGTGACCAGGGTCCCCAGCAGGGAGTAGAGACCCGATATCGCCGCCGGATCGATTTCGCGACGGTCTGCCATCGCGCATGTCTACCACTCAGCGCGGCAGACGCACGCCCTTCGCTTCGAGGCGAGGCAGGACCTCCTGCGCGAAGTACGGCAACTCCTCGGCGTAGTCGAGGAACGACAGTGTCATACCCGCGAACCCGGCCTTGGCAAAGCGCTCGATCTCATCCGCGACGTCATCGGGGGTGCCGATGATCGGGCAGGTGCCGTGACCCGCAGCGAATCTTCCGCGGAACATCTCCACCATCTCCGGGGTGAAGGATTGTGCGTGCAGGCCCTGCAGTCGCATGAGGTTGTCGACGGCCTCCCAGTCCGCGTTGTCATCGGCGTACCACTTCAGGAAATCCTCGGCCTCCTTGCGCGTGGGTCGCACGACGCAGTGGCCCAGGGTGAAGTAGCCCATGGTCCGCTGGAACTCGTCTTTGGCGAGCTTCGTGTATTCAGTGACCACACCTGCGCCATCCTCCGGACCACCGACGATCGTGAAGCCGAAGTTTGCGTTGCGGGCGGCGTAGGCGCGACCCTGGACTGAGGAGCCGGCGTTGAGGATCGGCAGCGGGCCGTCGTAGGGCTTGGGCAGGCTCTCGACGTGCTTCAGGTGGAAGAACTGACCGTCCCAGTCGAACTGGCCGGGGGTGGTCCAGATCTTGAGGATCACATCGAGCCACTCCTGCGCGAGGGCATATCGATCGTTGTGGTCCTGCGGCAGGTCCATGCCGAACGTCTCGTACTCCGGCTGATTCCATCCCGCCACCACGTTCACGCCGGCGCGGCCATGGGAGATCTGGTCAACCGTCGCCAACTGCTTGGCCGTCACAATCGGATGATTGAACGCGGTATGCACGGTCGCGAAGACGAAGATGCGCTTCGAATTCGCCAAGAGGCCCGCAGCCCAGGTGATCGGGTCGAGAACCCCCTCGTGGAAGTTCGTCTCCCCTCCGTAACCGATCCAGCGGGCGATCGGCAGCAGGAAGTCGATGCCAACCTCGTCGGCGATCTTCACCAGGCGCAGGTTGTCGTCCCAACTGCCCGTCCATCGGTCGGTCACCTTGGTGACCGCCATACCGGAGGAACAGTTCGATGAGAACAGTCCGAGTTTGAAGTCCTTGCCATCCAGGATCGCCTTGGTCATGTCTCCTCCTTCACGCACGACACGCCCACTATCCGACTAGACCAGACCGTGGTCTATCCATTTTGCGCGGTGAACTATCCCTTTCCAACGGCCACGACCGGGTTGCTCAGGGTCCCGATCCGCTCGATCGTGCACTCCACGACATCGCCGGGCTGGAGGAAGGTCGGCGGGTTCATGGCGGCGCCGACCCCCTGGGGTGATCCGGTGGCGATGACATCGCCTGGCTCGAGGGTCATCCCCGAGGTGATGTCTGCAATCAGGGTGGGGATCCTGAAGAGCATGTGCCGGGAGTTGCCGTTCTGGCGCTGGTCCCCGTTGACGGTGAGCCGCAGCTGGAGCGAGTGGGGGTCGCCGATCTCATCGGCGGTCACGATCATCGGGCCGAAAGGTGCGTAGCTGTCCTGACCCTTCGAGAAAAACCACTGTCCCCCGCGGCGCTGGTCCCGGGCGCTGATGTCGTTGATGATGCTGTAGCCGAACACGTAATCGAGGGCTTCCGACTCCGAGACGCCAAGCGCTTCACGTCCGATGACCACGGCCAACTCGCATTCCCAGTCAAGTTGCGCGGTGAGGGAGGCGTTGTGTCGGATCGGCTGGCCGGGACCGACGATCGCGGTAGCCGGCTTACTGAAGAGCACCGGTCGATCCGGGAGCTCCTTGGCGGTATCGAGGGACCGGCTCGACTCCTCGAGATGCTCGACGTAGTTCAGTCCGACCCCGATGACCTTCCCTGGGCGCAGGGGTGCCTGCAGCGTGACGTCGGACAGCCTGTGGGAGGTCCCGGCTGGCCACTGGGTGGTGTCTGCGAGGGCAGAGCGCACAGCATCGTGGACATCCGAACCCGCCGTGATGAAGTCGATCATGCGATCAGGCACCGTCACGCGACCGGCGAGCGCAGGAGCGAGCTCGACGACGTTGTCGCTGACGATCGCACCGAGACGCGCAGAGTCGTCGGATCCCAGAGTGAACGTCACGAGTCTCATGGCTGGTCCTCCCGTGGAGCTGTGTCGGTGATGGGCTCGAATTCGGCTTCCTCGAAGTGGAGTGTGTCATTCTGTCTGCGGTTGATGTGCAGGGAGAAGATGTCGAAGCGGTTGTAGTGGCCGATGATGTCGTGCATCTGCTTGGGTTGAATGCATCGATTGAGATCGATGTCGCCGTAGACGATCCCCTCGACATCGATGAGCGGCTCGCCCAGCACGCGTCCATCGGGACCCACAATGCAACTCACGGCCGAGTGCGGCCTCTCCAGCATCGCACGGGATTGCGTGTCGTGAGCGACGGCGTCGACGATCTCCGGCGTGATGGCAGAGCATGAGACGACGGTGAAGACCTTGCCTTCGAAGGAGTGCGCCATCGCGCGCACCTTGATCGCCTCGACCATGTCGTAGTCCTCGGGCGCTGTGGGGAGAGCGATGTAGTTGGCGGTGTGCACGTTCTCTCCCTGCGCCAACAAGGCGAACCGGGCAAGGGTGTTCGTGTTCTCCCCACATGCGAGGCCACCGAGTCGGCCGATTGCGGTGTCGTAGACGCGCAGGGAACTTCCGTCACCCCCCGCCCAGGTGAGCTTCTCCGCCCAGGTGGGCACGAGTTTGCGATGGGTTCCGAGTACGTCTCCGGTATCGGAGATGAAGACCAGGGTGTTGTAGAGCGTGCCCATCGAGAAGGGATCGCGCTCGTTGACGCCGATCACGACGTAGGCCCCCGCGTCGCGTGCCGCGCTGCAGAGTCGATCGATGTGCGGCCCCGGGATATCCACCGCAGCCTTGAACAGTTTCTCGAACCAAGCGCTGCCCGCGATCGGGGTCATCGTCCAGTTCCAATAGGGATAGCCGGGCACGAACACTTCGGGGAACACAACGAGCTGCGCACCCGCGGCACCTGCCTCAGCGATCAGAGAACAGGCTTTGGCAACAGTGGCATCGGTGTCGAGGAACACCGGGGCCGCCTGCACCGCGGCGGCGCGGAATCGGGGATAGTCCATGGCTCGCTTTCGGCCTGCTCGCTCTCGACGATCGGACCGTAGCACCCGGGCGAAGGCCGCAGTAGGCTGAAGGTCGTAAGGACGGGAGGGCGAGCGATGGCGATGGACGATTCCGCGATCGGACGGGCGAGGGTCACCGACACCCCCGAGCTGGAGGAGTACTACTCCCGCCTCGAGAAGGTCGGAACCGGCGCACTGTGGTCCGTGGCCAATGAGATCGAGCCCTGGTACCCGCAACCGAAATCCGTTCCGATGCTATGGCGCTACTCGGACATGCGGCCCCTCGTCGTCGAGTCAGCCAGCCTCGTCACCGGCTCCGACGCCGGGCGCCGCGTGGTCTACCTCGTCAACGACGAGCGCAAGGACGTCAAAGCTGCGGTCGGGCTGCTCTACTCAGGGATCCAGATCATGAACCCCGGTGAGTCGATGACCGCCCACCGCCATGCAGCCTCGGCCCTCCGATTCGTGATCGAGGGCACCGGCGCGTGGACGATCGTGGAGGGTGACCGCCTGAAGGTGGGACCCAATGACTTCGCCATCACGCCAAACGGCACGTGGCACGAACACGGGAATGAGTCCACCGACAACTTCGTCATCTGGCAGGACGGCCTCGACATCCCGCTGGTCAATGCACTCGATGCGAACTTCTACGAGGTGCACCCCGACCTCCACCAGGTTCCTGGCACGGTGCCGAACACCTCGATCCTGACGCACGGCAGCGGCATCCTCAAGCCTGATCGTCGCTCCTGGTCCAAGCCCTATTCACCGCTGCTCGGGTATCCGTGGGAGAAGACGCGCGAGGCCCTCGTCAACCTCGCGAAGGTCAGCGATGGCACACCGTTCGACGGGGTAATCATGGAGTACGTGAACCCGGTCACCGGTGGCTCGGTGATGCCGACCATGGGGGCACACATGCAGATGCTGCAGCCCGGTCAGGAGACGCTGGCCCACCGCCATACCGGCTCGGTGATCTACCACGTCGCCGAGGGACGGGGGCACTCGATCATCGGGGGCCGCCGTTTCGATTGGCAAGAGCACGACATCTTCTGCGTCCCCTCCTGGGCCTGGCACGAGCACGCCAACGACGATCCGGCCAACCCCGCCTTCCTGTTCTCGTTCAACGATTTCCCCATGATCCGGTCGCTGGCGCTCGAGGCCGAGGAGGCCTACGACTCCAACGGCGGTCGTCAAGGCTAGGTCGGCAACGTCACATTGCACCCCGGGCGACCCTGCCCCATCATGGGCCGGTGAGGAGAGGAACCCATGGCTGAGCGCTCCTTCGCCCAGGAAGTCCAGGAACTCCGCCTTGGCGACGGTGACGAGTTCCGTGGCGAGGGCATCCTGGCCGTCACCAAGGCCCTCCTCCAGTCGGGAGTCGCCTACGTGGGCGGCTACCAGGGTGCGCCGATCTCCCACTTGATGGATGTCCTCGGCGACGCCCAAGACATTCTGGGCGAACTCGACGTCTACTTCGAGAACAGCGCCTCGGAGGCAACCGCGGGAGCGATGCTCGCCGCATCGGTCCACTACCCCCTGCGCGGTGCCGTCACCTTCAAGTCCACCGTGGGATTCAACGTCGCATCCGATGCCCTCGCGAACCTCGCCTCCGGCGGCGTGATCGGCGGGGCGATGGTGATCATCGGCGAGGACTACGGCGAGGGTGCGAGCATCATGCAGGAGCGCACGCACGCGTTCGCGATGAAGTCGCAGATGTGGCTGCTCGACCCCCGGCCGAACCTCACCGCCATCGTGGACATGGTGGAGAAGGGCTTCGAACTCTCCGAAGCCAGCAACACCCCCGTGATCCTCGAGCTTCGCCTGCGCTCCTGCCACCTGCACGGGACCTTCACCACCAAAGACAACAAGCGCCCGACCATGACGGTGAGCGAGGCCGTGTCCAACCCCCGACGCGACCTCAGCCGCATCGTGCTTCCGCCCGCCAGCTTCCTGCATGAGCAGGAGAAGGTGACCAAGCGCTGGCCCGCCGCCGTGAAGTTCATCACCGAGAACAAACTCAACGAGTTCGTCAACGACGGAGCCCAGGACATCGGCATCATCCTGCAGGGTGGCCTCTTCAACAACGTCAATCGTGCGCTCGAACTCTGCGGAGTCTCCGATGCATTCGGCAACTCCGAGATCCCGCTCTACGTCATGAATGTCACCTACCCCGTCATCGACGAGGAGGTCGTGCGGTTCTGCGAGGGCAAGCGGGCGGTGCTTCTCGTCGAAGAGGGCCAACCGGACTTCATCGAGCAGAACATCCAGGCCGTACTTCGACGCAATAACGCGACCGCGATGCTGCACGGCAAGGACCTGCTCCCCGTGGCAGGTGAATACACCCCGGCAGCTGTCACCAAGGGCGTGCACGCGTTCCTCCATAAGTACGTGCCCGCCATGGTCGACGGGACACCGGTGGTGACCCTCCCGCATGACGACCCGCGCAGTCCGTTCGCGCCCCGCATCGCGTCCGACCTCGTGCAGGGTCGCCCGCCGGGCTTCTGCACCGGATGCCCCGAGCGCCCCATCTTCGCTGCGCTCACCCTCGCCCAGCGCGAGGTGGGCGAGCACTACGTCAGC
>JBEIHR010000006.1:0-44694 GCA_040381195.1 Rubricoccaceae bacterium
GACATCACGAACCTCCGCGCCGACCAACTTGTGCGTCGAGGGGTGGGCTTCGTGCCTCAGAACAACAATGTCTTCCCTTCGCTGACGATCGAAGAGAACCTGCAGATGGGTGCCTTCCAGGAGCCCAAGAAGTTCACTGAGCGCTTCGACAAGGTGGCAGAACTCTTTCCGACCCTCGGCCAGCGGCGCAAGCAGCGTGCCGGCTCCCTGTCGGGAGGTGAGCGGCAGATGGTGGCGATGGGTCGCGCACTCATGATGGAGCCGTCGGTGCTGTTACTCGACGAACCCTCCGCCGGACTATCCCCCGCCCTTCAAGACGAGGTCTTCGTGCGCGTCAAGGGAATCAACGCCACCGGTGTCACGGTCATCATCGTCGAGCAGAACGCCCGCCGATGCCTGCAGATTGTGGATCGCGGATACGTGCTCGATCAGGGAAGGAATGCCTACACCGGCACCGGTCGCTCCCTGGCCAACGATCCCAAGGTCATCGAGCTCTACCTCGGCACGCTCGCCCGCGCCTGAGTCCGCCAAAGGTTGAGGCCCTGGCCTCCCGAAGGAAGCCAGGGCCCCGTGGCCAGTGCCTGCCTTACGGCAGCGGCACCACAGCCGTGACCTTGCCGATCTCCGCGAACTCCGTGTTGCTGGAGTACTCGTTGATCGAGATCGTTCCCTCTGCGGGATCGCCGAACTCGTTGAAATCGACCGGGCCGGTTACACCCTGGAAGTCGATATCGGTTCCGGCATCCAGCAGCGCAACGCAGTCGGCCCAGGTGGAGCACTGCTCTCCACCGTTGCCGGCGACCTGCGGCAGGAACTCGGCGATGGAGGCGCCGTCGGCGCAACCAGCAGCCTGGGCAGCCAGGGCCACGAGCATGGTTGCGTCGTAGGCCTGCGCGCCGTAGGCGAAGTCGGTCAGCTCGGGGTCAACCTCGAGCAGCGACTCGTTGAACGCCGTGAGATCGGCCTCACCGGACGGAACCGTCGCGATGACACCCTTCATGGTGTTCTTCGGGAAGTCCGCGTATGCCGTCGTGGAGATGTTGCCATCCACGAGGAACAACGGGACGTCCTTCGGGCCAACACCCTGCTTGATCATCTCCTGGAGCAGCTTGACTGTCTCCTCGAAGCCGATCACCGCAACAGCATCCGGACCACTGGCCTTGACCGCCGCAACCTCAGCCTCGAAGGAGGTAGCTGCCGGGTCGTAGACCTCGTTGAAGGTCACGGTGCCACCAGCCGCCTCGAAGTCCTTGACGGTGGCGTCCTTCAGACCCTCACCGTAGGGATCCTGGCGGGCAATGACAGCGAGCTTGGTGATGCCCTTGTCGATCGCGGTGTTCGCGAGGACTGCGCCCTGGAGCACGTCCGACGGAGCAACGCGGAAGTAGAGACCATTGTCCGGGTAGGTGGTCAGCGCCGGCGAGGTGTTCGCCGGTGAGATCTGAACCACGCCATTGGACGTGATCTTGTCGATGACGGTCAGGGACACGCCCGACGAAGCCGCGCCGATGATCGCCTGCACACCCTGCGAGAGGTGCGAGTCGACGGTCTGCGATGCGATGTCAGTGCTGGTGTCGCCCGAGTCGCCCTCGATGTAGGTGACAGGCTGGCCGAGAACGCCGCCGGCGGCGTCGATCTCCGCGAGTGCCTTCTCGACACCGGCGAACTCCGGTGGGCCGAGGAAGGCAAGGTCGCCCGTGGCGGGCAGCAGCGAGCCGACAACGAGGGCCGTGTTTGCACACGCCTCCTCAGCTGCGGTCTCCTCTGCGGTGGCAGTCTCCTCAGCGGGTGCCGCTTCCTCCGTGGTTTCCGCAGCTGCGGTCTCCTCAGTGGCAGCCTCGTTGCCGCTGCTGCATGCAGCGAGAGCGAGGGAGGCAACGCCGAGCACGGCCACGGCCTTGATGACCATAGTGCGCTTCATGCATTCTCCTTGGACATACGAAACGACGACGAGTGTCGTCGCAGTGCCAACAGCCTACGGCCACCCCTCACAACGGGCGAAATCTGGCGCTGGCTTCGGGGCCTATTCGTGACCCTTTTGTGATATTCCCTCACGCATCCGCTGCAGGATCACCGCGGCCGCCTCGGGGAGGGTGACCCGCTGATCCATGGCCGCCCGACGCAGCAACGCGTAGGCCTCGGGTTCCCCGAGACCCTGGGTCTCCCCCAGGAGAGACACCGCCTCCTCCACCAAGGACCGGGACTGGGCCCGCTCGGCGAGGGACTCCACCTGGTCCCGGAGTGCCCGCATCTGACCCCGTCGTGCGACGGCCACCTCGATGGCCGGTGCGAGATCCGTGCCGCTGAACGGCTTGACGATGTAGCCCGAGGCCCCCGCGGCCACCGCCTCGTCCACCACGGAGCGCTGGGCGTAGGCCGTGACCATCACGACGGCGGCGAGATCTTCCTCGACGATCACCCGGGTCGCGGTGATGCCATCCATCACCGGCATGTTCACGTCCATGAAGACCACGTCCGGTCGCGTGGACCGAACAACCTCGATCCCGGTCGCGCCGTCCCCTGTGTCCCCGACCACCGTGTACCCGAGCTCCCTCAGGGTCTCGACCAGGTCCATGCGAATGATCGCCTCGTCTTCCACGACGACGACCCGGACTTCGCTGCGCTCCACGCCGCAACGCTACGCGGTGATCTGGCTACCCTTGGCGCAGCGCCCCGGTATCCCAACCGGCAGAGGAAGCGGTCTCAAACACCGTCCAGTGTGGGTTCGAATCCCACCCGGGGCACTAGTCCGTCTCAGAGAGGGGTGTCTGATTCGCGATCGCGTGGAGCAGACCCGCGACGAATCGGGGAGATTCGGCGGTCGACAGGTCGGTGGCCAGATCCACCGCTTCGGAGATCGCCACCGCATCGGGCACGTCCTCCACGAAGAGGATCTCGTAGACGGCAACGCGTGCGATCGCCCGGTCGACGTCCGGCATGCGGTCGAGGGACCATCCGACAGCGGACCTCTCGATGCGCTCGTCAATCGCGGGCAGATTCGACGACACACCCTCGACCAGTGCGACCGTGTACTCGTTCAGCTCGGGTGAACCCTCATCCCGCCGCCGTCGCACGTGTTCGGCCAGGACACTCGGGATAGGGACGCCCTTACTGTCGGCCTCGAAGAGGACGTCGAGTGCCCGCTTACGGGCCTTGGATCGCGCGGACACTAGTCGTTGACGCGGCCCAAATAGGAACCGTCGCGGGTGTCCACCTTGACCTTGGTATTCGGCTCGATGAAGAGCGGAACCTGGATCTCGGCTCCGGTCTCGAGTGTGGCGGGTTTCGTTCCACCCGTGGAGCGGTCACCCTGCAGGCCCGGTTCGGTGTACGTGATCATCAGTTCGACCGACGCCGGAAGGTCCACGATGATCGGTGAACCTTCATGCATGGAGATCTGTGCCACCTGGTTCTCCAGGAGGTAGTCGGCGCTGTCACCCACCACGGCTGACGGGACGGGCACCTGGTCGTACGAGTTGGTGTCCATGAAGATCCAGTCGTCGCCGTCCTTGTAGAGGTACTGCATATCGCGGCGGTCGACAGTGGCCGTCTCCACCTTGACGCCCGCGTTGAACGTTCGATCGACGACCTTGCCCGAGAGCACGTTCTTCAGCTTGGAGCGGACGAATGCCCCACCTTTGCCTGGCTTGACGTGCTGGAATTCCACCACGGCCCACAGTTGCCCGTCGATCTTCAGGACCATGCCGTTCTTCAGGTCGTTCGTGGTGGCCATCACTTCTCCCGGTCGTCGTTCGCTAGCCCACGCACATGAGGTCGCGGGGCGCTTCGGTCAGCACGGCGCTCCCCTCGAGGGTGACCTCGAGGGTGTCCTCGATACGAACACCGCCGCGTCCGGGAAGGTAGATCCCGGGCTCGACGGTGACCGCCATGCCGGCGGCAAGGGTACCCAGCGACTCACGCATCACCATCGGGGCCTCGTGAATCGCCAGCCCCACCGCGTGTCCCGTGCCGTGCGTGAAAGCCTCCGCGTAGCCACGCGCGCCGATCACATCGCGCGCCGCAGCATCCACGTCCGCACAACGCACACCCGGTCCCACCGCGCCACGTCCCCGCGACGCAGCCTCCGACACGATCGTGTGAATCTCGTGCTGCCACTCCGCGGGATCCTGGCCGACGATGAACGTGCGTGTCATATCCGCGTGATAGCCACGAACGCGGGCACCGCAATCGATGACGAGCAGGTCTCCGGGAGCAAGTTCGGTTGCGGTGGGGCGGTGATGCGGGATCGCCGAATGGGCGCCCGTCGCGACGATCGTTGGAAAGGACCGATCCTCGGCTCCTCGTCGGGCGAACTCCGCCTCGAGACGCCGTGCGATGTCGATTTCCCGATCACCCACCTGGATCTTCTGCGACACCTCCAGAAGGGACGAGGCTGTGATCGCGCACGCTTCGCGGAGTGCCCCCAGCTCCCCCGTGTCTTTCACCTGCCGCAGAGCGGCCACGGGGTCCTCGTCCAGCACCCTGACCTCGGAGACGTGTGTGCGCAGCTCCTCGACCTGCGACGCGGCTGTCGCCGGCGCGACGCTGACCTGGTGGATTCCCCGGCGGCGCAATTCCTCCGCCGCTGCCGCCAAGCCGATCCGTTCGATGATCGGGACGATTCCCGGACACTCGAGCGCCACCTGGTCGCGGTATCGACCATCCGTCACGAAGATGACGTCTGAGTGCGTCAGCGCGAGAGTCGCGCTGCTTCCGGTGAAGCCGGTCAAGTATCGGATCGTGACCGGATCCGCGGACACGTAAGCGGACCCAGGGGTGATGGCGGAGAGGTGTCGCTCGCGTCGGTGGATGAAGTCCACGAACTACATCCGCGCGGCAATGGCGCGCAGGGCCAGGAGGTACGAATCGAATCCCAGTCCCGAGATGGTTCCGGTCACAACCCCGGATACCACCGAGGTGTGGCGGAACTCCTCCCGGGCCAACGGGTTCGAAAGATGAACCTCGATGATCGGGGCGGTGAGCAGAGCGCAGGCATCGCGAAGGGCGTAGGAGTAGTGCGTGAAGGCTGCCGGGTTAAGGATTACCGGAGTGCTCCCATCGGCGGCCTCATGCAACCAGGACAGCATCTCCGACTCGTCATTGGTCTGGCGCATCTCGATCTCGACGCCGAGTTCCGCCGCCAGCGCGGCAAGTAGCCGGGCCAAGTCCTCGTAGGTACCGGTGCCGTAGACATCGGGTTCGCGGGTGCCGAGTCTGTTCAGGTTGGGACCGTTGAGGACCAGGACCTTCGCCATGGCCGGAGCCTACGCGCTGATCGCTGCGTAGGCCGAGAGCAGCAGGTCCGACTCTGGGGCCTGCCAGATCGTCGGGTTCTGCAGCCCGTCGAGGACGACGAACCTGAGAGTCGAACCACGGGATTTCTTATCCAGCGACATCGCCCCGAGCAACGACGGCCACGCGTCGCGTCGGTAGGTCCGCGGGCGACCAACAGCGTCGAGGATTTCGCGATGGGTTTCCACGCCCGTCGCGTCGAGTCGACCACCGAGATACGCCAGTTGACCCGCGAACATCAGGCCCACCGCGACGGCATTGCCGTGCCTCCATGTGTAGTCCTCGCAGCGCTCAATCGCGTGGCCGAGGGTGTGGCCGTAGTTGAGGACTTCTCTGCCAATCGATCCGTCCGCGCCACCCACCTCGCGGAAGTCGTGTCCCACGACGTCCGCCTTCACCTGAACCGCGCGGCGGATGAGATCGGGCAGCATCTCCCCTGTGGGATCCAGCGCCTCACTGGTGCGATCCAGCAGGTCGGCCACGATGGTCGCATCCGACGTCAGACCGACTTTGACGACTTCGGCCATGCCCGACACGATCTCGGCGCGCGGAAGGTCATCCAGGGTCGATACATCGCAGAGCACACCCACGGGACTGGAGAACACGCCCACCAGGTTCTTCCCCTCGCGCGTATTGATCCCCGTCTTACCACCGATGGCGGCGTCGACCATGGCCAGGACGGATGTGGGAACCACAATGCACCGAACTCCCCGCAACCATGTTGCGGCGATGAACCCCGCGAGATCGGTGACAGCGCCGCCCCCGACACCGATGATGACGTCGTTCCGCGTGAACCCCGCGGCCCCCAGCGCGGACCAGCAGCGCCCAGCGACGCCGACCGTCTTGGAACCCTCGGCATCGGGCACCTCCACGGCGACGACCTGAATGCCCGCCTCTTCCAGGACCCTGCCGACGCGACGTGCCACGTCGCGGACGGAGGGCTGGTGGATGATCGCCGCGCGGGTCGCCCCCTCTGCGAGTGGGACGACCTCAGCGAGGAGATCGCGCCCGATGACGACGGCGTAGGAGCGCTCTGCGCGCACATTCACGGTTGCACTCATGCGGCGTCCCGATCCGAGAGGGCGCGGCACACGTCGTCCACCACGGCGCGAAGTGACTTGCCCGTGGTCTGGATGCGCACCGTGGCAAGCGCCTCGTAGACGGGGGCGCGCTCACGCAACAACGTCGCGAGTGTGCCGCGAACGTTTCCGAGCAGGAGTGGGCGCGACGCGTTCATGCCGACGCGCGACACCGCTTCGCCGAGATCCACCTCGAGCCAGACGACGGGGATGCCGGCGAGAAGTTCCGGTGTCCCCGGAGTCATCACCGCGCCTCCCCCGAGACTCAGGACTCCGTCGAAGTCGCGTACCGCTTCGGCGATCGCTTCCTGCTCCAACTGTCGGAAGTGCGCCTCACCCTGATCGACGAAAATGTCCGCGACCCGAGCGCCCGCATGCTGCTCCACGAGATGGTCGCTGTCGGCGAACGGGAGGCCGAGGCGCTCCGCCACGCGACGGCCGACAGACGTCTTCCCCGCGCCCGGCGCACCGATGATGACAGCGGTGGGAGGCATTAGCGAATACTCAGGTTGGCGAGATAGGAGTCGTAGTTCCGTTGCGTCTCCCCGACGGAGTCACCGCCGAACTTCTCGAGGAACGCCTCCGTGAGAACCAACGCGACCATGGCTTCTGCGATGACCCCGGCTGCAGGAACCGCACATGCATCCGAGCGCTGACTGATCGCCACGGCCTCCTCGCCCGTGGCGACATCCACGGTCTTCAAGGCACGCGGGACGGTGGAGATCGGCTTCATGGCCGCGCGCACACGAAGCATCTCCCCCGTGGTCATGCCACCCTCTGTGCCACCCGACCGCTGTGTGACGCGCTCCAGTCCTTCGTCCCCGGACACGATCTCGTCGTGGGCCTGCGAGCCCCGGGCGGCTGCCAGATCAAATCCGTCACCGACCGCAACGCCCTTGATCGCCTGGATTCCCATCAACGCGGCGGCGAGGCGCGCGTCGATGCGTCGATCCCAATGCACATGCGAGCCGAGGCCCGGAGGCAGTCCGTAGACGACTACTTCGACGACTCCCCCCAGGGTGTCTCCGTCCTTATGTGCGGTGGCGATCTCCTCCTCCATCGCCACGGCTGTGGTCTCGTCGATGCACCGCACGGGTGACTCATCGACAATGCCCAGTTCCGACGGGCGCGGCACCAGACCGTCCGGCAGAGCAACGGAGCCGATGCGGACGACGTGACTGAGGACCTCGATACCGGCAACCTGCTTGAGGAATGCACGCGCGACCGCACCGAGCGCGACGCGGGCAGCCGTCTCGCGTGCACTTGCCCGCTCCAAGACTGGACGGGCATCGTCGAAGCCGTACTTCTGCATGCCCACGAGATCTGCATGACCGGGTCGTGGGCGGGTAAGCGCGGCATTGCGCGCCACACCCTCGAGTGCACCCTCGTCCACCGGATCCGCCGACATCACGACTTCCCACTTGGGCCACTCGCTGTTGCCGACCTCGATCGCAATGGGGCTTCCGAGGGTCTTCCCGTGCCGGACGCCCCCGAGAACACGGACCTCGTCCCGTTCGAACTTCATTCGGGCGCCGCGTCCTGCCCCCAGCCTGCGGCGGGCTAACTGCTCCCCGATGGCGTGTGTGGTCACTTCGATACCCGCGGGAAGTCCCTCGATGACGGCGATTAGGGCCTGCCCATGGGACTCGCCCGCCGTCAACCACCGCACCATGGGGGCGATCCTCCCAGAGGTCCCGCCCTGGTCCGTGACCAGCCTGTCTACGAGAGGACGAAGACAGTGCTGGCGATCGCGGCTCCCACAGTCATGTAGGGGCCGAAGGGAATGCGACCACCCTGGGGTAATCGTCGAAGGATGCGGCGCGCCAGGACGACTGCGGCCGCAAGGGCGAATGAGAACCACAAGCCCCACCATGCTGCGTCCAGGCTGAGGGTTCCGAGATAGAAGCCGAGCACCCAGGAGTACTTGACGTCACCCATTCCCAGGCCTCCGCAGAGGTGAATCACGAGGAACACCAGCGATGCGGCCGTTCCCACCACGAGCCCACGCGTGACCGCACTCAGATCCCCCGCGATCCAGCCCGCGGAACCGATCAGGACGACGCCGAGAGCCGCACACCGGGCAACCCACAGATTTGGGAGCCGATGGGTGCGGGCATCGATCCACGTCAGAGCACTCGCGTGCACGGCAAGCGACACCCACGCGGCGATGACGAGCGCGGACGGCACGCTGACACGCTAGGCGGCATCCCGCACTGCGCACCAGGTGCACTTCATGCGTGTGGATAACTCTCGAGCGCCGCGCGCATGGCATCCACGGGGGCCGGGCGGCCCGTCATCAGCCTCACCTGCTCGGTCGCCTGCCAGAGCAGGAGGTCGGCACCACTCGCGACGGGTCCGCGCCATGCCCCGGCGAGTGTCGTCGGCCAGGGCGCGTACGTCACATCCAGCAGCACGGCGTCCGAGTAGTTCGGGACAACCTGGGTCCATGGTGCGGCCACATCGGCCGGCAGAGTGCTGATAACCAGGTCAGCCGCGAGCGCGCACGGTGCAAGATCGACCTCACGGCCGGTCATTCCCAGGGCCCGCGCCACGTCGATGACCTCCTGGCCCGCCCCAGGGCGCCGTGCGGCCACCACCACGTCCCTGACCCCGAGGTCGCGGGAGGCTGCCACGGCACTGCGGGCCGTCGCACCGGCCCCGAGAATCACGACACGGGTGAAGCGGCGCTCCGAGGCCGCCTCGCTGATCGCTCGCACCATGCCGAAGACATCGGTGTTGTACGCCTTCCACCCACCGCTCTGCGTGCGCACGAGGGTGTTCGCGGCCTTGGTCGCACGTGCGATCTCATCGGCCTCATCAGCGACGTGCAGCGCCTCACCCTTGAGCGGCATGGTGAGCGAGAGGCCCCTCCACAGATCATCGAGTTCCGCAACGAAGGGTTCGAGCTCGTCCACCTGCACCTCGAAGCGTCCGTAATCCCAGTCCACGCCGAGCGCCCGGTACGCAGCCAGATGGAGGATCGGCGAGAGGCTGTGCTCGATGGGTGAACCGAGAACGCCGGCCCGCCCCGTGAGGTTCACTGATCGGCCACGTTCTGTTGGAACTGTCTCTTCAGTTTCAGGAAACGCTCGTACGAACGTGCGAACTTCGTCTCGCGCGTAGTGGGATCCACCGTCACGAAGTAGAGCCATTTGGCTTTGGCGGGCGCAAGTGCCGCTTCGATTGCGGCTTCACCGGGCGAGTTGATCGGTGTCGGAGGAAGACCGGTGACCTCGTATGTGTTGTACGGAGATTCCGTGGCCAACTGCTCCTTGCTCAACAGCAGTTCGGTGATCCCCAGCGCGTACGACACGGTCGAATCGAATTGAAGCGGCATGCCTGCGTCGAGTCGGTTGTAGACGACCGCCGCGGCCTTGGCGAAGTCATTCGGCAACACTTCCGCCTGAATCAGCGACGCGATGATCAGAATCTCGTAGGGGTCACGTCCTATTTCGCGTGCCCGGGCAGCGAGGTTGGTCGTCGCGGCAGCCTGATCGAATCGCCCGACGAGGGTGCGCACCACCTGCCGAGCGTCCTCATCGCCCACAAGGTCATAGGTAGCAGGGAAGAGGAAGCCCTCAAGCCGGCCCTCCGCCCACCCCGGCAATCCAACATTCTTCGGGTCCTCGGCAACCGCCTCGAAATCCTTGATGGGCACACCCGTGACCTCGGCGGCGATCTCGAACGTCTGCGACATGCGAAGCCCCTCGGGAAGAACGAGTCGGTTCTCCTCACGCGACTGCGGAGTCAGCATCAGGGCGAGAGCATCCGCGGCACGCATCTCGCGTAGGAGCGAGTACGCACCCGGCCCCAGGGACGAGGAACGCTCATCATTCGCCGTGGCCTCCACGAAGGCTTCCGTGGTCAGCACCACACCGGCCTCCTGAAGCGCCTGACCGATCTCGGTCAGCGTTGCCCCCCGTGGCACGACGACGGTGACCTCGCCGGATCCCGGGCCCGGGTAGTCGGTGGGAGCCGAATCCCCGGCGACCAGCCGCCAAGCGATGACAACCATGACGATGATGAGGCCGAGAATCACTACGCCCGAGAGACGCTTCCCGAGCGCACCCCGATTCCGCGATGGCGGGAGTGGTGCCTCGGTGAACATGTCGTCGAGATGGGTCACAGCACCTCCCCTGGGGCCTGTCCGCTCGAGCGCTCCGCATCGAGGGCGAACTGCAGAACCACGGCCGCGGCCGCACTGTCGACCCGATCGCGGGTAGCCCGGGTGGACCGCCCCTGCTCACGGTACGACCGCTGGGCCTGCACCGTAGACAGCCTTTCATCCACCAACCGGACATCGACGTCAATGTGACCGGCAAGGCGTGTCGCCCAGTCCCGAGTCTTCTGGGCACTGGGACCCTCGGTGCCGGACATGGTCAACGGAATGCCGATGACGATCTCGAGGGGTCGAAGTTCCTGCACGAGCGACGCAACGCTCGCAAGGCTCTCCGGGCCTCCGGGGAGGGGATCCCGCGGTGTGGCGAGTACTCCGGCCTCATCGGAGACCGCGACACCGATACGCACGGAGCCGGGATCCAGTCCGATCCGCACCCCGGGTCTCATCCGGTGACTGCGGCCCTCAGGTGCGCGCGCACCGCGTCGAAGCCCGCTGCGATGCCGTCCGTGCGAGGTCCTCCGCCCTGCGCCATGTCTGGTTTCCCCCCGCCACGACCGTCGACTGCGGTCATCACACAGGACAGAACCTGCGGTGCCTGCCGCCCGCGCTCGAGGGCTCGAGGGCTGCACGCAGCCACGACGGCGACCGAATCATCGGCGACCGCGGCCCCCACCAGGACGGCAGCGACGTCGTGATGCACACGCCCACGCGCATGAGTCACGAGCTCCCGGAGTTCCTGGGGAGTCGTGCCCTGGGGAGCAATGAACGTCCAGAGCCGGACATCTCCGATGTCCTCACCTGCACCGGTGATCCCTTCGACATTCGCGACTAACTGTGCGCTCTTGAATCGGCTGATGTCACGCTCGGCGTCCTTGAGTGCAGTGATGGTGTTCTCGATGCGCTCCACCAGTTGGTCGGCGGGTGCCTTGACCATCTCACTCAATCTCTGCACGAGGACATGCTCGCGTGCGAGGAACCGGTACGCATCAACGCCGACGAGCGCTTCGACACGACGCACGCCCGCGCCGATGGAGCCCTCCGAAAGGAATGTGACAACACCGAGCTGCCCGGATCGCTGCGCGTGCGTCCCGCCGCACAGTTCATGGGCCCAGTCACCCACGGAGACGACCCGCACCTCATCTCCGTACTTTTCGCCGAACAACGCCATGGCGCCCATGGCACGCGCTTCTTCCTGCGACATGACCTCGGCGGAGACAGTGAGATCTTCAATGAGGAGTGAGTTGACGCGGTCCTCGACCTCGCCGAGCACGGACGGCGCGACCGGCTCCGGATTCGGGAAATCGAAGCGGAGTCGACCGGGTGCATTCTCCGAACCCATCTGGGTGGCCGTCTCCCCCAACCTCTCGCGGAAAGCACGATGGATCATGTGGGTTGCTGTGTGCGCCCGCGAGATGGCCTTTCGGCGCTCGACGTCCACTGCTGCCGTCACCGAGGCCCCGACTGTCACTTCCCCGTGTTCCACGCGTCCCCGATGCACGAAGAGACCCGGAACAGGTGCTTGAACGTCGTAGACGACGAACACTGCACCGTCGCCGAGGGTGAGTCGCCCGTGGTCTCCGAGTTGACCGCCCGCCTCGGCATAGAACGGGCTTCGATCGAGGATCACCTCCGCGTGATCGCCGGTCGAGGCCACCGGCACGGACTCGCCTTCGCGCACGATGCCGAGCACGCGAGCGTCCGTGATCGCCATGTCGTAGCCGACGAATGCGGTGCTGCCCCCGGAGTCGAGGATTTCCCGATACGCGGTGGTCGCGGCAAATCCGGCCTTACGGGCGTGGGCATCCGCCTTAGCGCGCTCGCGCTGCTCCGACATCAGCGACCGGAAACCCTCCTCGTCGACACTGAGCCCAGCCTCCGATGCCATCTCGAGCGTGAGATCGATGGGAAATCCAAATGTGTCGTGCAGGGCGAAGGCCTGCTCACCTGCGAGGACCTTGCCACCACTCCCGCGCACACTCGCCGCCGCCGACTCGAACAGCGCGAGCCCGTTCTTGAGCGTCTGCAGGAATGCAGCCTCCTCATTGACGGACACCGCATGAATGCGCTTCGCCTCGTCATTGAGTTCCGGATACTGCGGGGCCATCACCGCAATGGTGGTGTCCATCAGCTCCCCGATCGTGGGCTCCTGGGACCCGAGGAGACGCATGTTCCGGATGACTCGACGCATGAGGCGGCGCAAGACGTAGCCGCGTCCCTCGTTTCCAGGAACAACGCCGTCCCCGATGAGGAACGCACACGTACGCGAGTGGTCTGCGACGACCCGCAGCATGATGTCGTTGCGTGGCGTGGAGCCGTATCGGGCTCCGGTCAACTCCGCGGCTCGATCAAGGATGCCGCGCGTGGTGTCGATCTCGTAGATGTTGTCGACACCCTGGAGTAATGCGGCCATGCGTTCCAGGCCCATACCCGTGTCGATGTTCTTGGCGGGGAGTTCCCCGAGGATCGGGTACCCCTCCTTCGCAGCACCCTCACCTCGGGCGTACTGCATGAACACGAGGTTCCACACCTCGAGGTAGCGGTTCTCATCCGCGATGGGCCCACCCGGCGCGCCGTAGTCCGGACCGCGGTCGTAGTAAATCTCCGAGCATGGCCCACAGGGTCCTGGAACACCCATCGACCAGTAGTTGTCCACCTGTCCCCGACGCTGGATCCGGTCGAGTGGGAGTCCCACGGTGCGATGCCAGATGTCGATCGCCTCGTCATCGTCGAGGTACACCGTCACCCAGAGGCGATCCGGCTCGAACCCGTAACCACCGGATTCCTGCGAGGAGGTGAGCAATTCCCACGCCAATGGGATCGCGCCCTCCTTGAAGTAATCGCCGAAGGAGAAGTTGCCCGCCATTTGAAAGAAGGACGCGTGACGTGTGGTCTTACCGACCTCCTCGATATCAAGCGTGCGCACGCACTTCTGCACACTCGCAGCTCGTGGGTAGGGCGGCGGCGCTTCGCCGAGGAAGTACGGCTTGAACGGCACCATGCCGGCATTGACGAACAGAAGGGTCGGGTCATCGAGGAGAAGGGACGCAGACGGGACCAACTGATGGCCGCGGTCGGCGAAGAAGCGGAGGAACCGGCTGCGGATTTCAGCGGAGTCCATCCGCACCTCCACGAACGACCGATGCGGCTGCACGGCCCGGTACACGTGCGCGCACTACACCCGACTCACCTGAGGCCTGCGCCGCCCGACCCACGGTCGCGGCCAGGCTCAACGCCGCCGCGCTCAACTGCTGGACCGTGACGGTTACTCCCTGCTCACGGGTGTCCAGCCACCATTGCTGGCCGCGTCGATAGGCGTACACGCCCACGGCGGCGCCAACACCCAGCCAGACGAGTCGCCGCATGCCCGAAGCCTAATGAGCGTCGGGGGACCTCCCCCCACGCAGTTGGTCCAACCTGTCGAGCACTTCTGCCCAGCGGGCCTCGGCCCCATGGTCACTCGGCCGGTAGTAATCGCGGTCGCGGAGCTCCGCGGGGAGGTACTGCTGGACCGCAACACCTTCCGGGATGTCGTGCGGGTAGATGTAGTCCGTGCCATGTCCGAGAACTGCCGCACCCGGGTAGTGCGCATCTCGCAGGTGGGCGGGCACGGTGCCGATCCGTCCTCGGTTGACATCGCCGAGTGCCTCATCGATTGCGACGATCACGGAGTTGGATTTCGGAGCCAGCGAAGCCTGGATGGTGACGTGGGCGAGGATGATGCGCGCCTCAGGCATCCCGATCATCGCAACGGCCTGAGCCGCTGCAACGGTCGCCGGGAGAACGGAGGGGTCCGCCAGGCCGATGTCCTCACTCGCCAGGATCATCAATCGTCGCGCGATGAACCGCGGATCCTCCCCAGCGGCGATCATGCGAGCGAGGTAGTGCAGGGCTGCGTCCGGATCGCTCCCCCGAACGCTCTTGATGAAGGCACTGATCACGTCGTAGTGCTGATCGCCGTCCTTGTCGTAGCGCACCGCGACGTGCATCACCGCTGCCTCGATCGCCGAGACGTCGATCGTGCCCGAGGCGCCGAGAGCTGCCGCGTCCAGTGCCGTCAGCGCACGTCGAGCATCCCCGGCACTCATGCGGACCAGGACATCGATCGCTTCCCCCTCGACCACGACCTGACCTCCGAGCCCACGGGGGTCTGTGACGGCACGCTCCACAAGGGTGCGGATCTCGGCATCCCCCAGAGGTTCCAGGGTGACGATCACGCTGCGCGACAACAGGGGTGCGATCACCGAGAAGCTGGGGTTCTCCGTTGTTGCCGCGACCAAGGTGACCCAGCCGTTCTCCACGGCGGGCAGCAGTGCGTCTTGCTGACTCTTGCTGAACCGGTGTACTTCGTCGACGAACAGAACCGTTCCACGACCGTGCAGTTCCAATCTCTCGCGTGCCTGCTCGATGACGTCGCGCACGTCCTTGACACCCGCAGTTACCGCGGAGAGTTCGGCGAAAGCGCGACCAGACGTCGACGAGATCACGGTCGCCAACGTGGTTTTCCCTGTCCCTGGCGGTCCCCACAGGATCACCGACACCGACGCATCCCCCGGTTGCAACAGCGTCCGAAGCGCCGAGCCTGGCGCCAATGCGCGTACCTGTCCGACGATCTCATCGATTGAGCGGGGTCGCATCCGCACCGCGAGGGGTGCGCCGGGCCGATTCGGCGAGAGCGACTCCTCGAACAGACTCACCGTGGCAGCCTAGGAGTCCGCAGTGGGCGAGGTCAGGGAGACGGCTTCGACTTCGGTGCGTCGATGCCCGCTTCCGCGCGCTGCTTCGGTGTGATCGGGGTCGGTGCGCCGGTGAGTGGATCCTGTCCGCCACCGGTCTTCGGGAACGCGATGACGTCGCGAATGCTGGTCGCCCCTGCGAGGAGCATGCAGACGCGATCCAAACCGAAGGCGATGCCGCCATGCGGCGGGGGGCCGTACTTGAAAGCCTCAAGGAGGAACCCGAACTTGCCCTGCTGCTCGTCCGCGTCCATGCCGAGCAAAGCGAAGACCTTCTCCTGGATCTCGCGCTGGTGGATACGGATGGATCCACCGCCGATCTCGTTGCCATTGCACACGATGTCGTAAGCCCAGGCCAGCGCCTGATCCGGCGCAGTGTCGAAGGTGTCACGCCACTCGCGGTTCGGCGACGTGAAGGGA
Source organism: Rubricoccaceae bacterium (assembly GCA_040381195.1). Lineage (GTDB taxonomy): Bacteria > Actinomycetota > Actinomycetes > S36-B12 > S36-B12 > VGCC01. Next base: position 15,645 of record JBEIHR010000006.1, read on the forward strand.
TGGTGCACGGCAGTCCAGCCGAGAGTGCCGTCCTCCTCCTCAACCTGCTCGAACATCGGGGCGTCGATCACCCACAGGAAGGACCACTGACTCTCGTCAATGAGTCCCACCCGATGGCCGATCTCGAGCCTGGCTGCACCGAGCAGCGCGCGTGCTTCCGAGGGCTTCCCCGCTCCGAAGAAGACACAATCCCCCGGTCCCGCGCCCGTGGCGGCCACGAGTCCATCGCGTTCCGCATCGCTGAGATTCTTCGCGACGGGTCCGCCGAGTGACCCATCTGCTTCCACGATGACGTACGCCAAACCCTTGGCACCCCGTTGCTTCGCCCACTCCTGCCACGCATCGAATTGTCGGCGTGGCTGATCCGCCCCACCCGGCATCACCACGGCGCCCACGTACGGGGCTTGGAAGACGCGGAACGGGGTAGTGGCGAAGTACTCGGTCAGATCCACGAGTTCACACTCGAAGCGAAGGTCCGGCTTATCGGTTCCGTAGCGAGTCATCGCCTCCGCATAGGTGATTCGCGGAATTTCGCCGATTTCGACATCGAGGATCCGTTGCCAGAGCGAGCGCACGATGGCCTCACCCACATCGAGCACATCCTCCTGCTCGACGAAGGACATCTCGATATCAAGCTGCGTGAACTCCGGTTGACGATCACCGCGGAAGTCCTCGTCGCGATAGCAGCGGGCGATCTGGAAGTAGCGCTCCATCCCAGCGACCATCAGCAACTGCTTGAACAATTGTGGGGATTGCGGCAGGGCGTACCAACTACCCGGCTGCAGGCGTGCAGGGACGAGGAAGTCGCGTGCGCCCTCGGGAGTCGATGCCGTGAGCGTGGGCGTTTCGATCTCGAGGAAGTCGCGCGCCAACAACTCGTCGCGGCAGATCCGATTGACGTGGGAACGCATCCGGATGTTGTCGCCGATGCCAGCACGCCGAAGGTCGAGGTAGCGGTGTCGCAACCGCGCCTCCTCCCCGACGGTGCTGCGATCGTCGATGGGGAACGGCAGTGGTACAGCGGCGGACAGGACGTCGACGGTCTCGGCGATGACCTCGATGCCTCCCGTGGCCAGGTCGGGGTTCTCGTTACCCTCGGGCCGCACTTCCACCGAGCCCACCACGGAAATGCAGTATTCGTCGCGGAGTTCGTGGGCGACGGCCGGATCCTTGATCACGACCTGCACGCGACCCGTGGCGTCCCGAAGGTCGATGAAGGCCACCCCACCGTGATCGCGGCGGCTCGCGACCCAGCCGGCAAGGGTCACCCGTCGCCCAGCATCCGAGGTGCGCAGGGTGCCTGCACCCGCGTCTCTGTACACGTGATCTCCGATCGGTCAGCGGCTCATCATGCCAAGCGACCGAGTCGGGCGTGCACCTCGCTCACGACCTCGGCGCGTGACACGGCGATTTGATCGCCGGTGGCCATGTCCTTGACTTGGACGCTCGATGCAGCCACCTCGTCGTCCCCGATGATCAGGACGAAGGGTGCGCCGCTCCTGTCAGCGGCCTTCATCGCCCCTTTGAGACCACGTGAGCCGTAGGCCATGTCCGCACTCAGCCCGAAAGTCCGGAAATCCGTCAGAAGTCGAGCGGCGACGTGGCGAGCCTCATCACCGATCGCCACGCAGAACACCTCAACCCGCGGTGCGAGCGCGAGGTCGATCCCCTCGGCCTCGCACGCCAGCAGCGTGCGATCGGTGCCCAAACCGAATCCGATGCCCGACAGTGAGTCACCGCCGAGTGACGCCATCAATCCGTCGTATCGACCCCCGCCGCCGATCCCAGATTGCGCACCCAGCAGTTCATGGGTGAATTCGAATGCGGTTCGGGTGTAGTAGTCCAGACCGCGCACCAGTCGGGGAGCCTCCTGCCAGGTCACGCCCATGTTGCGGAGAAACGCACGCGTCTCGTCGTAGTGCGCCGTGCATTCCGTGCACAGGTGATTCACCATGACCGGTGCATCGGCGAGCTGTCGCTGCACTTCCTCGCGCTTGTCGTCGAGGACCCGGAGGGGATTCAGTGCGGCACGTTCCCGCGTGGCGTCGTCGAGAGCGATGCCGGCGAGGAACTGTTGGAGCAGATCGCGGTAAGCCGGCCGGCACGTGGCGCATCCGAGTGATGTCAGGTGCAGCACGTACCGCTCGAGACCCAGTCGCTTGTAGGCCTCGTCCGCGAGCGCGACGACCTCGGCATCCAGGGCCGGGTCGTCGACGCCGATCGCCTCGATCCCCACCTGCTGCAGTTGCCGGTAGCGACCCAACTGCGGGCGCTCGGCCCGGAAGAAGGGACCCGCGTACCAGAGCTTCACCGGCAGTTGACCCTTGTCCAAGCGGTGTTCGATCACCAAGCGCATAACTCCCGCGGTGCCCTCGGGACGGAGCGAGAGGCTGCGCCCACCACGATCCTCGAAGGTGTACATCTCCTTCGAGACAACATCCGTGGACTCGCCCACGCCGCGGACGTAGAGGGCGGTGTCCTCGAACACCGGGAGCTCCACATACTCGTACCCGGCGCGCACCGCGGGTGCCGACAACGCCTCCCGTACCCTGAGAAACGACTGGGAGCGTGGCGGGAAGTACTCCGGCACGCCCTTCGGGGCGTGGATCTCGGTCATAGTCCCCTCGCGGCAGCACTCATGCCCGGTTCCCGGAGGTACGGGTTATTCGCTCGCTCAGCGCCGATCGTGGTCTGCGGCCCGTGGCCCGGCATGACCACCATCGCATCGGGTGCGGAGAGGACGACACGATTCAAGCTCGCGCGCATCGCCGTCGGATCACCTCCGGGGAGGTCCGTTCGCCCCACCGAACCGGCAAAGAGAAGGTCACCGGAGAACATCACTGGCTCCTCCCCTGGGAGCTCGAAGACAGCGGAGCCCTCCGTGTGACCGGGGGCGTGACGGACTGTCAGGGTCAGTCCGGCCACCTCAAGCGCACCGTCGGCGTCGAAGGTCCGGATCTCGTCCGGCTCGGTCAACTCCAGGGAGTTCTTCGTCATCGCCAGCACCTGGTCCCGGGCCGCGGCGAAGGAAGTCCCGGCCGGGTCCACCAGCCGGTACCGATCGTCCACGTGGATCATCGCGGGGATGCCGAAGTCACGGCCGATCGGAGTGACGCTCCACACGTGGTCGATGTGCCCGTGCGTGAGCAGGATCGCCGCAGGCGCCAACCGATGCTCGCGGATCACGTCCATCACGCCGTCGATCGACTCCTGGCCGGGGTCGATGATCACGCAGGGCTCCCCGGGGCCCGATGCGACGACGTAGCAGTTGGTGGCCCACGCACCTGCGGGGAACCCAGTGATCAGCACGTGCTCTCCCGGATCTCGTCACCACCTGACCGGCAGCCTAATGCTCACGACCTACACTCTCGCCGAAGCGGAGGCACACCGATGACGAGCAACAAGCGGGACCGAGAACTCGCGCGCGCGAAGTACGAGCGCCAGCAGGAGCGACGGGCGCACGAAGCCAAGGGGCGTCGTAGACGCCAACGGATTCTCGCGATCGTCACCGTCGCGGTGCTCGGGGTCGGAGCCCTGGTCTGGGCCGGCGTCTCACTGCGACCCGACGACACGCTGGCCGACGCGCCTGCAGATGCGGCGAGCCCGACCGCTGCGGCCGAGCCTTCGGTCCTGGCGTGCGACGAGCCGGGGACACCGCGGGCCGACACACTCTCGTGGCCCACCGCACCCGACGGTCAACCGCAAGCCGGCAGCATCACCCTCGCAACCAACTGCGGTGACATCGTCATCGACGTCCTCGCCGATGCTGCGCCCCGCACCGTCGCCTCCGCGCAATTCCTCGTCGGGGAGGGGTTCTACGACTCCACCTCCTGCCACAGGCTGACCACCGAGGGGATCTTCGTCCTGCAATGCGGGGATCCGGCCGGCGACGGCACCGGCGGTCCGGGGTACTCGCTGCCCGACGAGAACCTGCCCAGCTCCGAGGGGGTGAACTATCCGGCCGGCACGGTGGCCATGGCCAATGCCGGACCGGGCACCGCGGGCTCCCAGTTCTTCCTCGTTTACGAGGACACGACCCTCCCGCCCGGCTACACGGTGTGGGGCTCCGTCAGCCAGGGGCTCGACGTGGTCCAGGCGGTCGCGCAGGCCGGGGTCTCCGGCGGGGCGACCGACGGCGCCCCCGCCCAGCCCGTGTTTATCGAAAAGGCAACGTTTTCGGCCGGCTGAGGAAGCCAGACCCCGCGGGTGACAGACTGACGCCCACCCCCGTCCCAGGAGTGACATGCCCGAAATCCCCACGCCGGCCGCCCTGCGCCCTCCCGCGCCGCGCCCGACCGTCGGCGACGCATCGGGATTCGGCCGGGTGGATCCCGATGGGACGGTCTACCTGCTCGCCCCCGAAGGCGAGGTCTTCGTCGGTCAGTACGCGGCGGGCACACCCGAGGAAGGCTTGGCCTTCTTCACGCGGAAGTACGCGGACCTCGTCGTGGACATCGACCTCGCCATCACCCGTCTCCGGGACGGCCGCGGCACACCGGAATCCGGGGAGCAGGCGCTCACCCGCGTCTCTGAGGCACTCGCAGCACGCTCCTTCGTTGGAGACGTCGCCGCCCTCGAGGCCAAGTGTGCGCAGGCGCGCGAGTTGGTCGACCACGCGCGCGCGGCGGCCAAGGAGCGTCGGGAGCAGGAGCGCCAGGCCGCCCTCACCGCGCGCACCGCACTCGCCGAGGAGGCAGAACGCCTCGCGGGAAGCACCGCCTGGCGGGTAACGTCCGAGAGGTTCACGGCCATCGTCGAGGAGTGGAAGGCGCTCCCCCGAGGCGATCGGGCCTCCGAGCAATCCCTCTGGAAACGACTGAGCGGCGCGCGCGCGGCATTCGACAAAGCGCGCCGGGCCCACTTCGCCACCCTCGACGTCCAACGCAAGGAAGCGCTCACGGCGAAGCGGGAGCTCATCGCGCAGGCGGAGAAGCTTGCGACCTCGACAGACTTCGGTCCCACGACGCGCAAGTTCCGCGAACTGCTCGATCAGTGGAAGCGGGCCCCACGCGGCTCTCGTAGCGATGAAGACAAGCTCTGGAAGCGCTTCAAGGCCGCCCAGGACGCGTTCTACGCGTCGATGAAGGCAGCAGACGCCGCGAAAGATGCCGCGTTAGCCGAGAACGTCCCAGCGAAGGAGGAACTCGTCGCTCAGGCCGAAGCACTCCTCCCGCCGGCGGATGACCTCAAGAAGGCCAAGGCGGCGCTCCGCGCCATCCACCAGAAGTGGGACTCCCTCGGTGATGTGCCCAAGGGTGACCGAATTCGCCTGGAAGGGCGCCTGAAGAAGGTCGAAGACGCCTTCCGCGACGCAGAGCGCGAGAAGTGGAAGGACTCCACGACCCAGAGCGTCCCCGGAGCCCAGGCATTCACGGATGCACTCGACCGCTTGGAGCAGCAGCTGGAGTCCGCTCGCAAGTCCGGCAACAACGCACGTGTCACGGAGCTCGAGGCGTCGATCGCGTCGACCCGGGCTCTCCTCCAGGCCGCGGGTCAGGGTTCGCGCTAGACGCGGTAGGCGTCGTACACACCCTCGACGCTGCGGACGGACTTCAGGACCGAACCCAGGTGCTTGGGGTCGGCCATCTCGAAGGTGAATCGCGAAAGGGCGATGCGATCACGCGTGGTGGCAACGGACGCGCTCAGGATATTGACGTGCGTATCGGACAGTGCGCGTGTCACGTCGGCAAGGAGTCGGGCACGATCGAGGGCCTCCACCTGAATGTTGACCAGGAAGACACTCGTCGACGTGGGCGCCCATTCCACCTCGACCACCCGTCCTGCCTGCGTGCGCAATCCAGCAACGTTCACACAATCGTCGCGGTGCACAGAAACGCCAGCTCCGCGCGTGACGAAACCCATGATCGGGTCACCGGGCACGGGTGTGCAGCAGCGCGCGAGCTTCACCCACACGTCGTCACTGCCCTTCACCACCACGCCGACGTCACCGGACTGACGCGGCCTGCGCGAGGTGATCTCAAGACCGACGTCATCCGTCTCATCGGGCGCCTGGTCGTGAATCCCTGCCGCATCCACGAGTCGCTGCACCACCGTCGACGCGCCTATCCGCCCCTCCCCCACAGCCGCGTAGAGCGACGTCACATCGGCCTGATGCAGGTCCGCGGCGATGGTGGTCAGCGACTGCGCAGACAGGAGGCGCTGGATGGGCAGACCCTCCTTACGCAAGGCCTTGGCGATGGCCTCCCGGCCGTTCTCGATCGCCTCTTCACGACGTTCCTTGCTGAACCAGCCCTTGATCTTCGAGCGAGCGCGCGCCGAGGCGACGAACCCGAGCCAGTCCCTACTCGGTCCGGCCCCCTCGGTCTTCGACGTGAAGATCTCCACCACATCACCGTTGCGAAGCTCGGACTCGAGGGGTACCAACTTCCCGTTGACGCGGGCGCCCACGCACCGATGACCGACCTCGGTGTGCACGGTGTACGCGAAGTCCACCGGCGTCGACTTCATGGGCAGAGCGATGACATCCCCCTTCGGGGTGAAGACGTAGACCTCTGAGCTCCCCAGGTCGTAGCGGAGGGAGTCGAGGAATTCACCGGGATCCTCGGTCTCACGCTGCCAATCGACCAGCTGGCGCAGCCACGCGAACTCGTCAACACTGGACTTGTCCGAGTCGCCCTGCTTGTACTTCCAGTGCGCTGCAACTCCGAGTTCGGCCGCCTGGTGCATCTCCTTGGTTCGGATCTGGACCTCGACGACTTTGCCCTCGGGGCCGATCACCGTTGTGTGCAGTGATTGGTACATGTTGAACTTCGGCATGGCGATGAAGTCCTTGAAACGGCCCGGGACCGGACTCCACTGCGCATGGATCACACCGAGGGCGGCGTAGCAGTCGCGAAGACTGTCGACCAGGATTCGAACGCCCACGAGGTCATAGATGTCGTTGAAGTCGCGCCCCCGCACGATCATCTTGTTGTACACGGAGTAGTAGTGCTTTGGTCGACCCGTGACGTCCGCCCAGACCTTGGCACCCTTGAGATCGGACTCGATGCGATCGACGACCGCGGCCAGGTACTTCTCGCGCGATGGTGCGCGCTGCCCCACCAGGCGGACGATCTCCTCATACATTTTGGGGTGCAGGATCGCGAAACCCAGGTCCTCCAACTCCCACTTCATCGCATTCATGCCGAGGCGATGGGCCAGAGGTGCATAGATCTCCAGAGTCTCCTTGGCCTTCTTCTGCTGCTTCTCCTCCGGCAGGAAACTCATCGTGCGCATGTTGTGGAGCCGATCGGCGAGTTTGATCACCAGGACTCGGATGTCACGCGCCATGGCAACGACCATCTTGCGGACCGTCTCGGCGGCCGACGCCTCGCCGTACGTGACGTTGTCGAGTTTGGTCACCCCGTCTACGAGGTGTGCGACCTCATCGCCGAAGTCCTCCCGGAGCGCATCCAGCGAGTACCCGCAGTCCTCCACGGTGTCGTGCAGCAGGGCTGCCGCCAGGGGTGCCGGTGGCATTCCGAGATCGGCGAGGATCTCGGCGACGGCCAGGGGATGCGTGATGTAGGGCTCACCGGATTTACGGAGCTGGTCCCGGTGCAGGTAGTCGGCCATGTCGTACGCACGCTCGACGAGGCGTAGGTCGCCCTTCGGGTGATACCGGCGGATTGTCCGCAGCAGTGGTTCGAGTTCCGGTCGGTTGGAGCGGCTCCCGGCCAAGCGCCCGAACCTCGAGCGCAACCCGCCGCTATCCACGGGCAGCGTGAGGGATGCGTGCGCTTCCTTGGTCACGATGCCTCCTCGTCCATCAGTGTACGAGGGAGTCCGCGTCACTCGGTCGGCTGGGAATCCGCATCGAGGAGGGCCATGACCTGCACACCCTGTCGCTCGAGGCGGGCACGGCCCCCGAGGGCCCCGAGCTCCAGGATCACCGCGACCGCATGGATGTCTGCGCCCGCACGCTGCATCAACTCCACCGCCGCGCATGCCGTTCCTCCTGTGGCGAGGACATCGTCGACGATGACGACGGTGTCTCCCGGCGCGATTGCATCCCGGTGCATCTCGAGAGTCGCTGTTCCGTACTCGAGGTCGTAGCTGACGGCATACGTCTCCCGGGGCAGCTTGCCGGGTTTCCGGAGCGTCACGAAGCCTGCTGCCATGTGATACGCAAGCGCCGCGGCGTAAGGGAACCCCCGTGCCTCGATACCCACAACGGTGGACACGGTGCCGCGGCCGAGGGCAACGGTCATTTCATCGATGGCCGTGGCGAATGCCTGCGGATTTCCCAGCAGCGGCGAGAGGTCCTTGAACGAGATACCCGGATCAGGGAAGTCGGGAACGACAGCGATGTTGTCCCAGAGCAGCCGAGCACTGCGACCGGTCAGCAGTGGCTGCCCCATAGATCAGCCCTTCTTGCGACGCGAGCGCGAGGTGCGCTTGGGCTGGTTCCGCTCCAGAGACTCCACCCGCGAGGACACGAGCGTGGTCGGGGCCTGCTCGCCGGATTCCGCCTGCACTCCCTTGGCCGCAGCCTGCTTGCGGCGTGCGTGCACGCGAGCGGCCAGGGCCTTCATCTCCGGCTGACGTGACCGCATCTGGGACAAGACGGGCGTGGCGATGAAAATGGATGAGTACGCGCCTGCGGCCGTTCCCACGGCGAGGGCAACCGCGAGATCGAGCAGTGTGCCGGCGCCGAGGAGTCCTGCTCCGACGACGATGATGGCGAGAACCGGAAGGAGCGACGTGATCGACGTGTTCAGCGAACGCACCACCGTCTGATTCACGGCCAGATTGGCCGCCTCCTCGTACGTCATCACCGATTGTCCAGCGATGTTGCGCGTGTTCTCCTTGACCTTGTCGAACACCACCACCGTGTCATAGAGCGAGTACGCGAGGATCGTGAGGATGCCGATGATGGTGGCCGGTGTTACTTCCAGCCCGATGAGCGCGTAGATGCCGATCGTGATGATCAGATCGTGGATGAGTGCGATAAGTGCAGCGATCGCCATGCGCCACTCGAAATAGAACGCGAGGAAGATCGTGACCAGGGCGATGAAGACGAGAAGTCCTTGAATCGCCTTCGACGTGATTTCCGCACCCCAGGTGGGTCCGACCACTTGGACCCGGATATCCGTAGCCGCGACACCGCACGCGGCACCCAACTCCTTCGCGACGACGAGGCTCTCGTCCGGGGTGAGGGGTTCGGTCTGGACCCGCATCGCCCCTGATCCCGCCACGGTGACGATCGCAGGTCCGCCCGTGGCAACCTCGGCCACCGAACGAGCCTCTTCCACCGAGCACGTGGCAGATGGGAGACCGAAATCGGCTCCGCCCCGGAACTCGATGCCAAGATTGAGGCCGCGAATCGCAACGGCTCCGATCGAGATGAGGATCAGGATCGCGGAGAGGATGTACCAGCGCTTCCAACGTCCCAGGAAGTTGTAGGACACTTCACCGCGATAGATGCGCTGCCCGAGATTGCTCATGCCCCGACCCCCTGTTCCTTCCTGCGGCGCGACTGACCGCTCAGGGTGTCGATGACGCTCGCTCGACCGACTCGCTCCGGATCAAGCCCTGTCCAGCGCGATCCACGTTGCATGAAGCGGGTTCGACCGAGGAGCACCGTGATCGGGTGGGTGAACCAGAAGGCCATGATCAAGTCCATGATCGTGGTGAGTCCGAGGATGAGAGCGAACCCGCGCACGCTTCCCACGGACAGGAAGTAGAGGACCGCGGCTGCCAGGAGGGCCACGAAGTCGGCTGCGAGCAGCGTGCGTCGAGCCCGAACCCAGCCGGTGTCGCACGCTTGGCGCAACGAGCGGCCATCCCGCATTTCGTCGCGGATTCGTTCGAAGTACACAATGAAGGAGTCCGCCGTGATACCGATCGACACGATCGCGCCTGCGACACCCGCCAGTGTCAGGGTCAGCCCGACGGTCTTACTGAGCCCCACGAGGAGGAAATAGAGCATCAGTCCCGCGACGCCCAGGGACACGACGGCGACGATGCCGAGTATTCGGTAGTAGAAGAGCAGATAGATGCAGACCAGTGCCAGACCGAGTGCGCCCGCGATGATGCCGGCGCGCAGTTGGTCACCGCCCACGGTCGCGGACACACTCGTGACATCCGCAACCTCGAGCGTGATGGGCAACGCCCCGTACTTGAGGACGTTGGCGAGGTCACGGGCTTCCTGAGCCGTGAAGTCGCCCTCGATCTGGGCCTGCCCGCCGATGATCGGCTCATTGAATCGGGGGGCCGAGACGACGACTCCGTCCAACACGATGGCGAAGGCGTTGCAGGGGCTCGCACCTTGACCGCACTCAGGGAGAGCGGAGAGCCGAGTCGAGGCGTCGGCGAGCGCCCGCGCGCCTTCGCTGTCGAACTCCAGAGAGACGACCCACCCCAACCCGTTCTGCGGGAGGACGGCCTCAGCCCCGGTGACGTTCGTGCCCTTGATGAAGGCCGGCTCCAGTGCGTACTTGGCCGACCCGGTTTGGTCGCAGGCGCCAAGCCACTGGGTGGGATCGTCCGGGGTGCCTCCCGCGACGTTCTCGGGAAGGAGGCAGTTCAGCGCCGCCAGATCCTCCGTGAACTCCGCCGTTTGTGTCGCCGCCTGGATCGGCAGCTCGGGTTGCGGGACGGCCGGTGGCGGAGTCGGCGTGGGCGTCGCAGCCTGAGTCGCATCTGCGGGAGCAGTCGGCGTCGGGCTCGGCGTGGGCACCGGAGGTGTGGCGACCGGACTGAGAATGCTCCAGACCGGGCGGAAGTCGAGGAGCGCGGTGCGCTGGACGAGGTTTACAACTCGTTCCTGGTTTTCGCCGGGCACCGCAACCACGATCGCGGCCCCGTTGCCGGAACCCTGAGTCGTCACTTCCGCTTCAGCGACGCCGAGGCCATCGACGCGTTGGCGAATGATCGCGACCGATTGCTGAAGCTGCTCCTCGGTGATCTCGGCACCCTCGGTGGCCGGACGCGGGATGAGGATGACCTGCGTACCACCCTGAAGGTCCAGTCCGAGCCGAATACCGGTATCGCTGCCCGGCCAGAAGGCCCACGCGCCCAGACCTATGACAGTCACCGCCAACGCGACGAGCAGTCGCGCAGGCTTCGATGTCGCAGGTGGGGCCACGGTGTCCTTCTATGTGCGGGGGAGGAATGCTACCTAGGCGGAGGCGGGGCCCGTATCGCCGTCGGTGCGGGCGTCGCGAGCGGCGTCGGAGTCCTGCGACGCCGTCGGTGCGGGCTCGATGACCTTCGCGATGGCAGCCGGGACAACGCGCATGAAGACGCCCGGAGCGATCTCGACGCTGACCTGATCCGGAGTGACCGCGGCGACCTGGCCGAAGATGCCGGCGGTGGTCATGACTTCGGCGCCGGGGGCGAGTGCGGCGACAAGCGCCTGCTGCTGCTTGGCCCGATTGCGCTGTGGGCGGATGAGGAGGAAGTAGAAGGCGACGATGATGAGTGCGAACGGTGCCAGGCACAGGATCTGATCCACGACGGTCTCCTCTACGGAATGTCCGTCGAGCCTATCTAGGGGCTGATCAGTCGTCCTCCCCCGCATCCTCGAAGGCCATTTGCGGGGCCTCCGGCGGCTTCTCCCCCACGTGGCGCCACGCAGCGGGGGTGGCGACGCGGCCACGCGGGCTCCGCATCAGCAGGCCGAGCCGCACGAGGAAGGGTTCGCTCACCGTCTCGATCGTCTCCGGCTCCTCCGCGACCGCAACCGCCAGAGTCGACAGACCCACCGGGCCGCCACCGAATCGCCGGACCAATGCGTCGAGGACCGCGCGATCGATCCGATCGAGTCCGCGTTCATCCACCTCGTAGAGGTCCAGGGCAGCACGCGCGGAACTCCGATCGATGGACCCGGAACCATGGACCTGAGCCCAGTCCCGCACGCGGCGAAGGAGCCGGTTCGCGATTCTCGGGGTTCCGCGACACCGACCCGCGATTTCTGCGGCGCCTGCACCATCGATGTCCACCCCGAGTAGGCGCGCACTGCGTTCGACGATGACCTGGAGATCGGGCGACTCGTAGAAGTCCAGGTGAGCGGTGAAGCCGAATCGATCGCGCAGGGGGCCGGGCAGAAGACCGGCCCGTGTTGTGGCACCGACGAGAGTGAATGGCGCGAGATCGAGCGGGATCGCGGTTGCCCCGGGTCCCTTCCCCACCATGACGTCGATGCGGAAATCCTCCATCGCCAGGTAGAGCATCTCCTGCGCGCTGCGCGCGGTGCGGTGGATCTCATCGAGGAAGAGCACCTCGCCTGGTTGCAGACTGGAGAGAACCGCGGCGACATCACCCGAATGCTGAAGCGCCGGACCGGAGGTGATCCGCAGCGGCACGCTCAACTCTTGGGCAATGATTGTCGCGAGCGTGGTCTTTCCCAATCCGGGAGGCCCACTCAGCAGTACGTGGTCGGCAACTCCCCCTCGATCGCGTGCCGCGCGGAGAACCAGCCCCAACTGGTCCTTCACCCGATCTTGCCCAATGAACTCCACCAAAGATGTGGGACGGAGGGCACCATCTGCGGCGAGGTCATCATCACCGGCGTACGGATCGACCAGGACATCGCTCACGAGCGATCCAATCGACGCAGAGCCGCCTTCAGCAGTGCGGCGATATCCGGATCATTCGGATCCGTGATCTCCGACGGATCGACGGATGCAGCAGCGGCCGCCGCTTCGCGGGCGCTCCAGCCGAGGGAGATGAGTCCGGTCTCGACCGCGGCCTGCCATCCGCCGGCAGCCGGCGCCTCGGAAGCCGCAACGAGACTGCCCTTGAGTTCGAGCACCAGACGCTGTGCGCCTTTGCGCCCGATGCCGGGAACCGCGGTCAGTGCAGCAATGTCCTCGCGGGCGATCGCATCGGCCAATCCCTGCGGACCCAAGACCGACAGGATCGCCGCAGCCAGGCGCGGCCCGACACCGCTGACGGTCTGAACCTGCTCGAAGGTGGCTGCATCGACGGGGTCGGCGAAGCCATACAGCGTCCACCCGTCCTCGCGCACGACTAGCGAGGTGTGGAGGCGGACACGTGATCCGACGTTTACTCCGGCAACGACGGCGGGTGTGGTCTGCACAGTGAGACCGATCGGACCCACGTCGATCACGAGCGCCTGCTGCCCGACGCGCATCACCGTGCCGTCGACGAACGCGATCACGTCAACCTCGCCACCGCGTCGGACAGGCGATTTTGGGCGCTGCCACGCCACGCCTGACAGATCGCGATCGCCGCGGCGTCCGCGGCGTCCGCGGGACGGGGTGCCTGAGCGAGGCCGAGGACGCGGGTCACCATTGCGGTGACCTGTGCCTTGTCCGCTCGCCCATGTCCGGTTACTGCGGCCTTGACCTCGGTAGGCGTGTGCATCGCGACCCGCACTCCGGCCCGTGCTGCTACGAGCATGGCGACCGCGGCCGATTGGGCAGTGGCCATGGCGGTGCGCACGTTGTGTTGACTGAAGACCCGCTCGATCGCCACGACATCGGGTTCGAAGGTTTCGAGTATCGAGCGCACGCCCACCTCGAGCTGGGCGAGACGGATTTCGATGGGCACGGAGGTCGGCGTGGTCAGCACATCGATATGCAGCGCGCGTACCGATCGGCCCGCATCGCCCTCGACCACGGCAACGCCACAGCGCGTCAGCCCTGGATCGACCCCAAGAACCCGCACGTGGTGACCCTCCCTCGGTATCGAACAGGTGTTCGACCAGGCTAGTCCCGGGGGGTGTCACCCGGCCGGTGGCTCGCCGGTGAGTATCGGTCCGGGGCGCCCACCGGTGCCCCGGTGACCTCCTCGAATCCCCGGCGCAGGGCCTCCGCCAGCCGCCCGGGGACCGGGATCGCCCGATCGTCCGAGGAGACCCCGATACACGCGGTTCCGTCGTACGTCACCATCGTGATGTTGACCGCGGCGCCGATGGTCGCCACGAGGGGGAAAGCCGCGGTCATCCGGGCCCCGGCCAAGTAAAGGGGTATCGGGGGGCCGGGAACGTTGCTCGTCGTGACATCGGATGCCCGCGCAGCCTGCGCCAGCATTGGCACGGGTACGAACCAGCTCACCTCCGCCAGCGGGTCGGCCATGCGGATGGCCGGTTCGGCTTTCCACTGCGCAACGAGATCGTGCGCGGACTTCATTCGTTCGTCGATCGTCAGCCCCGCCACCGGCATCGGGAACCGTGCGATGGACACGGCATTCGATTCCTGTCCGCTGCGGTCGCCCGCGTCACCGCGCAGACTGATCGGAACGTTCACTCGCAAGTTCTCCGCGAGCTCACCGTGCTCACGGTGGTAGATATCCAGACCGGTTGCCACCGCCGCCATGAAGGCGTCGTTCACGTTCAGGCCACGTGATTTCGCTGCAGCGCGGAGTCCGGCGAAAGGCAGTTCGAATGTCTCGAAGTGGTAGGTGGTGCCGCGTCCCTTCATGAGCGGTGACATCGCGCCCTCCGGAATCGCCGCGACACGCCCCAGCGACGTCACCGAGGACCAGGTGCGACGCCACGTTTCGACCGGGTCGGTCAACGAACCCCGCGCGAGACCAAGGACGGCGCGCGCCCCCTCCTCGAGTGCTGCGCGTCCTCTCTCGAAGTTGTCGCGGGCATTGGCCACCAGGATCTCCGCCTGGTCGACATCGGCGGCCTCCGGTGGCGGCGGCGCCACCGGCTCGTCCGGATTGACATCTGGACCCAACTCGAACAAGGAGAGTGCGATCATCACCGTCGCTTGGCCGTCTGCGATCGAGTGGTGCAGCTTCATGCAGAATGCCGCCTCACCGTTGGGCAGACCCTCAACCAGGATCGCCTCCCACAACGGACGGTTCCTGTCGAAATCCGTGAGGCTCATACGCCGCATATCGGCGAGGAAATCCGCCCATCCAGAACCCTCGGGCAGCCGGTAGCGGTGCAGATGCACCGAGAGATCGAAGTCGGGGTCCGGGGCCAGTCGAGGAGCACTCCATCCGAAGGCGCCATACAGCGGACGCATCCGCAGATTCGGCACGAAGCAGGTCAAGCGCTCCATCCGATAACGGAGTCGGTCCCAATCGGGAGCCGCGTCGAGGATCGCGACGGCCACCACCGTTGAGCGCATGCTCGGGTCGCCGCTGGCGGTTCGGAACGTCGCCGCGTCCCAGCCGCGCAGTTGGGTTCCGACCGACGCACTCATCGTCAGCCGACCTTCTCCAGGATGTCATCGGACACATCGAAGTTCGCATAGACGTTCTGGACGTCGTCGCTCTCCTCAAGAGCCTCGATGAGTCGGAAGATCTTGCGGGCTCCATCCTCATCGAGTGGGACGCTTACGCTCGGCAGGAATGTCGCCTCGGCGGATTCGTAGTCGATGTCGGCGGACTGAAGTGCGGTGCGCACTGCGACGACATCGCTGGCCTCAGAGACGATCTCGAACGCTTCGCCGAGATCGTTCACCTCCTCAGCACCGGCCTCGAGCACCGTGTCCAGCAGTCTGTCCTCGGTGATGTCCGCGGACTTGCGCACGATGACGACGCCCTTGCGGGCAAACATGTAGGAAACAGAACCGGGATCAGCCATCGACCCACCATTGCGCGTCATGGCGACACGCACCTCCCCGGCTGCACGATTGCGGTTGTCGGAAAGGCACTCGATCAGGACGGCAACCCCATTGGGCCCGTACCCCTCGTACATGATCGTTTGGTAATCCGCGCCTCCGGCCTCCGCACCAGATCCGCGCTTGACCGCGCGTTCGATGTTGTCGAGCGGCACCGAGTTCTTACGAGCCTTCTGAATTGCGTCGTAGAGGGTCGGATTACCCGCCGGATCCGCACCGCCATGACGCGCCGCGACCTCGATGTTCTTGATCAACCGCGCGAAGAGCTTCCCGCGGCGGGCATCGATGACCGCCTTCTTGTGCTTGGTGGTCGCCCATTTGGAATGGCCGCTCATCGATTCCTCACCATCTCCACGAAATACGCATGCACGCGGGTGTCTCCGGTCAATTCCGGATGGAACGAGGTCGCCAGGAGACCTGCGTGCTCGACTGCCACGATGGTACCCGCCCGCTCCCCCTCGTCGATCCGGCCGAGCACGGTCACCGCTGGTCCCACGGCCTCCACCCACGGGGCCCGGATGAAGACTCCCGGAAAGGGTGACTCGCCCAGCACCGGAATTGACAGATCCATCTCGAAGGAATCGACCTGTCGACCGAACGCATTGCGCCGGACGTCGATGTCGAGGCCGCCGACCGTCTCCTGGTCGGGTCGCCCGTCGTGGATGCGATCCGCCAACATGATCATCCCGGCGCAGGACCCGTACATCGGCATCCCGGATGCACGCGCATCCCGAAGCGGCTCCATGAACCCATCCCGCAGCGCCAACTTGGACATCGTTGTCGACTCGCCACCGGGAATGACGAGTCCGTCAAGAGCAGCCAACTGTTCGACGCTGCGCACGGCAACAGCGGAGGCACCGGCCTCATCGAGTGCGGAGACGTGCTCGCGGACATCTCCCTGGAGCGCGAGGACCCCGACGCGCGGGGCCATGACTACCAGCCGCGATCTTCGAGACGATGATGCACAGGGATATCGGCGACGTTAATGCCCACCATCGCCTCCCCCAGCCCGCGCGACACCTTCGCGACCAACTCGGGGTTGTCGTAGTGGCGCGTTGCCTGAACGATCGCGTCAGCACGTTTCGCCGGATCACCGCTCTTGAAGATGCCCGATCCGACGAAAACACCATCGGCACCGAGCTGCATCATCATGGCCGCATCCGCGGGAGTGGCAATGCCGCCCGCAGTGAAGAGCACGACGGGCAACTCGCCCTTCTCGGCGACTTCGACGACGAGGTCGTAGGGAGCCTGCAGTTCCTTCGCGGCAACGAACAACTCGTCCTTCGACAACGAGGAGAGTCGACGGATCTCCCCGCGGATCGTCCGCATGTGCGTGACGGCGTTCGACACGTCACCGGTGCCGGCCTCACCCTTGGATCGGATCATCGCCGCACCCTCGTTGATCCGACGCAGTGCCTCACCGAGGTTCGTGGCCCCGCAGACGAAGGGAACCGTGAAAGCCCACTTGTCGATGTGGTTCTTGTAATCCGCTGGAGTCAAGACCTCGGACTCGTCGATGTAGTCGACACCCATGCTTTCCAGAATCTGGGCTTCGGCGAAGTGACCGATCCGCGCCTTGGCCATCACGGGGATGCTGACAGCCTTGATGATGCCGTCGATCATGTCCGGATCGGACATGCGCGCGACGCCACCCTGGGCACGGATGTCTGCGGGGACGCGCTCGAGAGCCATGACGGCGACCGCTCCGGCGTCTTCGGCGATCTTGGCCTGCTCGGGAGTGACGACGTCCATGATCACGCCGCCCTTGAGCATCTCGGCCATGCCCCGCTTGACCCGCTGGGTGCCCACCTGCTGCGTCACTGTCGACTCCATTCCGACTGCCTCACACCGGGGCCCCATGGTACGGCCCTTCACGCCCATGCGCTCAGGGCGATCCCTGGGCCGGGAGCACCGTGAGGCCCGTGGGCACCTCGTCGTCCCAGTCGCTGGTCTGGGGCCACGGAGTCCGACCGGCCAGGCGCATCCAGCGCACAAGCCGCTGCGAGCGCAGCTGTCGGCAGGCGCGGACACCGTCGTTGAGGAAGCGGCGGGCCAATTGGGTGCGGACACATGCCGCACGGAGTTCCTCCAGGAGGGCCACCCCCGCCGCGTCAACTCGGATCTCCTCGACATCCTCCGGGGTCAACGCGGCCTGAAGCGCTCGGGTCACGTCGGATTCCAGCTGCGTTCGTTCGACATCGATCATGGTGCGGTCATCCCCGGCCTCGCGGGCGTCGTGTGCCGCCTGGGCGACGAGGAGTGCACTCGCCGGGTCCAGCAGTCCGGACATCGCGAGTTCCTGCGCAGCCGCTGATCTTCGGAGTGCCTGCGCATCGAGAGCGAGGATGGCGGTATCGATGCGCCGATGGAGACGATCGAGTCTGCCCGCGGTGGAGCTCGCGTAGAAGACCAACAACGCCAGTGCGACCACTATCCCGATGACAAGTGCCCAGGTCTGGCCGCTCATGAACCAGCCGCGCTCATCGCCGACCCCAAGGCCGCCGGGCGTACAGCGATCGCCCGGGAAGACGCCCGACCACCTGGCCCCGCAGATCCTCCATGACGCGTTCACCCGGAATGCTGACGCTGTCGTAGACAGCCGTGACATCAGCCACGACCGTTTGCCAGTCGAATGCCTTTGCACGCAGCAATCCCGCCGTTCTCAGTCGGGATTGCAGTTCGATATCACCGATCACCGCGCGCAAGGCGAGGGAGAGTTGCTCGGAGTCGCCGGTGGCGAACAGGCGTCCACAGGCCCCACCGTCGAGTACCCGTGAAAACGCGGGCAGGTCGGAAGCCACGACCGGTGCCCCGGCCGCCATGGCCTCGACCAGCACGATTCCGCACGACTCGCCACCGGTGTGCGGCGCGCAGTACACGGTTGCGGATGCGAGGACAGATGCTTTGGCGGCATCATCGAGACGACCGAGGAAGACAACGGACTCGCCCAGGGAAGCGACTACGGGCTCTTGCCGCGAGTCCAACTCGCCCGGACCGACGACGTACAGCCGCGCATCCGGATGTGCGTCGCGCACCGATCCCCAGGCACCCAGCAGGACGTCGAGACCCTTGCGCGGTTCATCTATGCGCCCGAGGAACACGACCCGTGGGCCGCGCGTATCCACGAGGGGTGACAGCGGCACATCCCGGTAGTCCTCGACGCGTACGCCGTTGGGAATCAGTACCGCGTCGCCGCCCACGTGGGCGACCAGGGTGCGGCGGGCGTCCTCGCTCACGGCGATGTGACCGCGGATCTTCTCCGCTGCGGTTTGGGCGATCGAGTAGCCGGCGGAGAGGACCCGGGACCGATCCAGTGCCGAATGCCAGGTGGCCACGAGCGGCCCTTGCGCCGACCAGCACGCGAGTAGGGACAGGCTTGGCGAGAGTGGCTCGTGGATATGCACGACGTCGAAGTCGCCAGAGCGGATCCACCCGCGCACGCGGGCCGCGGCCTTGACTCCGAAACTCAGTCGCGCCACCGATCCGTTGTAGGGAACGGCAATTGGGCGCCCACCGTCGTGGACCCACGGAGGGAGGGTTGAGGGGTCCTCAGCGGGTGCGAGGACACTCACCTGGTAGCCGCGCTCGGTGAGTGTCAGGGCGAGGTCGTGGACATGCGAACGCACACCTCCGGGAACATCCCAGGCGTACGGGCAGACGAGTCCGACCTTCATGCGGCCACCCTGGGTTGTTTCACGTCGGCGAGCCACACCTTCTGCAGCATGTGCCAGTCGCGGCTGTGGGTGCGGATCCCCTCGGTATAGGCGTCCGCGATCTGTTGGGTCATGTGCGCGACGGCGGCGTCGCGATCGAGACCCGTGGGCACCTCGATGCGGTCGTGGGTGTACGCCCGGGTGATGTCGCCGTCGAACCACATCGTCACGGGATGTAACGGGGCTCCCGTTGTGATGCTCAGCAATGCCGGACCCGCGGGGAGTGATGCGGTCTCGCCGAACATTTGGACGGGGACGCCCGACCCGCTGAGGTCCCGATCGCCGAGGAGGGCCACGAGGCGACCCTCACGCAAGCGACGGATCAGGGTGCGCATGACATCGGGTTCCCCGAGTCCCAAAACCTCGAACCCCATCTTCTGCCGATAGTCCAGGAACTGTTCGTACAACTTCGTCGGCTTGAGTCGCTCGGCGACGGTCGTGAGACCTCCGTAGCGCAGACAGCCCCATGCGCCGGCGTGATCCCAGTTCGCCATATGACCGGGAACCATCACCGCTCCACTGCCGGATGCGAGCGCTTCGTCCATTAGATGGCGACGTTCCATGTGGAAGGTGGAGGTGATCCTCTGCGGCGACCATGTGGGCAGGCGGAATGCCTCACACCAGTAGCGCATGTAGCTCCGCATGCCTTCACGACTGAGTTCACGCAGCTGCTCGTCGCTGTACTCGGGATGCACGCGGCGCAGATTGCGTTCGAGTTGCACGACGCCACCCTTGTTGCGCGACCAGAGGTTGTCGGCGATGCGGTCGAAAGCCGCATACGAGGCACCCTGAGGCAAGGTCTTGATGAGTCGCCATCCCGCCATGAACCCCGCAGTGGAGGCCCATTCTCCTACCGCATTCACGGACGGTCCCTCGGCAATAGCTGACCACGCACGAACACCACGCGCTGAATGATCGTCACGACCCCTAGGACCGCGATGATCCACACCGCTGCGGCGAGGACGTAGGGAACACCGAAGCCCGTCAACAGCACAGCGAGACCCAGGAGGATCAGCCGTTCCGCCCGCTCCGCGATCCCGACGTTGGCCTTCGCGCCCACTGCCTCCGCTCGCGCCTTGGCGTAACTGGTGACCTGCCCCGTCACGAGCGCGGCGATGGCACCGCCGGCGACCCACCAATTCCCATTTGTGGCACCCCAGAACGCGATGCTCCCGAAAATCGCCCCGTCGGCGAGGCGGTCCATGGTGGCGTCGAGGAAGTTCCCCCACGGTCCACTGGATCCGGAGAGTCGGGCCATCGTCCCGTCGAGTAGGTCGCTCATCCCGATGATCAGCAACAGGCCGATGGCGAGGAGGAAGCGTCCGGTGGTGAGACAGGTGAGCGAAACCACGATGGCGCCGATGGTCCCGGCGATCGTGACCGCGTCGGGGGACACACCGAGACGCACCAGGAGTCGTGCCGGGGGTTCGATGACCCCTCGGAACACTCGGCGTGCCGCCGGGTTGTCGAGCATTCAGGAAGGCTATCGCCGCGCGCCCTTGCACCGGAGGGCACCGGTGCGCGACAGTGGGCCGCCATGCCGCATCCAACCGGGATCGTCCTCGTAGGGCCGCCGTCCTCGGGAAAGTCTGAACTCGCGCGATGCCTTCGCGCCCACGGCAGGGACGTGATCGACCCGGGGGATCTGACGGCGGAGCGCTCAGCCCTTGCACACGCACGGGCAGTGGTCTTCGTGATCGGTGCCACCGACGGAATCGATGCCCCCACGGCCTACCTGTGGCGTGAGGTCGCCGCCGCGCATGTGGCGCGGGCGATCGTCGTGACCAAGCTGGATGCCGAGCGCGCAGATTTCGACGAATCCTGCGCGCTGGTGTCTCGCCTCTTCGATCCCCACGGATGTGTACCGATCACGCTCCCGGTCCTCGCCGACGACGATCACCTCGCGGGCTTTCTTGATCTGTGGTCGGGAACGATCCGCGAGTACGTCGGTGATGCAACCCGCACGGTCATGACCGAACCAGAGCACGTTGAGTTGAGCGGACCGGCACGTGAACGACTCCACGACACCCTCGCGGCCGTGGGCGGTGACGATTTGCCCCGTGCCATCGCGGACACCCTCATCACCCCGGTCCTCGGGTTCGCAGCATCCGGGTGCGTCGGAATCCACGAGGTCACATCCGTGCTCGACGCCTTAGCAACAGCCGAAGTCCCCGAGTCCGACCCCACGTTCTGGGCCGAGCCACTCGCGGGGACAACGCCCTCAACCGAGGTGACCATCACGATCCCAACCGACTACACGGACGACGTCGATACCTACGTACGGCGCATACCCGATGCGCGCGTCAGTCGCGAGTCGCCGGGGGACGGAACGACGGTTTTCACGCTGGTCGGTGACACCTCACGCCTGGCCCGGGTTCCGATCGACGTTCACGGACTTACCGACGGCACGTCCACGTGCCGTCAACGCATCTAGACCGACCACGCCTCGATCAACAGGTCGCGCGTGTCGGCCAGCAACTGAGGAATCACTTTGACACCGCCGACGATCGGCATGAAGTTCGTATCGCCGCCCCACCGCGGCACGATGTGCTGGTGAAGGTGCCCGGCGATGCCGGCACCGGATATCGACCCCTGATTCATTCCGATGTTGAAACCCTGGGCATGGGACACGCGGCGCAGAGTCGACATCGCCCGCTGCGTGAACTCGGCGACCTCGACAACCTCCTCGTGGGTCAGGTCGGTGTAGTCGGCGACGTGGCGGTAGGGACAGATCATCACGTGGCCCGCGTTGTAGGGGTAGAGGTTCAACACACCGAACACCTGGGTGCCTCGCGCGAAGACGAGGTCATCGATCCCGGTCTGCTGCGGAGCTCGACAGAACGGGCAGTCCTCCCCCGCGTCGTGATGCGCGGGCTTACCCTCACCACGCAGGTAGGCCATGCGATGCGGCGTGTAGAGCCGCTCCCACGCGGTAGACATCAGACCTGAACTCGCGCGTTGATCGCCGCGGTGATCTCTGCAATCGCATCGTCGATCGGAATGCCGTTCTTCTGCGAGCCGTCCCGGTACCGGAAGGAGACTGCGCCAGCCGCAGCGTCCTCATCTCCCGCGATGAGCATGTACGGAACCTTGGACTTCTGAGCAGTGCGAATCTTCTTATTCATTCGATCGTCACTGGAGTCCACCTCAACACGCACCCCGTACTCGCGAAGTCGCCGCGCAACATCGTTCAAGTACTCGACGTGCGCGTCTGTCACGGGGATGCCCACCACCTGGACCGGAGCGAGCCACGGCGGGAAGGCCCCCGCATAGTGCTCCAGCAGTACGGCGAAGAAACGCTCGATGGACCCGAAGAGTGCCCGATGGATCATCACGGGCCGCTGCCTCGTGCCGTCGGCCGCTTGGTATTCGAGGTCGAAGCGCTCGGGCAGGTTGAAGTCGACCTGGATGGTGGACATCTGCCAGGTGCGCCCGATCGCATCCTTGGCCTGGACGGAGATTTTCGGTCCGTAGAAGGCGGCACCCCCTTCGTCGAGAACCAGGTCCAGGCCCTGGCGCTGGGCTGCCTCACGCAGCACCTCTGTCGCCTCGGCCCACACCTCGTCGCTCCCCACACTCTTGTCCGGGTTGCGCGTCGAGAGCTCCAAGTAGAAGTCCGTGAGGCCGTAGTCGCGCAGAAGTCCCAGCACGAACGTGAGGAGGGCATCGAGCTCATCGGCCATCTGCTCACGGGTGCAGTAGATATGTGCGTCGTCCTGAGTGAATCCCCGCGCGCGCGTGAGTCCCTGGATGACGCCCGACTTCTCGTACCGATACACCGTGCCAAACTCGAACAGCCTCAGCGGCAGTTCGCGATACGAACGGCCCCGCGCCCCGTAGATCAGGTTATGCATGGGGCAGTTCATCGGCTTGAGGTAGTAGTCCTGCGCCTGCTTGCGCACGTTCCCGTCCGCGTCTATCTCACCATCGAGTTGCATCGGCGGATACATGCCTTCGGAGTACCAATCCAAGTGTCCGGACTTCTCGAAGAGTGCCGCTTTGGTGATGTGCGGGCTGTTGACGAACTCGTAACCCGCCTCCTCGTGACGGCGCCGCGAGTAGTCCTCCATCACCCTGCGCACGACACCACCCTTGGGGTGGAACACCGCCAGACCCGAACCGATCTCCTCCGGGAAGCTGAACAGGTCCATCTCGACACCTAGGCGCCGGTGGTCTCGCTTCTCCGCCTCCTCGAGGAAGGTCAGGTATGCACGAAGCTCGTCCTTGGAAGGCCAGGCCGTTCCGTATACGCGCTGCAGAGACTCATTGCTCTGATCACCGAGCCAATAGGACGCGGATGAGCGCATCACCTTGAACGCGTTCTGCGGGATGTACTTCGTTGACGGAACATGTGGTCCGCGACAGAGGTCGCTCCAGCACACCTTCCCGTCCTTGATCCCGACGTTGTCGTACATGGTGAGCTCCGATCCGCCCACCTCCATCACCTCGGCACCGCCGTCACTGCCGATGAGACGCAACTTGTAGGGCTCCCCCGTGAGTTCTGCGACTGCCTCACTCTCCGTCACCACCCGGCGACGGAACTCTTGACCGGACTTGACGATCTCGACCATGCGCTTCTCGATGGCAGCGAGGTCTTCGGGGGTGAAGGCCGTGGGAACGTCGAACTCGTAGTAATAGCCATCCTTGATGGGTGGCCCGATGCCCAGCTTGGCCTCGGGGAACAGGTCCTGGACCGCCTGGGCCGTGACATGGGCCACGGAATGGCGCAAGACCGCGAGCCCTTCGGGCGAGTCGACGGTCACACCTTCTACTACGTCACCCTCGGCGACGGTGGTGGACAGATCGACCAACGCTCCGTTCACTCGGGCAACGACGACACCGGGATCGGAACCCACGAGGTCCATCGCGGTGGTCATGGCACCTCCGGGTAGGTGGACGTGGGCGATACTGGGTTCGAACCAGTGACCTCTCGCGTGTGAAGCGAGCGCTCTACCACTGAGCCAATCGCCCTCGGGGTGGGCACGATACCCCAGGGGCTGCACGCACCCTCTCCTCACGGCACGCTCGGAGCTCTCCCGCTTCCCGCGTTTGCCCTGCCTTCGGGGGTACCGTGACGAGCAGAGTTCCTATCCCCTCGTCAGAATGGAAGTCGATGATCAGCTCAGCAGAACTCCACCGCAGACGATTTGCGAGCGCCCTCGCGATTTTCGCGCTCGCGGCATCAGCGCTCGTGACAGCAGCCCCATCGGCGCGGGCAGATTCAGCCAACCTCAGCGTTCCGAGCACCGCCTGGGTTTCCCAGCCGGTGACCATTCAGGTGAGCAATGTCGTGTCGAGCGGCGGTCAGGTGACCGTGTTCGCCAACAATGCCGCAATCGGCACCCAATCGGTCGGTGCCCTCGGCAACCCCACCCTCTCGTTCTCCTACACCACTCCCGCAAACCCAGGGAACGTCAGCATCTACGCCCAACTCCCGGATGGGACGAGCACCCCGACTGCGACCCTGACCGTTAGTTCGGTCCCCACGACCACGGTCGTGAGTTCACCAAATACTGCTCAGGTTGGTGTTCCGACACAGATCAACGTCACTGTCAGCTCGTCGAGCCCCAGTCAATTCACGCCAACGGGCAATGTGATTGTGCGTGATGCCAATGGAGGAACGATCATCACGATGGGCCTTGCACCGGGCTCCATCAACGGCCCGGTCCCGGGTCAGGCATACGCGTATTGGCGCTGGACACCCCCGAGCACAGGTACGTACTTCTTCATTGCGACTTTCCAGCCTGCCGGTGGGACCTTCGCGAACGGATCGACCTCGGCGCAGGACTCGATCATCGCGACACCAAGCGGCGGCACCATCTCGATCCAGGCCCCGCCGACCATAAACCAGGGTGTTCCCGTCACACTGAGGGCGACGGTCGCCCCGGCCAGCACGCAAGGTTCGGTCGGATTCACGGTGAATGGTGCGCCCATCAGCGCGTCTATCCCACTTGTCAATGGCGTTGCTACTTTCCAGTGGACGCCGACGACGGCGGGTCAGATCACCTTGGGAGCGAACTACACGACAAATCAGGGTGGCTCAGGTTCGACCTCTGAAGTTGTGACCGTTATCGCGGGACCGGCGCAGTTCGACAGCATCACGTTGGTCCAGCCAGGGTTCGGACCGTGGGCTCCGAACGGGACCTACACGTTGGGCAACGGCTCAAACTTCACGTTCCAGGCGAGCAGCCTCTCCGGCTCCCCGGTGACTCTCTCGGAGACGGGCCCATGCGCTATCTCGGGTCTGACGATCAGCGTCCCCACGGGTAGTGGTGCGTGCAACCTGAAGGCCAGCACCAACGGCGGCAACGGGTACGGTCCGATCACCTTCGGGTACACCGTGAATCTGATTCCCGGCACACAGACCGCGACACTCGCAGCGCCGGCGTCACGAACCGTGCGTGCGGGTCGCGTACTGGTGCTGGAGAGCCCTCAGCAGCAGGACACAAATGCCGGGCAAAACATTCAATGGACCGTGCGGAAGAACAGCCGCTCTGTCTGCCGACTGCTGTACCCGAGTAGCGGTGCGGTGACCCTTCGGATGCTCCAACGTGGAACCTGCACGGTCACCGGACGCGCGCCCGGCGTTCCGGGCCAATGGAACCCATTCCAGACCGCACGGACATACACAGTGCGATAGGACTAGATGACCGAGGGCCCCCGGATTTCCGGGGGCCCTCGGTCATTCGGGGTCGGAGTTCTTGAGCATCTCCATCGCGAAGGCCTGACGAATATCGGCCGTGACCGGGCCCACACCGTTGCGATCCCAGGTCGACCCCAGTCGCACGACCGGATGCACATCACGTGTGCTGGATGTCAGGAATATCTCTTCGGCTGCCAGGACGTCGGTCTCGGTGAGGTTCCGTTCCTGGGCATCCGTCCATTCCAAGACGAGCTCACGCGTGATGCCTGGAAGACAACCGCTCGTCAGGGGTGGAGTGAACACGCCGCCGCGACTGACCACGAAAACATTGGTGCTCGTTCCCTCGCAGACTTCCCCCCGCGTGTTGAGGAATAGTCCCTCGGAAAAGCCCTGGCCCTGGGCCCACTGGAGCGCTACGACGTTCTCGGCGTACGAGGTGGTCTTCGCACCGGTCACAGGTGAGTTCTCATTGCGTCGCCAGGGAACCACGATCGCGGTGGTGGTGTCGGGCCAGGGGGTGGTCTCAGCGAGAGCAACGAACCACGTGGGCGCCTGTCCCCCGCGGTCACTCGCCAAGGGGCCACTCCCACCGGTGATCGTGACGCGAAGCCGACCCAACACCCTCGCGTGCTCCTCACTCGCAATGACCGCATCAACCGCCGAGGCGATCGCCCCGTGGCCCGGAAAGGCCAGTCCCAGGATCGAACACGAGCGCTCCAAGCGCCGCAGGTGACGAGTGAGCGCGACCGGTTGTCCGTCACGCACGAGGATCGTCTCGAACACGCCGTCGCCCACGGTGACTCCGTGATCGAAGATCGAGACGGTTGCCCCACCAGTATTGATGAGGCCCCCGGCGGTCGATACCCATGCACTCACGGCGTGGCCGCCAATGCGCGTCGATTCCGTGCGGTCGATGCCACGGCGCAGAGCCGGTGCGCCTTCAGTTCGGTCTCACGCCATTCGCCGCCCGGGTCCGATCCCCACGTGATGCCCGCACCGGTCCCGAACCTCAGAACCCCCTCCCGGATCCAGAACGTTCGGATTGCGACTGCCAGCTCCGCTTCCCGGCGGTCGGCATCGATCCACCCGATTGCCCCGCAGTAGACCTCACGCGACACCGGTTCGCACTCGTCAATGATGCGCAGAGCCGAGGACTTGGGGGCCCCGGTGACCGACCCCGGCGGGAAGGTCGCCGCCAGGATCTGCTCCCAGGTGATCGCGTCGCTGATCTCGCACGTCACGTCCGAGACAAGGTGCACGAGGCCAGGGTGCTGCTCCACTCGAAGGAGTTCGGGGACTCGGACGCTGCCGGTGATTGCGACACGCGCCAGGTCGTTGCGCATCAAATCGACGATCATGATGTTTTCGGGAATGTCCTTCTCGCGGAGGGACTCCCGACTCGACGCCGTTCCCTTGATGGGACTGGTGAACAGGCTGGATCCACGTCGACGCAGGAAGAGCTCCGGGCTGGCTGTGACCACGTGGAGGTCCACCTCGGGGATCGAGACGAGCCCCTGATGCGGTGCAGGGTTCTCACCCATCAATGCCTCGTGCAGCGCCGCGATGTCGCCATCTGCCTCGGTGGATAGAACTCGACAGAGATTCACCTGGTACACGTCGCCGGCGGCGATGTACTCCTGGATCCGACGCACTCCTGCGACGTAGGACTCCTCATCGAGCGACGTGGACCATGTCTCGCCACAGGACCAGGCACGTGACTCGAGGCGTGGCGACTCGGGAGTCCACCGGGCGAACCGGGCGAAGACAGGTGCCCCGTCGTAGGGAATCACGACAGCCCAGCGGCCACCGGACTCCATGGCGGCCGGATCACGTGCCACTTCCACCAGATCGTGCGCCCAGAGTCCCCCCACGTGGGCGAGCGCCTCAGATCGCATGGCGCAATCCTGCCCCCGAGTTCGACTCAGGGCTGCTCCAGGGGAATTGTCCCTCGTCGGCTATCGTTAGGACCCCCCACTGGGGGCATTGCGGACGTAGCGCAGTTGGTAGCGCATCACCTTGCCAAGGTGAGGGTCGCGGGTTCGAGTCCCGTCGTCCGCTCGGAGGGGCAACGAACCTCATGGTGGAGTGGCCGAGAGGCGAGGCAACGGCCTGCAAAGCCGTGTACACGGGTTCAAATCCCGTCTCCACCTCGATGGGCGATTGGCGCAGGGGCTAGCGCGCTTCCTTGACACGGAAGAGGTCACAGGTTCGATTCCTGTATCGCCCACCCGATCTTTCCTTTGGTATTTGCCATTGTGTCACGGGTTCACATGAATCTCGCGTAGCGACATTCGCAAGGTTGGTGTTAGCCGGAAGGATTCCGGCCGCCTGCATCAACACACGAGCCGAGGCTGGCAGGTTCTTTCGATGTGGAGTTTCGAGTCAGGTCAAGATGCGTACTCTGCCGAGGCGAGAGTCCTGACATGGTTGCGGGAGGATTTGAGTCTGCCTCCTTTTGTCCCTCGCGATCTGATGCCGCAGGGAGGGTGGACCGAGACGGTCAGCCTTGATGCCGTGTCACCGAGAGAAGTCTCTGACTTGGTTCCGAGTCCGCAGGCCTAGTGCTCAGCACTACCCTTCTAGCTCTTTCGCATTCACTTCACAGTCGGGTAGGCAACTCCCTGAGCCGCGTCGAAGCCGGAGTGAAGGGCGCACTACCCCGGGGGAACCACGACTGCACAAATTGGTTCTGTGTAGTCATCGAAGGTGACCAACTGCTGACCCGGTGGATAGTCGCCGCCACCTCCGACACCGCCCCGATGAACGCCGCAGTGGTCAAGGCCAGCGGCATCACGGCCTGACAGTCGTCCTGACGGGATTCGGTCCGCGTCAGGCGTGCGCGTCTCCTCCGCGCAGTGGGTAAGGGATGGACCGCCCCCGAGGCAGGCTCCTCACTTCGGTGAGGCCCCCGGGGGCGGTCTGCACTGCTACCGTGACCGGCAACGACAGGAGGAGTCATGGATGCTCAAGGCTTTTTGGCAGCACTTGTCCCGGCGGTGACGGATGCGGATGCGCGGGAACGTTTCCTTGCCGACCCCAAGGCAGTACTAGCAGCTGCGGGGCTGGATCTACCGGAGTGGTTCACGGGGACTGCAGGTGAAGGTGATGTAGCCGAACTCACCATCACCCTGCCAGCGCTAAGCGAC